>NZ_JBEXYF010000017.1:0-106076 GCF_040630775.1 Nocardia sp. NPDC005745
GGCGAAACTGTTCCAGCCCGGCGCGCGCACGGAGTCGGCCGAAGGCGCGAGTCTCGATCGCTGGAACGCGAGCCATCGAGGGGCCGCGAACACGCAGCGCCGCAGGCGCTGCAAATCGAACAGAGCTCAGGCGCGCACGCTGAGGCCGACCTTCTGGAATTCCTTCAGATCCGAGTAACCGGCCTTGGCCATCGAACGACGCAGTCCACCAACGAGGTTCAGCGATCCGAACGGATCGTCGGACGGCCCGAACAGCACCCGCTCCAGGCTCGGGCGCACCGTGTCACCGACCGGCTCGCCACCGAGATCCCACGGATCGTCGACGTGCAGCAGCGACCCGCGCGGAACCGAAGGGTGCGCGGCCGCCGACGGCCAGTACCAGCCGCGGCCCGGCGCCTCCGCCGCCACGGCGAGCGGAACTCCGAGCATGGCGGCGTCCGCGCCGCACGCGATCGCCTTGGCCAGCTGCCCCGAGGTGGCGACGTCGCCGTCCGCGATGACGTGCACGTAGCGGCCGCCGGTCTCGTCCAGGTAGTCGCGGCGCGCGGCGGCGGCATCCGCGATCGCGGTGGCCATCGGCACGCCGATGCCCAGCACCTCGCCGGTGGTCGTCGCGCCGGGGTAGGAGCCGTAGCCGACGATGACACCCGCCGCCCCGGTGCGCATCAGGTGCAGCGCGGTGCGGTGATCGCTCACGCCGCCCGCGACCACGGGCACGTCCAGTTCGGCGATGAAGGTCTTCAGATTCAACGGCTCACCGTCGCCGACATGCTCGGCGGAGATGATCGTGCCGTGCACAACGAGCAGGTCGATGCCGGCCTGCAGCAGCGCCGGGGTGAGCGTGCGCGCGTTCTGCGGGCTCACCCGCACCGCCACGGTGACACCGGCGGCGCGGACCTGCGCGACCGCGGCGGCGAGCAGGTCCGGCTGCATCGGCGCGGCGTGCAGTTCCTGCAGCAACGCCACGGCGCGCTCGTAGCCGCCCTTGCCGACCAGCTCGAGCAGCTGGTCGATCTTCGCACCGACATCGGCGTGCCGCGCCCACAGACCCTCGCCGTTGATCACGCCGAGCCCGCCGAGGCGGCCGAGCTCGATGGCGAACTCCGGCGATACCAGCGCGTCGGTGGGATGCGCGAGGAACGGGATCTCGAAACGGTAGGCGTCCAGCTGCCAGGACAGCGAGACCTGCTTCGACGAGCGGGTCCGGCGCGAGGGGACGATATCGACGTCGTCCAGCTCATAGGTACGCCGGGCGGTCCGGCCCATGCCGATCTCCACCATGTCGCGCACGCGAAATCTCCTTAATTTTTGGCAGCGCCTGCGGCGCTGCGTGTTCGCGGCCCCCGATGGCTCGCGTTCCAGCGATCGAGACTCGCGCCTTCGGCGCATGCGCTTCGACCGCTGGAACGCGACCCGGGCCGCGAACGGCGCTCGTAAGACTCACGCCTCCAGTGGTTACTTATGGGGGCAGGTGGGCAGCACGAATGAACCGCCAACTCCCGCGCGGCTTGCTCTCCGCCACAGCCGGTGGGCAAGCTCCATCATGCACGGACCGGTTGGTCCTGTACATGAACCTAGTGGGCTAACCGCGTCCGGTGTAGTTAGGGGCCTCGACGGTCATGGTGATGTCGTGCGGATGACTCTCCTTCAGGCCCGCCGCGGTGATCTGCACGAACTGGGCCTCCTGCAGATGCGCGATCGACTGGGAGCCGGTGTAGCCCATGGCAGCGCGCAGGCCGCCGACCAGCTGGTGGATCACCTGGTTGACCGGGCCGCGGAACGGCACCCTGCCCTCGATGCCCTCGGGGACCAGCTTGTCCTCGGCCAGTACGTCGTCCTGGAAGTAGCGGTCCTTGGAGAACGACTTGGCCTGGCCGCGACCCTGCATGGCGCCCAGCGAGCCCATGCCGCGGTAGCTCTTGAACTGCTTGCCGCCGACCAGGATCAGCTCGCCTGGCGACTCGGCGGTGCCCGCGAGCAGCGAGCCGAGCATCACGGTGGACGCGCCCGCGGCGATGGCCTTGGCGATGTCGCCGGAGAACTGGATGCCGCCGTCGGCGATCACCGGGACGCCCGCGGGCTTGCACGCGGCGACCGCCTCCAGGATCGCGGTGATCTGCGGCGCGCCGACGCCCGCGACGACACGGGTGGTGCAGATGGAGCCGGGGCCGACGCCCACCTTGACGGCGTCCGCGCCCGCTTCGACCAGGGCCGCCGCGCCCGCACGGGTGGCCACGTTGCCGCCGACCACCTGGATTCGATCGCCGACCTCGGTCTTGACCTTGGTCACCATCTGCAGCACCTGCGCCTGGTGACCGTGCGCGGTGTCCACCACCAGCACGTCGACGCCCGCGTCGGCCAGCGTCATGGCACGCGACCACGCGTCCTCACCGACACCGACCGCGGCGCCGACCAGCAGGCGGCCGTCACGGTCCTTGGTGGCGTGGGGGTACTGATCGGTCTTGACGAAGTCCTTGACGGTGATCAGGCCGCGCAGGCGTCCGTTGCCGTCGACGATCGGCAGCTTCTCCACCTTGTGCCTGCGCAGCAGCCCCAGCGCGGCCTCGGCGGTCACGCCCTCCTGCGCGGTGATCAGCGGAGCCTTCGTCATCACGTCGGCGACGCGGCGGTTCTGGTCCACCTCGAACCGCATGTCGCGGTTGGTGATGATGCCCACAAGCGCACCGGTCTCGTCCACCACCGGAAGGCCGGAGATGCGGAACCTGGCGCACATGGCGTCGACCTCGGCGAGAGTGTCGTTCGGGCGGCAGGTCACCGGGTCGGTGACCATGCCGGCCTCCGACCGCTTGACCGTCTCCACCTGGGCGGCCTGGTCGGCTGCCGAGAGGTTGCGGTGCAACACACCCATGCCGCCCGCGCGGGCCATGGCGATCGCCATCCGTGCCTCGGTCACCGTGTCCATGGCCGAACTGACCAGCGGGGTCCGCAGGCGGATCTCCCTGGTGAGCCGGCTGGAGGTCTCGACAGAACTGGGGATGAGATCCGAGGCGGCAGGCAGCAACAGCACATCATCGAATGTGAGGCCGAGCATGGCGATCTTGTTCGGATCGTCGCCACCCGTAGGAGGGCGGACTGCGAGTCGTTCGCCCGGTACGGGATTACTCATTCGGATCGACCCCTCCTGGACGTCGATAGCGACCGGCGCGGGCATGACCTGCGCCGTGACGGCTGATGGGATGGACGTGGTTCGGCGGCGGTGCGGTCGAGACCCGCCGTAGCCTGTGCTCCATGGTATCTGTCCGGTGAACTCGCCGACGAAGTGAGCCCACCACCGAAACTGGCGGGCCGCATCGCTGGCGCAGACCACCCTGTTCTGCGTACCGTGGGGATGTGCGTGACCATCTACCACCTGGCTTGCCGCCGGATCCGTTCGCCGGAGACCCCTCCGACCCGTCCGCCGCGCTCGACGCCATCGAGCCCGGCGAACCGCTGGATCCCCACGAGCGCCTTGCGGTCGAGGAGGATCTCGCCGACCTCGCGGTGTACGAGGCGCTGCTGGCCCACCGCGGCATCCGCGGTCTCGTGGTCAGCTGCGAAGACTGCAGGCAGGACCATTACCACGACTGGGACATGTTGCGCGCCAACTTGCTTCAGTTGCTGGTCGACGGCACGGTCCGCCCGCACGAGCCCGCCTACGACCCGACGCCGGAAGCGTACGTCACCTGGGACTACTGCCGGGGCTACGCGGACGCCTCGATGAACGAGGCTTTTCACGGCGACGGGTTCGACGGATTCGACGGCTGAGACCGCCCTCACCGATACGCACGCGGGCCTCTCGAGGCTCGCGTACCCAGCCCTTGCCGATGTGATTCTCGACGCACACACTCACTTCGGCAAGCGGACATCGAGGCCCCGTCGCGGGCCGACACGCCGATGACTCATGGCCCGATGGGCCTCGCCCCACAGACCGTCGCCGCAAAGACAAAAAACCGACCGCCTGCCGGCGATCGGTTCTTGCCTTACGCGGTTACTTCGTCTATCAGCGACCGGGCGGCACGAACGACCCCGGGTTGGGGATGACGGGCACGCTGAAGGTCGGCGGCTGATTGTTGCCGTTCGTACCGGTGTTGCCCTGTGTGGGAGCGGTGGGCGGCTGCTGCGCCGACGGATTACCGGTGTCCGCCGTGGGCCCACCCGTAGGCGGCGGCTTGACCTCCGTGACCGGCGGCTCCTGCGGAACCGTCGGTTCCACGGTCGCCGGCGGCTGGGTGGTCACCGGAGGCACCGTGGTCACCGGCGGCACCGTGGTCGGCGCGCCGCCACCGTTCGAAGTTCCGCCGCCGTTCGATGTCCCGCCCCCGTTCGGAGCGGTGGCATCGACCGTGGTCGAAGGCTTCGTCGCATCGCCCGGCTGCTGCACGATTGTGGACGTCCCGCCGGTCGACTGGTTGGGCTTCGTGGTCGCGCTGGTGCCGGGGGTAGCGCGCGGATCGGTGGTCTTGGGCACCGTCGACTCGAGCTGGTCGGCCAGTTCCTTATCCACCGTGCGAAGCTTCGCGAGCAACTGCTCCCACTGGTTCATCAGCTCGGCGCGCTTGTCCGGATCGCTGACCTGCGCGGCGTTCTCCTTGGCCCGCTCCAAGCGCACCTTCGCCTCGGCGGGATTCTGCGAGACCAGCGTCGAGGCCTCGTTCAGATCGTTGCCCGCACGCTGCACCACGGTGGTCTGGGCCTGTTCGCTGAACACAACCTCCTTGACCCGCCACAGCGGATCACCCGGCTCAGCGTTGTACGAGAACGCCGTCATGCCGCCGAAGACCAAGGCCAGCGCGGCCGCGGCACCCATGATCGGACGCAGAAGCCTCAGTCGCCCGCCAGTGGGCGCCCCGATGCGAACCTGCCGCGCGCCGATCTCCTGGTTCACCGCGGCCACGATCGCATCCAGGTCCGGTTCGGCCGGCATCGGAGGTGCGATCAGTTCCGCTCGCCAATCCGCGAGCAACGTCGCGAGCTGATACTCCTCGGCGCTGTCGGTATGCACCGGACCATCGCTGGCGATGGCGTCGATCAGAGCATCGTCGCGGCGTACCGCGGCGATGTCGACCGGGCCGGTGTCCCCGGACGCCTCGGCGTAGGGACCGCTGTTTCGCGATCCAAGCCGCGCCTTCCAGTCACCCCGACCGCGCTCGCCATCCCTAGCCATACATTTCACCTGCCCTCGCCACTTGTGACTTGAGTTTCGCGAGTGCCCTGTGTTGGGCCACCCGGATCGCACCCGCCGTACTGCCCACGGCGACTGCGGTTTCTTCCGCTGACAAACCCATGACCAAGCGCAGGATCAAGATCTCTCGGTGCTTCTCGGGAAGCGTCGCGAGCAAACGGTTCATCTGTCTGCTCGTCTCTGATTCGAGAGCTCGTTGTTCCGGTCCCTGGTCGGTGGATATGACATCTGGTACTTCGGCCATCGCCTCCGCCTTGTTACGGGCGGCATTGCGATGAGCGTCGGCGACCTTGTGCGAAGCGATCCCGTAAACAAAGGCCATGAAGGGCCTGCCCTGGTCTTGATACCTGGGCAAGGCTGTCATCACAGCCAGGCAAACCTCCTGCGCAACGTCGTCCGCGGAGAGCTGCCCACGCTCCGCGGCTCCGATCCGCGCGCGGCAGTAGCGCACCACCAGCGGGCGGATCATCTCCAGTACCTGAGCTAAAGCGGATCTGTCGCCCTGCGCAGCGGCAGTGACGGCGAGGTCCAACTCTTCGCCCGTGTGCGTCATCGTCAGAGATATTCCTGGCGTTACAAGTGGCACGGTCCGGTGACGACCAGTGCTTCCACCGAAGGGGCGGAACGGATCTAACAATAGCGACCCGATGGCCGGAACTTGGCAACACGGTGGACTCCGTGATCACCTAGCCGCCACCCAGCGGGCGCAACGCTCCGCCGGCACGGGCGATGACCGCGGCGCACTCGGCCGCCTCGGCCGCCGCATCCGGTGCGCCGGAACCGGCGCGGAGCATGGCACAAGCCCAGCGCAACGGCAGCAGTCCGTGTTCGCGGCACTGCTCGGCGACGTCCTCGGCGGAAACACCGGATCGTCCGCGCGCGTCGCGGGCCGCGTCGGCCGCGGCGACCAGCAGGCGGGACTTGACCTGGTGCCGCACCGACGGGGATCGGTCGGCCAGCTCGAGCGCGGTCGCCGCGTGCGCCGCCGCCGTCTCGAAATCACCTGCCGCCAGGGCGGTTTCGGCGGACACCCAGCCCAGGCGGATCGCCGGACGCCAACCGGCCCCGTACTGCCGTGCCGCCGACGCGCTGCGCCGCAGCAGCCGATCGGCCAGCGCGAGCCGCCCGGTCCCGAGCGCGTCGGCGGCGAGCCCGGTGAGCGCGTCACAGATCGCGTCGGCGCGGCTGGGACGGTAACCGCCCGTCTCCTCCGAAGAACTCCCGGAGCCGGCTTCCGCCCGCGCGCCGGTGGTGAGGATCAGCGCGGCGGCCCGCCCGTCGAACGCCGCCGCACGCTCGTGCCTGCCGAGCTGGCGCAGAAAAGAGCCCGCGGTACTTCCCGCCAGTGAGAGGAGGACCGGGTCGGTGCTGTGGTTGCATACCCTTCGCAATTCGGCACGCGCCGCGGCATAACGCCCCTGGCCGCCGAGGACCACCGCGCGATACCACCCGCCGAGTGCGTCCGAGGCGGGCGGCAACTCGGCGGCAGCGCGCCCCGGATCGGCGCCGAAGGCGGCCTCGGCGAGGACCGCGACGTGAGGATCTCCGAGCGGAGCGGGCGCGAACACGGGCGCACTCTATCCTGTGCGGCACGCGGGCCGGGACGACGAAAGGTGAGCGACCACGGACGGGCCGGCACTCGGCATTTCCGCCGTCGAGCCGATGTTTCCATTAGGTAAATCTAGCCCTGGCAATCGCCGAGCGGCCGCGCCGGGAATTCATGCGCGTTTCGCGTAATTAACCTGCCCGCCCCGTTTCCGCCATCTTCGGATCCGCGCGCCCCGGACCCCCTCGGCCGCGGGCGCGGCCGTCGTCATGCCCGCATCATCCGGGCCGAAGCGGCTCCGCACCACAAAAAGCGGCCCTACCTGCGTAAATCTGATCGCCCACGACACATGCGGATACAACGGGCCTCCGGCCAACCGAACAGTATCGCCGGAACCAACGCGAAAAGTAAACAGTTCGGAGGTTAAATTTCACAGCGCGAGATTTGGAAAAGTGCTGCGCCGAACTATTGACGGAATTTCGCGGCTGGACCTAACGTAGCTCATCGCCACAGACGGCGCCGCGCGAAATTGCAGCGACCGCGAAGGGCGAGCCCGGGCACCGTCGCCGACACGGCGTCGTGGCCCACAACTGTTGCAGGACAACTGCTCGACAACGCTGACGAGCTCGCACCACGAGGAGTTCACCATGCCCATGCCGACCCACCTCCCGGGACCCAACGCCGATATCTGGGATTGGCAGATGCGAGGATCGTGCCGCGGGCAGGATTCCGCGGTGTTCTTCCATCCCGATGGCGAGCGTGGCCGAGCCCGCACCGCGCGCGAGATGCGTGCCAAGGAGATCTGCCGCACCTGCCCGGTGCTCATGCAATGCCGCACTCACGCGCTGAAAGTCAGCGAGCCCTACGGCATCTGGGGCGGCATGTCGGAGACGGAGCGCGAGATGCACGCGCGGCGCAACCGTCGCCGCATGGCCGTCTGAATCAATCCCCTCCCATCCACACGCCACCGGGCGTCGAATTCCTAGCAAATAACGGGCCACTGCAACATGCTCCGGTCGAGCCGCTCACGCGACACGGTGATCGGTTCAGCACCGGTACTCGGCGTGTGGGTTCCGATCGTCACCAACGATCGGCCGGCCGCTGAGCGAGGGCCGGGAACCGTAACTCTGCCGTTTCCGGCACGGTGCGACAGTGCTCGGCGTGTCACGGCGTGTCTCCTCCCGAGATAACCGGCGTGTCGGCGCTTTTCGCAACGCGGCGCCGGTTCCGCGCCGGGCTTGTGGACACCCCACCGGAAGGGAGGTCATAGCGGCACGCTACGGTAGTGACCGATGACACAGAATGGAGCGTTGTGACAACGCGGCCGCCAGCCGCAGAGGGCGACTCGTTCCGAAGAGAAGCCTTCCCACCCACGGTGGATTCTGCGGTTACGGCACGCGCAGCCGAAAGTATCGAGCTCGCCGCGCTTCTGCATCGGTGCGGCCGAGCCGACCAGGAAGCATTCGCCGAACTGTACGACCGGACGTGTGCGCGCGTCTTCGGTCTGGTGTTGCGCGTGCTGCACGATCCTGGATACGCGGAGGAGACCACACAGGAGGTCTATCTGCAGATCTGGCGGATGGCATCGAGCTTCGATCCGGCGAAGGGTTCCGCGGTGACGTGGTTGATGACGCTCGCCCACCGGCGCGCTGTCGACCGGGTCCGCGCCGAACAGGCCCACACCCAGCGCGAGGTCGCCTACGGGATACGGGTGCTCGGCAACGAATTCGACGAGGTCACCGAAGAGGTCGAGCGCAGGCTCGACCAACAGGCCGTCCTGGCCGGTCTCGCCACACTCACCGAAACCCAGCGGGAAGCCATCTCGCTCGCCTACTACGGTGGGCGCACCTATGCGGAGGTAGCCACCTACCTCGACGTAGGGTTACCTACGGTTAAGTCCCGGATTCGGGACGGATTGACACGACTGAAGAAAAGTTTGGGGGTGACGTGAGATGAACGAACGCCAGATCGATCTCGCGCACACCGTCGCGCTCGGATCGATCGACGACGAAGACCATCAAGAAGTGCAGGAACTGTTCGACAGCGAGGACCCCGTGCTACGCGCGGAGTTCATCCGGGAAGTCAGAGACACCAAAGAAGCGCTCTCCGCTCTCGCCACCGCCACGGCGGCCGCTCCGCCGCCCGCGCTGCGTGCTCGCCTACTCGCGGCCATCGCCGCGGAACAGCCGCCGGTCGCCAGCTGAACCCGGCGTCGCGCCAGGCATTCCCGCTCCACGCGTACGGGCCCGACGGTCCGGACCATCCGCCGACCCTTCCGGTCCCGCGGCAGACAGCGTGTCGAGCTTCGGAACCTATCACCGGTAGTCGCGTCCCGTGCCGCGAGAACCGGCAAGGCCCCCGAACCGCGCGGTTCGGGGGCCTTGCCGGTTGTCCTGCCCGACGGCCGGTTCAGTGCGAGTGGCCGTGGTGGCCGTGCTCGTTCTGCTCCTCGGCCGGCTTTTCGACCACGGCGCTCTCGGTGGTGAGCACCATACGCGCGACCGACGCCGCGTTCACGACGGCCGAACGGGTCACCTTCACCGGGTCGACGACGCCATCGGTGAGCAGGTCGCCGTAGGTGAGCGTGGCGGCGTTGAAGCCCTCCTTGCCCTCGGCCACCTTGCTGACCACCACCGCGCCGTCCAGGCCCGCGTTGGTGGCGATCCAGTACAGCGGCGCCCGCAGCGCGGTGCGGACCACCTCGACGCCGACGGCTTCGTCACCGGACAGCGAGTCGCGCAGCTCGACGAGCTTGCTCGCGGCCTGCACCAGCGCGGTGCCGCCTCCGGGCACGATGCCCTCCTCCACGGCGGCCTTGGCGGCGCTCACCGCGTCCTCGACGCGGTACTTGCGCTCCTTGAGCGCGGTCTCGGTGGCCGCACCGACCTTGATCACCGCGACGCCACCGGCCAGCTTGGCCAGCCGCTCCTCGAGCTTCTCGCGATCCCAGTCGGAATCGGTGGACTCGATCTCGCGGCGCAGCTGCGCGACACGCGCCTCCACGTCCGCCGCGGAACCGGCGCCGTCGATGATCGTGGTGTCGTCCTTGGTCACCACGACGCGACGCACCTTGCCGAGCACGTCCAGGCCCGCCTCGCGCAGCGTGATGCCCAGATCCGGGTTCACCACGGTGCCACCGGTGACCACGGCCAGGTCGTCGAGGAACGCCTTGCGGCGGTCGCCGAAGAACGGCGCCTTCACCGCGACGGCCTTGATCGTCTTGCGGATGGCGTTGACCACCAGGGTCGACAGCGCCTCGCCCTCCACGTCCTCGGCGATGATCAGGACGGGCTTGGCGCTCTCCGCGATCTTCTCCAGCAGCGGCAGGAAGTCCGGCAGCGAGCTGATCTTCTCGCGGTGCAGCAGGACGAACACGTCCTCCAGCACGGCCTGCTGGCTGTCGGGATCGGTGATGAAGTAGGGCGACAGGTAACCCTTGTCGAATTGCACGCCCTCGGTGACGACCAGTTCGGTCTGCAGCGTCGAGGACTCCTCGACGGTGACGACGCCGTCCTTGCCGACGGTGGTCAGCGCCTTGCCGACCATCTCGCCGATCTCCTCGTCGCGCGAGGACACCGTCGCGACCTGCGCGATGGCCTGCTCACCGGAGACCGGGGTGGCCAGCGCGAGCAGCGCCTCGGAGACCGCGTCGGCGGCCTTGGCGATGCCCGAGCCGATCGCGATCGGGTTCGCGCCCGCCGCAACGTTCTTCAGCCCGGCGCGAACCAGCGCCTGGGCCAGCACGGTGGCGGTGGTGGTGCCGTCGCCCGCGACATCGTTGGTCTTGGTGGCGACGCTCTTGACCAGCTGCGCGCCGAGGTTCTCGAACGGGTCCTCGAGCTCGATTTCGCGCGCGATGGTGACGCCGTCGTTGGTGACGGTCGGGCCGCCGAAGGACTTCGCGAGCACGACGTGCCGTCCGCGCGGGCCCAGGGTGACCTTGACCGCGTCGGCGAGCTTGTCGACGCCGCGTTCCAGAGCCCGGCGAGCCTTCTCGTCGAACTCGATCTGCTTTGCCATGGGAATTCGCTCCTGTAGTGGATTGCGGCGCTCCGGAGCCCATCGCTCGCACCGCGTGTCCGATGGGTGGTGCTCCCGGGGCCCTCCGTGGTTACGCAGGCTGCCGCCTACGGGCCCGTCGCTCGCACCGCTGTGTCCGATGGGTGGTGCTCCCGGGGCCCTCCGTGGTTACGCAGGCTGCCGCCTACGGGCCCGTCGCTCGCACCGCGTGTTTCAGTGCCGGGGTGTCGGCGCCGAACGCGTTCCGCCCCGGGTCACGAGAGACACCGGGGCGGAACGCATGCGTGCCCGATCGGCTACTTGGTGACGACGGCCAGCACGTCGCGCGCCGACAGGATGAGGTACTCCTCGCCCTGGTACTTGATCTCGGTGCCGCCGTACTTGCTGTAGATGACGGTGTCACCCTCCTGGACATCCAGCGGGATGCGCTTCTCGCCCTCGTCGTCCCACCGGCCGGGACCGACGGCGACAACGGTGCCCTCTTGCGGCTTTTCCTTCGCCGTGTCGGGGATGACCAGGCCGGAGGCCGTCGTCGTCTCGGCCTCGTTGGCCTGGACGAGGATCTTGTCCTCGAGCGGCTTGATGTTCACGCTCGCCACGTTGAGCCCTCCACTTTCAGGGGATTCGGTCGTCCGGAACCGTTGTTCCGGACGCGTCGGTTGGTCACGATGCTGACCCTGCGCATAGCCCCGTCGTCGCGGGTGCCGGGACCCCTGCCCAGTGGTCAAGCTGCTGGCACAAGCACTACACACAGTGCCGACTAGCACTCTATACATGAGAGTGCCAGCGCTCAAGGCTGGGCGGTGCCAACTTTGCCGCGGCGCGCCCGAGACGCTGCGGGCTTGGCGATAAGTTCGGGAAAACAGTAACGTTCGGATAACGGATTGTGACACTATTGACGACGGCTGCGGTCCGGCCGCCGGTTCGTCGCCGATCAGGCGGCGGCGCGGCGACCCAGGGGTACCACAGCGTCGCCGAGACTCGCAGCGCCGCAGCACGATCGTTGCACCACCAGCTTCACCAGAGAGCAAGACACACGTGATCCATGGCCGGTCCCCGCGACCCACACGGACGAGGGGCCGGTTCGTTTCCCGGTCCGGGTCGCGCGTCATCCATACCGCGGTCCGGCAGTTGATTCGAGATGGTCGGCGACACCATGACCATCCGCTCGAAGGGAGGTGAACATGCGAACATCCCTCGGCATCTCGGCCGGGGCCGAGGTCGTGTGCTCGGCGTTGGTCTCCACCGCGCCGAACGGCATGCAGAGCTTCGATTACCGCGTCGTCTCCGCCGACGCGGCCCATTCCGATCTCGGCGACCTGGTGGCGTCCTCGATCGAGTTGATGACCACGCAGCTGCCGACCACGCAGCCGCCGCGCGAGATCATCCGTCCGGTCGGCCGGTTCGCGGGTGGCCCACGCGATTTCGAGCCGATGACCGGTCAGCCGCCCACCAGCGTCGCGGTCGCCTACCGCACCAAGGAGCAGGCGCAGATCATCCGCTCGGCCACCGGCAAACAGCGTGAGCTGCGGCTGATCCCGGAAGGCACCGCCGCGCTGACGTACCTGCGGCACACCGGTCTGCTGGACCGTTACGACACCGTCGCCATCATCGATCTCGGCGCTTCGGGGCTCAGCGTCACCGTCGCCGACCGGGCCGAGGGCTCCCTGCTCCGTTCCGATCGCACCGCGACCGTCAGCGGCAAGGCGATCGATGACCTCATCTACCAGCATCTGGTGGACATGCACTTCGCCAGGCGCGGTACCCGCCCGAACCGCGGCATGCTCACCAACCGAGGCCGCGCGGCGAAGGAGCACCTGTCCATCGCGCCCGCGGTCACCATCGACCACGTCGCCGGGCGTCCGCTGAAGCTGACCAGGGCCGACTTCGAAGAGTTGATCGCCGACCTGCTGCGCGATCTCGCCCGCTTCGTCACGACGGCGTTCGCGCGGTCGCCCCGGCAACCGCAGGCGGTCGCGGTCATCGGAGGCGGCGCCAACATCCCCGCCGTGCTCGACACCCTCACCGCCGCGCTGGACGTCCCGGTGTTCACCGTGCCGGACCCGGAGGCGGTGACCGCGAAAGGCGCGGCCCTGGTCGCCGATTCGGTGCAGCCCTCGGTGTTCCCGGTCGGCGCGCTCGGCGGCGATGTTCCCGCGGGCACGGTCACCAAGGTGTTCGGCACCCTGGCCGGTGCGATCGTGGTCGTCGGGCTGATCGTCGGGTACGGGGTCAAGACGTTCTCCCCCACCGCGGACGACGAGGTCTCCCCCGCCGGGACCACGAGCAGCGCTTCCCAGCTGCCGAACCCGACATCCCCACCGCTCCCGACCGCGGCGGCCGGTACGCACGACCGCACGCCGGACAGCACCGGCGTCGCGCCGACCACCACGGAACACCGGCCGCAGAGCAGCACCGGCGGTGCGACGGCCACGCAGGTGATTCCGCCCACGCAGCCCACGCTGCGCCCGGATCCGAACCTTCCGCCGATCCCGTTCCCCGAACTGCTCGGTCCGCTGTTCGGCAATCCGAATGCCGCGCCGGGCAGTTCGCCGCAGGCGAGCCGGACCTTCGGACCCGTGGCGCCCAGCGCGACGACGCCCGGCACGAGTCCGGCCCAGGCGCCCGCGTGGTCGAGCCTGCCGTTACCGCCTCGGGGTCATTCAGGGGCCTCGTCTGATCCGGGACTCCTGGCGCCGAACTGATCTCCACAGTCGTGAGCCCGGCCGCTCGTCTCCGGTCGTCCGTCGACCGACATCATCGAGGCACTGTCCATCGAGCCCGCGGACGGCATCCGTGTGCCGGTATCGGCCCCGCCGAGCGAGCTGACCCGGCGATCGCAGCGGAACCCGTCGATCCGGCCGGTCACCGAGTACGAGCAGGTCAGCGAACCATACTGACCGACACCGGCAGACCGGGGTCGGTGGCGACCGTCAGCGGCGAAGGGGCCGCGCCACCCGCGATGACATGCGCGCCGAGCGCGGCGATCATCACGCCGTTGTCCGTGCACAGCCGGGGCTTGGGCACCCGCAGCGTCAAACCTGCCGCAGTACAGCGCTCCTCGGCCATCGAACGGATCCGCGAGTTGGCCGTGGCTCCGCCGCCGAGCACCAGCGTGCCGACGCCGACATCCTGAGCCGCCCGAATCGCTTTCATGGTCAGCACATCCGCGACCGACTCCTGGAACGACGCCGCGATGTCGGGGATCGGCAGATCGTCCGCGGCCACGCCGTCGCGCTGCGCCGCCTCCACGTGCCGGGCCACCGCGGTCTTGAGGCCCGAGAAGGAGAAGTCGTAGCGCGGGTCGCGCGGCCCGGTCATGCCACGGGGAAACGCGATGGCGCGCGGATCACCGGCCGCCGCGGCGGCGTCCAGCGCGGGACCGCCGGGGAAACCCAGCCCGAGCAGGCGCGCCACCTTGTCGAACGCCTCGCCCGCCGCGTCGTCGACGGTGCTGCCCAGCTCCACGATCGGCTCGGACAGATCCGTGACGTGTAGCAGGTGGGTGTGCCCGCCCGACACCAGCAGCGCGACGCACGGCGGCATCGGCCCGTGTTCCAGCGTGTCCACCGCGACGTGCCCGCCGAGATGGTTCAGCGCGTAGAAGGGCACATCCCACGCCGCCGCATACGCTTTCGCGGCGGCGACGCCGACCAGCAACGCACCGGCCAAGCCCGGGCCGATGGTCACCGCCAGCGCGTCCGGTTTCGCGATACCCGCCGCCGACAGCGCGCGGCGCATGGCGGGCACGATCGCCTCGAGATGTGCGCGCGAGGCGATCTCCGGGACGACGCCGCCGAAGCGCGCGTGCTGGTCGACGCTCGAGGCGACCTCGTCGGCGAGCAATTCGCAGGTGCCGTCGGGGTTCCTGCGGACGATGCCGACTCCGGTTTCGTCGCAGGAGCTTTCGATGCCCATGATGATCACGACAGCACCTCGTCCGGTGTCCGCCACCGATCCTCGCTGGTCAGCGCGGGTCTACGCATCGTGTACGCGTCCGCGCCACTGGGGTGGTAGTAGTTCTTGCGCAATCCGATGATGTGGAAGCCGTGCTTGGCGTACAGCGCGATCGCGGGCGCGTTGTCGGTGCGGACCTCCAGGAACACCGGTCCACCACGCCTGCCCGCCTCGGCGAGCAGCGCCTCCAGCAGGAGCGTGCCGACCCCGGCGCGATGGCAGCGGGGATCGACACCGATGGTGTGCACCTCGGCCTCGGGGTGTTCGGCGTCACCCAGCAGGGCGATACCCGCGTAGCCGATCATTCGCCCGTCCTCGTCGCGCGCGGTGATGTAGCGGTTGTGCCGGCCGGCCAGCTCGGACTGAAACGCCACGGCGGCCCACGGGTCGTCCTCCGGGAACAGCAACTGCTCCAGTTCCACGCAGCGTGTGATGTCGTCGGCCACCATCGGCTCGATCCGGAACGCCATCAGCCTCACGCTCCCGTCCGGTCGAGTCGGCGGTAAGCGTTCTCGACCGCGTCCGGCCTGCGCAGGTACAGCGGAACCAGCGGCTCCGGCACGCTGCGCGACAGCAGCTCGGGGGCGGCCACGCGCACCAAACCGGCGGGCGAGGGGGTCTCGGCGGGGAGCACGGGAAGATCGAAGAAGTCGACGTGCGAGGCGGATCCGGCGATCGCCGTGGCCTGACCCTCGTCCAATTCCGAGGGCTTGCACACCTCGGGTCCGGCTACGCGCGCGCCCTCCCGGTACCGCGCCCAGTACACCTCGCGCCGCCGCGCGTCGGTCACCACGAGCAGTTCGGCCTCGGGCGGGAGCTCGACCGGGGGTGCCACGGCGGGGTCGACGGCCGCGTCGGCCGCTATCGCGTCGAGGCTGCACACGCCGTACACCGGGATGCCGAGCGCGTCACCGAACGCGGCGGCGGTGGCCATGCCGACGCGCAGGCCGGTGAACGGACCCGGCCCGACGCCGACGACGATCGCGTCGATGTCGGTCCTGGAACGACCTGCCTCGGTGAGGCATTCGAGGATCTGCGGGGTGAGCACCTCGGCATGGGCGCGGGGGTCGACCCGTACCCGGTAGGCGATGGTGCGTGCCCGGACGGGGTCCGCCGCGCCGGCGCCCTGCTCCAGGTCCACCAGTCCCGCTGTGACGGCGGGTGTCGCGGTGTCGACGGCTAGTACAAGCATGATTGGGCCAACGATACCGGGTGGTAGGAGGCACCGACGCAGAGCTACCTGAGAGCTAACCCACCCATTCCCAGATGGCGGTGCGCACATCCGAATCCGGCGCGCGCGACAGCAGCACGCGCAGGTGCCGCTCCGCGAGGTGCTCCACCACGCCGCGCCCCCACTCCACGACGACCACCGCCTGATGCAGATCGGTGTCCAGGTCCAGGGCGTCCAGCTCGTCCAGGTCGCCGCCGAGCCGGTAGGCGTCCACATGCACCAGGGGCACCGACGGTCCGTCCTCGCGCTGCCCGGCGCGGTGCTGGCGGGCGATGATGAACGTCGGCGAGCTGACCCGGCCCTGCACGCCGAGCCCCGCGGCGATGCCACGGGTGAGCGCGGTCTTGCCCGCGCCGAGCGGACCGTCGAGCACCACCAGATCACCGGCGCGCAGATCCGCGGCCAGTTCCCGGCCGAGCGCCTCGGTGTCGGCGACGGTGGGCAGGATTCGTTGCCGTGGTTCAGCCACCGGCCACCTCCGAGCCCGACGGGTCGACCGCGCCCGCGCGCACCAGCAATCGATCCAGCGCGGCGTTGACGATGTCCGGGTACTGCATATGCGGCATGTGCGCCGCGCCTTCCAGCCGGATGAGTTCGCTGCCGGGCAGCGCGGCGGCCAAGGCACGCGAATTGCGAAACGGGATCACCAGGTCGCGCCCGCCGCCGAGCACCAGGGCCGGTGTGCCCGCCAGCGCGGGTAGCGCCGCCGACTCGTCGTGCAGCTCGATCGCCTGGAGGAACTTCACGATGGTCTCCATCGGCGTCTGATCGATCATCAGCGTCGTGAAGCGCGACAGCGTGGGGCTCACCGGGCCGTGGAACGAGCTGACGTGCAGGATCGGGGTGATCACGTGCCGCGCGGTGACGCGGCCCGCCTGCACCAGGGCGGGCGCGGTGTGCACGGCCAGCCGGAAGCCGTCGATCGCGGGATTGCGCAACAGCTGCCCGACACCCGCCGCCGTCACACCGGCGGCAGTGGTCGACAGCAGTGCGATCCCGATCACTCTGGCCGCGAACAGGTCCGGGAATCGCGCGGCCGCGGCCAGGATCGCCATCCCGCCCAGCGAATGACCGACCAAGACCACCGGACCGGCCGGAGCGGTGGCGCGCAGGACGGCGGCGAGATCACAGCCGAGCTGGGCGACGGTACAGCTCGCGGCGCTCGGCACGCCGGAACGACCGTGTCCGCGCAGATCGAACAGCACCATGCGAATGCGTGCGCCCCACCGCTTTTCCAGGTCACGCCGCTGAAAGTGGAAAGACGCCATGCTGTTGCAGAAGCCGTGCGCGAAGATCACCGTCACCGGCGCGTCGTCGGGACCGCAGGTCCGCGTGGCCAGGGGCACACCGTCGTCGGCGAGCACCGTTCCGGCGCGGTCGGCATCGATCAGCCCGAAATTCTCGTCGCGGTAGTCGTCGCCCCTCGCGGGCCACAGCACCCGCGCACCGGCGCGCCGAAGGGCATGGGCGCCGGCCAGCGCACCGACGACACCCACCGTGGCCAGCCCGCCGCGCAGCGGGGTCATCCGGAAGCGGCTCACCGCACGGCACCGGTGTAGCGGCGGGTGACCCTGCCGCGCGGCGAGCACACCACTTCGTAGTGGATGGTGCCGAGCAGATCCGCCCAGTCCTGGGCATGCGGTCGCGCACCGAAGAGGATCGCGGTATCGCCTTCCCGGACGCCCGCCGCGTTGTCACCGAGGTCGACGACGAACTGGTCCATGCACACCCGTCCCACGTTCCTGCGCGGTGCCCCGCCCAGCCAGACGTCGAATCGTCCGCTCAACGGGCGGAACACGCCGTCGGCGTAACCGGCGGGAATCAGCGCGACGGTGGTGTCGTGCGGCGCGATCCATTGGTGCCCGTAGGAGACGCCTTCACCTGCGGCCACCCGCTTGACCAGGACGACCCGGGCCTGGAACGTCATCGCGGGCCGCAGGCCGAAATCGTCGTCCGGAATCGGGGAAAGGCCGTACATGGCGATGCCGGGCCGGACCAGGTCGAAGGCCAGGTCCGGTCGGGTGAGGGTGGCGGCGGAGTTGGCGATGTGCACCAGCTCCGGCTCCAGGCCGTGCTCCTTGGCGGTGGCGATCGCGTCCAGGAAACGGGCTCGTTGCACGTCGTTGTTCGGATGCCCGGGTTCGTCGGCGTGCGCGAGATGGGAGAAGATCGCGCGGAAGCGCACCGCCTGCTCGTCGACCAGCGCGCGCAGCGCGGTCAGGACCTCCGGGTATTCCGCAGGCGACACACCGTTGCGGTTCAGGCCGGTGTCCACCTTCAGTGTCACCGTCGCCGGACGGCCGGTGCCGCGGACCGCGGCCTCGACCGCCCGCAGATGGGCCTGCGAGGACACTCCGATCTCGACGTCGGCGGCCACCGCGGCCGCGAAGTCGGTGTCCGCGCTGTGCAGCCAGCACAGGATGGGCGCCGTGATACCGGCCGCACGCAACTGCACCGCCTCGGCCACCGTCGTCACACCCAGTTCCGTCGCGCCCGCGGCCAGCGCGGCCCGGCCGACCTCGACCGCGCCGTGGTTGTAGCCGTCGGCCTTCACCACTGCCATCACCGCGGCGTCGCCCGCGTGTTCGCGCAGGATTCGCACGTTGTGGGCGATGGCGTCCAGGTCGATGACCGTTTCGACTTGCGCATTCACGGCAGTCCGTTCCGCCTCTCCGGGGATTCAGGCCGTACCAGCCGGGTGGTACAGGATTCGCGTTCAGGTCCCGCGTCCGGTGCCACCTGGGTTCTGGGCGTACCCGGCGAGTTACCCATGTGCTCTCGAGATCAGTCGTTGCGTTGGTTCCGGTCGAGTCTATGGGCGCGCTCGGTTCCGGTTCCACTCGGTTGACGCGCCGGTCGTCCCCTGTGATCGTCGCCATGAATGACACCGATCACGGACGACGGCGCGGCTCAGAAGGGGTGGGCGAGGCCGCGCAGGACGCCGATCGCGGGACGGACGTGCGCGGCCAGGACGCTTGCCGAGATAGGGGTTCCGGCGGGCGCGTGCTCGTGGGCGGCCAGGTTCGCGGCCAGCGCGTGCACTCGGGCTGCCGCGGCGGCCGACCAGGCGGGTTCTCGGCCTGCCGCCAACAGCGTCCCGATGATGCCCGAGAGCACGTCGCCCGCGCCCGCGGTGGCCGCCCACGAGCCGCCCGCTTCGTTGACCAGCACGGGACGGCCCGGGGCGGCGACCAGCGTGGCGCGGCCCTTCAACAGCACCGTGACCTGCCAGGAATCGGCGAGGCCGCGCACAGCGCCGACCCGGTCCTGGCCGACCTCGTTCCCGGTGAGGCGGGCGAACTCGCCCGCGTGCGGGGTCAAGACGGTCGGGGCCGCGCGACCGCGCACCAGTTCCGGCGCGGCGGCCAGCAGGGTCAGTCCGTCGGCGTCGATCACCACCGGAAGATCGGTGGCAAGGATCTCGCGAAGGCGTTGCTCGGCGTCGTCGTCGGTGCCCGCGCCGGGACCGAAGACCCAGGACTGGACGCGACCGGTGGCGGCGAACCGCTGGGTGGCGATCACTTCGGGAAAGTGGTGCAACACCTCGGCCGCCGCGGTTCCCGCATACCGCACCATGCCCGACGTCGCGGCGACCGCAGCACCCGCGCACAGCACCGCGGCGCCCGGATACGTCGCGCTGCCCGCGCATACACCGGTCACGCCTTGGGTGTACTTGTCGTCGGCCGGGCCGGGCACCGGCCACCCGGCGCCGATCGAAGCGGGTTCCAGTGCGACGAGACCCGCTTCCGGAAGACGTAAGCCGATCGGAACCAATTCGATTCGGCCACAGTGCGGCGCGGCAAGGGCGTGCACCGGTTTGTACGCGCCGAAGGCGACCGTGACGTCGGCGCGGACGGCGGGGCCGTCGATCGCCCCGGTGTCGGGGTCGACGCCGCTGGGCAGGTCCGCCGCGACGATCGGAGCCTTCAGCGCCGCAACGATTTCCGCGGCGCGCGGACGCAGCGAACCGCGACCGGATATGCCCACGACGCCGTCGATCACCAGGTCCGGGTCGCCGGTGTCGTCGGCCACTCGACCACCGGCTTTGCGCAGCGCCGCAAGCCCTTCGGCGTGCGCCCGCTCCGGGGCGAGCAAGACCGCGGTGACGGCGACACCGCGGCGGCGCAACTGCGCTCCGGCCCAGAGCGCGTCGCCGCCGTTGTCGCCGGATCCGACAAGCAGGGTCACCGCCCGTCCCGCGACACCGCCGGTACGCTCCCGCAGTTCCCCCGCCACCACCGTGGCCAGGCCGTGCGCCGCGCGCCGCATGGGCACGCCGTCCGGCACCCGGGTGAACAGCTCGGCCTCCGCCGAGCGCACCTCGTCTACGGTGAAATAGCCCCGCTGCGTGGACATCGCCGCTCCCTCCGTCGGTGTGGCCTACTACGCTTGGCCATCATGCCAAGCGTTCGCCGCCGCAACGGGACCGTCCGCGTCGTCACGGGAGTCGCCCTGGCCGGCGCGCTGCTGCTGTCCGGCTGCGGCGGCGACGAATCCGGTTCGGCCGCCACCACTACGAGGAAACCGGCTCGGCCGGCCACCACCACCGCTCAGCAGACCGGTGAGCGCAAGCCCGCCGCCGCCACCGTCACGGTGGACGACATGAAATTCTCCCCCGCCGAGGTCACCGTCAAGGTCGGCGACACGGTCACCTGGAAATTCGGCGACAAGGTGCCGCACACCGTGCAGGGCATCGGTGACAAGGCGATGGGCATCAACAGCCCGATCATCGACAAAGGCGAGTGGAGCTACACCTTCACCGCGCCCGGCGCCTACCGCTACCTCTGCTCGCTGCACCCGGAGATGCGCGGGACCATCACCGTCGGATAACCCGCGGCCGCGCAGCGCACCGGAGCAACCGATTCGGGCACCGGCGGGCTGAGCTCGGTACGCGAATCGCCTCCTGCTCACACCGGGCGGTAGTCCCTGGGCCGCGCCCCGCGGGCGGAACTGGTGTTCAGCGCCTCGACCGCGGCCACCAGCGGCGCGAGTTCCGGGTTGGCGGCCGCTTGACCGAGAGCGCCTGCGAGGGCGGCGTCGTGCGTGGGCCGCGCCTGCTCGAGCAGGTCCAAGCCCGCCGCGGTCACGTCGGTGTAGATGCCGCGGCGGTCGTCCGGGCAGAGGTACCGCTGGAGCAGGCCGCGATCCTCGAGCCGGGAGACCAGCCGGGTGGTGGCGCTCTGGCTCAGCACCACGGCTTCGGCGACCTGGTTCATCCGCAGGTGCCCGCCCGGCCCGTCGTGCTGGCGGCTGAGGACGACCAGGAGTGAGTATTCGCGAACGCTCAGGTCATGGCCGGATTGCAGGGCCCGCTCGATGTGCGCCTCGATCCGGTCGTGCAGCAGCGAGAGTGCGTACCAACCATCGGCGAGGCCGGTCAGAGCGACATCCGCGGTCATCGGCGTTTCCTTCGGCGTCGGGGGATCAGGCCTCCAGGATAGCCAGACTTCACAATAGCCCGCGCTTGCAATTAAAGAGCGTCTGCAATTATTGTCGACGCCTGTAAGGATCTGACGCAACATCATGTGGAGGCTCCCCCATGCCCCTCGCCCTTCTCGCCCTGACCCTCGGGGCATTCGGCATCGGGACGACGGAATTCGTCGTCGTCGGCCTGCTGCCCGACATCGCCGACAGCTACGCGGTGTCCATCCCCACCGCCGGTCTGCTGGTCACCGGATACGCGCTCGGTGTAGTGGCGGGTGCGCCGTTGATGACCGGCCTCGGCACCCGGGTTTCACGCAAACGCATGCTGCTCGGCATGCTCACGCTGCTCGTCCTCGGCAACATCGTGTCCGCCGCCGCACCGACTTTCGCGCTGATGCTCACCGGGCGGATCGTTGCCTCGCTCGCCCACGGCGCGTTCTTCGGAATCGGCGCGGTGGTCGCCGGAACCCTGGTCAGCGCCGACCGGCGCGCCGGCGCCATCGCGATCATGTTCACCGGGCTCACCGTCGCCACCGTGGTCGGTGTGCCGCTGGGCACGCTGCTCGGCCAGCATTTCGGCTGGCGGCTGACGTTCTTGTTCGTCGCGCTGATCGGGCTGATCGGCTTGCTGGGCGTCGCGGCGCTGGTGCCGCAACAGCCCGCCGCCGCGAACGCCCGGCTACGCACCGAACTGACGGTGTTCCGCAATCCCCAGGTGCTGCTGGCGATGGCGATGACGGTGCTCGGCTTCGGCGGAGTGTTCGCCGCGATCACCTACCTGGCGCCCATGATGACCGAGGTGACCGGTTACGCGGAGCGTTCGGTCACCTGGCTGCTCGTGCTGTTCGGCCTCGGCTTCTTCGCGGGCAATCTGATCGGCGGCAAGTTCGCCGACCGCCACCTGATGCCGATGCTGTACATCACCCTCGGCGGCCTCGCGATCGTTCTCGCGCTGTTCACCGTCACCGCCCACGACAAGGTCGCCGCCGCCGTCACGGTCGTGCTGATCGGCGCCCTCGGATTCGCGACGGTTCCGCCGCTGCAGAAGCGCGTCCTCGACCAAGCGGCGGGCGCGCCCACCCTGGCCTCCGCGGTCAACATCGGCGCGTTCAATCTCGGCAACGCGGTGTCGGCCTGGCTCGGTGGCGTGGTGATCGCCGCGGGCCTCGGCTACACCGCCCCCAACTGGGTCGGCGTCGGGTTGGTCCTGGTCGCGCTGGTTCTCGCGGTCGTGTCCGGATACCTCGAGCGCCGCGCTGCGCCCATCGTTCCGGAGGAACCTTCGGTCGCCGTGCGGGCATAGCCGAGATGGCAAGCGGTGGCCGCGCACTCGAACAGTGCGCAGCCACCGAGCTATTCCACGGTGACGGACTTGGCCAAGTTACGTGGCTTGTCGACGTCGTAGCCGCGCGCCTGCGCCACCTCGGCGGCGAAGATCTGCAGCGGAACCGTCGACAACAGCGGCTGGAACAGCGTCGGCGCGCTGGGGATCTCGATGAGGTCGTCGGCGAACGGGCGCACCGTGTCGTCGCCTTCCTCCGCGATCACGATGGTGCGCGCGCCGCGCGCCTGGATTTCCCGGATGTTGCTCAGCAGCTTCGAGTGCAGCACCGCGCGCCCCTTCGGCGACGGCATCACCACGATCACCGGGAGGCCGTCCTCGATCAGCGCGATCGGGCCGTGCTTGAGCTCACCCGCCGCGAATCCCTCGGCGTGCATGTAGGCCAGCTCTTTGAGCTTGAGCGCGCCCTCCAATGCCACCGGGTAGCCGACGTGGCGTCCCAGGAACAGCACGGTCGGCACCTGGGCCAGTTCCCGCGCGATGGTCCGCACCTGCGGGGCGGTCTCCAGCACGCGTTCCACCAGCTTCGGCATCGCCTCGAGTTCGGCGAACTCGCGGGCCACCTCGTCCGGGTACTTGGTGCCGCGCGCCTGCGCCAAGGCCAGCCCGACCAGGTAGTTCGCGGTCACCTGGGCCAGGAACGCCTTGGTGGAGGCGACGCCGATCTCCGGCCCGGCCCTGGTGTAGAGGACCGCGTCGGACTCGCGGGGAATCTGCGCGCCGTTCGTATTGCAGATCGCGAGGACGCGGGCCTTCTGCTCTTTCGCGTGGCGCACCGCCTCCAGCGTGTCGGCGGTCTCGCCGGACTGGGAGATCGCCACCACCAGCGTCGAGCGGTCCAGCACCGGATCGCGGTAGCGGAACTCGCTGGCCAGCTCGACCTCGACGGGCAGTCGAGTCCAGTGCTCGATGGCGTACTTCGCCAGCAGACCGGAGTGATACGCGCTGCCGCAGGCGACGACGAACACCTTGTCGAAATCGCGCAGCTCCTGGTCGGCGAGGCGCTGCTCGTCCAGCACGATCCGGCCCCCGCCGTCGCGATCGGTGCTGAAATGCCCCATCAGGGTGTCCGCGACCGCGGCGGGCTGCTCCTCGATCTCCTTGAGCATGAAGTAGTCGTGGCCGCCCTTCTCGGCGGCCGCCAGGTCCCAGTCGATCGTGAACGGGCGGGTGCGCGCACGCGCGTCCTCGCCCGCGAAATCGGTGACCCGGTAGCTGTCCACAGTGATCACGACGGCTTGGTCCTGGCCGAGCTCGACCGCCTCGCGGGTGTGCTCGATGAACGCCGTGACGTCGGAGGCGATGAACATCTCGCCCTTGCCGACGCCCACCACCAGCGGCGTGGAGCGGCGCGCGGCCACGATCGTGTCCGGGTGGTCGGCGTGTGTGAAGACCAGGGTGAACGCGCCCTCCAGCCGGCGCAGCACCGACAGCGCGCTGGCCGCGAAATCACCGGCGGTCGGGCCGTCGGCGTACGCGCGGGCCACCAGGTGCACGGCGACCTCGGTGTCGGTGTCGCTGTGCAGCTCGACCCCGGCGTCCTCCAGCTCGCGCCGCAGCGGAGCGAAGTTCTCGATGATGCCGTTGTGCACCACGGCGACCTTGCCGCTGTCGTCCCGGTGCGGGTGCGCGTTGCGGTCGGTCGGCGCGCCGTGCGTGGCCCAGCGGGTGTGCCCGATGCCCGTGGTGCCCACGAAACGATCGATGCCGGTTTCGGAGAGCTGGGCCTCCAGATTCGCCAGGCGACCGGCCTTGCGTTCCACCGCCAGCGCGCCCGCGCCGTCCAGGATCGCCACACCCGCGGAGTCGTAACCGCGATATTCCATGCGGCGCAACGCGTCAACGACGACGCCGAGCGCGTCTCGGTACCCGACGTACCCCACGATTCCGCACATGGCTCACCACACTACTTATCGGATAACGTTCACGTCGTGTCGGCGTCTGTGAAATCGCTAATGAGCACCCTGACCAGCCGCGGCCCGCACCGCGTGTTGCGTGGCAATCTGGCCGTCGCCGGCCAGCCGGGGGTGGTGTTCACCCCCGAGGCGGGGCGGAATCTACCTGCCGTCGCGTTCGGGCACGGCTGGCTGACCGGGGTCGCCCACTACCGCACCCTGCTCGAACACCTCGCTTCCTGGGGCATCGTGGCGGCCGCCCCCGACACCGAGCGCGGGCCGATTCCGTCACATCTGGGGCTGGCCGCCGATTTGCTCACCACGCTCGACATCTGCACCGGCGTGCGGCTCGGCGACGGCGAGATCAGCGTGCATCCGGAGCGCCTCGCCCTGGCCGGGCACGGCATGGGCGCGGGCGCGGCCGTCATCGCCGCGGGGCGGCGCGACGTCGCCACCGTCGTGGCGCTGTTCCCCGCGCCGACGGCGCCCGCCGCCGAAGCCGTCGCGCCCGAACTCGACATCCCGGCGTTGATCCTGGCCGGCGCGACCGACATCACCTCGGTGAGTTCCAACGCCATCCCGCTGGCCACCGCGTGGGGCGGCCCCGCGATCCTGCGCGCCATCGACAAGGCCTCGCACAACGGCATCATCGAGGGCAGGCGCTTGCTCGCCGCCGTGGGCGCGGGCAAGCACGAAGCGAAGACCGCCCGCACCACCCGCGCCCTGCTGGCCGGTTACCTGCTCGCCACGCTCGCAGGCGACAAGACCTATCGCGCCTTCGCGGACCTCGAAGAGGTCATCCCGCACACCACAGTCGTCGACCCCGATGCGCCGCAAGAGGAAGAGGCGGCGCCGAAGCTCAAGGTCGGCCAGCTCGCCGCCCTGCTGCGCCGGTAGCAGGCCCACGGCCCCGGAGCACCGGTCAGATCAGCCAGCTCTTGCGTCTGTAGAACGCGGCTTCCTCGTCCTCCTCGTCGACCGGAGTCACCATCTGACCGGCCCGGCGTGCGGCCATCGATCGTGCGATGGCCGCACGCTGCTCGCGTGCCTCGTCTTGCAGCCGTTGCTGGGCCTCCGCCTCGGCGGCGGCCTCGCCCAGCTCGTCGGCGTGCGTCGTCCAGAACTCGTCCATGTCGGCGGTCAGGCGATCGGCGAGCTCTCGGCCGGTCGCCGCGGTCTGCTCGTTGATCGCCTGGATCTCGTCGAGCAGCAGCGACATGCGGCGCTGGTTCTCGGCGGCGAGTTGCCTCGCTTCCTCGGCGTAGTTCACCATGCTGCGCCTCCTCGCGCATCGGGTGTGCGGACTCGGCCCGGCCGGGCTCACAACGGGCCCGCCTCGGCGAAATCCGCGTCCAGCGGCCCGGCTTCGGCGAGTTCCGCGCCGGTGTCCACCGGCGCGTCCGGTTCCGGCATCGGCTTCGGATAGTGTTCGCCGTCCTCCTCGCGCCGGGTGCCCGGTGGGGTTCCGCTCGGCACACCGAGCCGACCGTCGTCGGTTTCCGGCGTCGGGGCCGAGTCGGGCGAATCCTCTTTCTCCTGGACCTCCGGCGCAGGAGCCTCCTCTTGCTTCTGGTTCTCCGGCGTCGGGGCATCCGCGTCCTGCTCGGCCTCGGGCGCCGGAGCATCCGGTGCCGAGGGCTGCGCGTTCTCCGGCTCGGTTGCGGAGATGACCGGTATGCCTTGCTCGTTCAGCTCGACGGTGAACTCCTGTTCCTTGCCGTTGGCATCGGAGAGGAGAAGCCGCAACTGACCGTCCGGGCCCATCTCGAACTTCACATGCTTTCCACCGATATCGAACTCCGCCTCGGGCCCGGAATTCTCGTTTCTCTCCTCGTCTTTCTCGCCGTCGGCCTCGGCGGTCTGCGGATCGACGCTGTGCATAAGCTTTTCGATCGCGTCGTCCACTCCGCTTTCGATGAGGCCACTCAGGGCTGACAGTCCCTGGTTCACCGCCTGGCCGAGACCGGTTGCCAATGGGGACAATTCCTGGGCCACCTGGCTGAGTGCGGCAAGTCCGTCCAGCGACGGCAATCTCGGCGCGGGAGTAACCGGGGTGCTGGGCGTAACGGGGGTGCTGGGCGTAACCGGGGTGCTCGGCGTGGCCGGTGTGCTCGGCGTGGCCGGTGTGGCCGACGCGGGGACATCACTCGGTGTGGTGCTCGCCGGGACCGTGGCAGCGGGTGTGCCGGGCGGCCCGGGAGCATTCGTTACCTGGGGCTTGTCCTGGTTGGCAGGTGTTTCCGGCTGGGGATTGGTCGGACCTTCCGGCCGAGGGTAGGCCCGTTCGGTGACCTGCGCCAACGCGTCGGTCAGGTTCTCGTACTGGTCCTTGAACAGGCGATCGACCTCGGCGCAGACGTCGATGTAAGACGCCAATTTCCGATCGAAGTCCGGTTTGAAGGTCTTGGTCAGCCACTCGTCGGTGACGCTGCGCACCCGGTCGCCGTACGCGCCCATGAGCAGATTCCTGCTGTCGGAGTTGATGAAACCGAGCACGCTTTTGTTGATCTTGTCCTCCGGCACGGCGAGTGCCGGGAATATACGACCGAGGTCGCGCACCTGCTCGGCGTCGATCCATTCCCGCGCATTGTGCACCTCGACGATGACTCTCACGTCGTCCGGAGTCTTACCGTCGATCTTCACCACTTTGCCGCCGCCCACCGGGCCCTCCAGCAGCTCCCGGGTGGCGAACGCCTTCGCGGCCACCGCCGAGCGCAGCGAACTCGCCATATCGGCGATCACCGTCATGGCCGCCCGGGCATGCTGCCGGTCCTCGTCGGCCAGGACCGACTGTTTGCCGAGCATGTCGAGCGCGGCAGCGGCAGCGGTTCCCTGCCACAATTCGGGCAGCCGACGGGTGTAACCCTGCTGCGCGTCCCATTGCCGATCGACCTCCGCCAGAGCGACTTTCAGCGCCTCGCCCGTCTGCTCCAGCTTCTCCAATCGCATGCCGCGCTGCTCGTCGTACATCGCCAGCAGCTTGCCCAGGTCGCCACGCCCCCCGTTGCCGCCGAATGCCGCCTCGTACAGCGGCATGAACTCGATCCAGTACCGCAGCCCCGCGCTACCCTCGTCCAAGAGAGCGTCGATCGCCTTGCCCTGCCAGGAAACCGTCATGATCCCGACTCCTCGAATGTGTGGTGTCGCCGGTGCGAGCACGTGTCATTCGGCGGTCTCATGTGTTGTTCGTCTCGGAGGCACGCTGCTGGTCGGTCTCGGCGTAGGCCACCACGGCGGCCCCGAGCGCGTCAGCGGTGGCGGTGGTGGCGTCGCTCCAGTTCCGCAGCCACGCGCTGATCCGTTCCAGTCCTTGCTGCACCGCGATGCCCTGCGGCGCGTAGTTGCGGCCCGCTTCGTCACCGGCGCCGAACCGGTGATCGGCGACTCGCTTCGCCTGGTCGCGGACCGCGTCCGCCGATCTCCGATAGTCACTGCCCAGCGCACCGAGCTCCCCCGTGCGGACGCCGACCATTTCCGACCCGCCCACGAATCCCCTCCGTCCTCGTAGTGTCATTGCGCCGGTGCGAATCTCGTTCGCACCGAGTCCCGCCGTACTTCCTTCGACGCAACACGCAGACACTCGGTTCCCCCGAATTCCGCTTTCGCGGAGATGGTCAGCTGCCGATTCTGCCCCGGTCGGTGCGAACCCACTCGGAGGTGCCGTCCGGGTGGCGGTGGAATTCCCATGCGGCGTAGTCGCCGTCCTTCTCCACCACGGTGACGTGGTCGGCGAAGCCGTCGTGGTCGTAGTCGGTCCAGACCTGCATCGCCTCGTCACCGGTCGTGGTGATGGTGTCGAGACTGCCGTCGCCATCGATGTCCTGGGTCGGATGCTGCAATTCGATGGCGCCCAGTCCGCCGAGCGACGAGGACGCGTCGATGCCGGGTATATCCAGGCCGGGGAATTCGCTCGAGGTGATCATGATTCCTCCTCAGCAGGACTCGTTCGGTGGCGCGTGCCGCACAAGCGGCATCGTTCCATCCTGACACCCCCGCGCGCTCGACGCAGCCCCCTGGGTCACTTCTTCGGCATCAGCAGCCACAGCACCAGGTAGAGGATGAACTGCGGGCCGGGCAGCAGGCACGACACCACGAACAGCAGCCGGACGA
Source organism: Nocardia sp. NPDC005745 (assembly GCF_040630775.1). Lineage (NCBI taxonomy): Bacteria > Bacillati > Actinomycetota > Actinomycetes > Mycobacteriales > Nocardiaceae > Nocardia > Nocardia sp. NPDC005745. The sequence continues at coordinate 28,708 of NZ_JBEXYF010000017.1, forward strand.
CGTTGGCGTTCCAGCCGAGGTACTCGGCGATGCCACCGCAGACGCCTGCGATCCACTTGTCGTGGGCGGAGCGGGTGAAACGGCGGGTGGGGGCGGTCATTGGTCTTCCCTCTCGTGCGGTGATCGCTACGACCTCCACTGTGCCCGCCACCGCGGGCCCCGCCATCGGCCCCGCGGCCGATTCCCACCCTGATTTCTCCCGGGGCCGACCTCAGGGTGCGACCCCGAGCACGGCAGACTCGTGCTGGTGAGCACCACTCTGCATGCCCGCGGCCTGTCGGCCGGTCACGGCGAGCGCACGCTGTTCGCCGACCTCGATCTGACCCTCGCGCCGGGCGACGTGATCGGGCTGGTCGGCGTGAACGGCGCGGGCAAGTCGACGTTGCTGCGCATGCTCGCCGACCGGCGCGCGCCGACCGGCAGCATCACGCTCAGTCCCCCGGACGCGACGGTCGGTTACCTGGCCCAGGAGGCGCAGCGGATCCCCGGCGAGACCGTTCTGGAATTCCTCGCCCGCCGAACCGGAGTCGGCGAGGCACAGCGGGTGATGGACGCCGCCGCCGAGCGCCTCGCCGACGGCGGGCCGGACGAGTACTCCCCCGCGCTGGAACGCTGGCTCGCCCTCGGCGGAGCCGACCTGGACCAGCGCGCCCACGAGGTCGCCGCCGATCTCGGCCTCGCCGAAAGCCTGCCCGGCGGCCTGGACACGCCGATGACCGGGCTGTCCGGTGGCCAGGCGGCCCGCGCCGGCCTGGCCTCGGTGCTGCTGTCGCGCTTCGACATCCTGCTGCTGGACGAGCCGACCAACGACCTGGACCTGGACGGCCTGGCCCGGCTGGAGCAGTTCGTCGGGGGCGTGCGGGTCCCGCTGATGGTGATCAGTCACGACCGCGAGTTCCTGGCGCGCACCGTGAATCGCGTCGTCGAGCTGGATCTCGCCCAGCAGCAGGTCGGGTTGTACGACGGCGGTTACGAGTCGTATCTGATGGAGCGCGAGATCGCGCGGCAGCACGCGCGCGAGGCCTACGAGGAGTACGCCGACACCAAAGCGGGCTTGGAGTCCCGCGCGCAGATGCAGCGCAACTGGCTCGAGCACGGCGTCCGCAACGCACGCCGCAAGGCGCGCGACCCCAGGAAGATGGACTCGGACAAGGCGGGCCGCAAGATGCGTGCCGAATCCACCGAGAAACAGGCCGCCAAGGCCAGACAGACCCAGCGCCGCATCGAACGACTCGAGGTGGTGGAGGAACCGCGCAAGGAGTGGGACCTGCGCATGAGCATCGCCGCCGCCCCGCGCAGCGGCTCGGTGGTCGCGACGCTGTCCGGGGCGAAGGTCACCCGCGGCGACTTCACGCTGGGCCCGATCAGCACCCAGGTCGACTGGGCGGATCGCATCGTTCTCACCGGGGCGAACGGCTCTGGGAAGTCCACCTTGCTGGCGCTGTTGCTGGGAAAGCTCCGGCCGGACAGCGGGACCGCGAGCCTGGGCTCCGGCGTGGAGATCGGCGAGGTGGACCAAGCGCGCGGGCTGTTTCGCGGAACCACCGTGCTGGCGGACACGTTCGGCACCGAGCTACCGGATCTGCCGGAGGCGGAGGCACGCACGCTGCTGGCGAAATTCGGCCTGCGCGGCCCGCACGTGCTGCGCCCGTGCGACACCCTCTCCCCCGGCGAACGCACCCGCGCCGCCCTCGCCCTGCTCCAAGCCCGCGGGGTGAACCTGCTCGTGCTGGACGAGCCGACCAACCACCTGGACCTCCCCGCCATCGAGCAGCTGGAGCAGGCCGTCGAATCCTTCACGGGCACACTGATACTCGTCACCCACGACCGCCGCATGCTGAACACCGTCCGCGCGACCCGCCGCTGGCACATGACCGCGGGCACGCTCACCGAGACAGTCTGACCCCGAGCGCGCCCCGGCGCGACGCAGCATCCACCGAACCGCGCCGGTCGCGGCCCGGCTCACCTTTCGCGCGGCCACGTCCCCGACTGACCACCGGTCATCAGTACGACCGCCGACCACAACGAACCGCGTGCACGCTGCCCAAACCTCGCGCCCCCACGCACCAAGCGCACCCCAACTACCGGTTTCGAGCGAAGCGAAACCGAACATCCGCCGTTCGCGGCCCGGCTCGGTTCGCACGGCCGCCGCGTACGCGACTGATCACCGGTCTACAGGACGACCGCCGATCACGACGAACCACGTGCACGATGCCCAAAGCTCACGCCCCTACACGCCCAGCGCACCCCGACTCCCGGCTTCGAGCGAAGCGAAACCGAACATCCGCCGTTCGCGGCCCGGCTCGGTTCGCACGGCCGCCGCGTACGCGACTGATCACCGGTCTACAGGACGACCGCCGATCACGACGAACCACGTGCACGATGCCCAGAGCTGGCGCCCCGACGCGCCCAGCGCACCTCAACTCCCGGTTTCGAGCGAAGCGAGACCGAGCATGTTCCGTTCGCGACGAAGTCGCGGCCAAACTACACAGCCGCAACCCGCTTGGCGAGGTCGTCGGCGAGCTGGCGTGCTTGGCCGGGGTCGGTGGCCTCCACCATCACGCGCACCAGTTCCTCGGTGCCGCTGGGGCGCAGCAGTACTCGCCCGGAGTCGCCCAGCACGCGCTCCGCTTCCAGCACCGCTTCCCGGATCTCGGGCGCGCGCGCGACCACGGATTTGTCGCTGACCGGCACGTTCACCAGGATCTGCGGCACGGTCTGCAGCACGCTCGCCAGGTCGGCCAGGGTGCGCTGGGATTGCGCCATCCGCGCCATCAGGCGCAGGCCGGTGAGGATGCCGTCGCCGGTGGTGCCGTATCGGGGGAACACCACGTGCCCCGACTGCTCGCCGCCCAGGGTGAAACCGCCGCGCCGCAATTCCTCGAGCACGTAGCGGTCGCCGACGGCCGTGGTGCGCACGGTGATTCCGGCCGCGCGCATGGCGATGTGCAGCCCGAGGTTGCTCATCACGGTGGCGACCAGGGTGTTTTCGGCCAGCTCGCCCGCGTCGTGCATGGCAAGGGCGAGGATCGCCAGGATCGCGTCGCCGTCGACCACATTGCCGTAGGCGTCGACGGCCAGGCAGCGGTCGGCGTCGCCGTCGTGCGCTAGACCGAGATCGGCGCCGTGCTCCACCACCGCGGCCCGCACCTGGTCGAGATGGGTCGAGCCGCAGCCGTCGTTGATGTTCAGCCCGTCGGGCTCGGCGTTGATGGCGATCACCGTCGCCCCGGCCTCACGGTAGGCGGCGGGTCCGACTTCCGCGGCGGCGCCGTGCGCGCAGTCGACCACGACGGTCAGTCCGGACAGGTCCTGGCCGGTCGCCTCCACCAGGTGTTCCACATAGCGTTCGTGGGTGCCCGCGAGGCTGTACTGGTCCGGGATGCTGAGCCCTTGATCGCGCGCGCCCGCCGCGTTGCGCACCCGTCCGATGCCCGCGCCGGTCGGGCGGAACGGCGTCTGCGCGGCCATCAGCGCCTCGATCCGGTCCTCGATCGCGTCGTCGAGTTTGTGCCCGCCTGCGGCGAAGATCTTGATCCCGTTGTCGGGCATCGGGTTGTGCGAGGCGGAGATCATCACGCCGAGACACGCGTCGTACAAACCGGTGAGGTAGGCGACGGCGGGCGTCGGCAGCACCCCCACCGCGAGCACGTCCACGCCCGCCGCGGTCAGACCCGCGGTCACGGCGGCCTCGAGCATTTCCCCGCTGGCCCGCGGATCGCGGCCGACCACCGCGAGCGCCCGCATCTTGCCCCGGCTCAGGATCTGCGCGGCCGCGCCGGAAACGCGCAGCGCCAGTTCCGGACTCAGTGACTCGTTGGCAAGCCCGCGGACTCCGTCGGTGCCGAACAACCGTCCCATACCTCGCCCCTCATTGATGATCTGTGGCGTTGGCGTCGACCTGGGAGGCACCGGCCTGTGCACCACGAAGGCCCCGCGAACGCCGCGTGTTCATACAGCGCGAGAGCAGGCGACCAGCTGTTCGCTGGGAGCCTGCTCTCGTACAGCTGCCGCGACGACCGTACCGCGTCCGGCACCGCGGGGGCGCCGGACGCGGAAGATCGACGATGCCGATATCAGCGCTTCGAGTACTGCGGCGCCTTACGCGCCTTCTTCAGACCGTACTTCTTACGCTCGGTGGCACGCGGGTCACGGGTCAGGAAGCCGGCCCGCTTGAGGGCGGGACGATCCTCGGGGGTGACCTCGATCAGCGCGCGGGCGATGGCCAGCCGCAGAGCACCTGCCTGGCCGGACGGGCCGCCGCCGACCAGGCGGGCGTGCACGTCGAAGGACTCGGTGCGCTCGACGGTCACCAGCGGCGACTTGACCAGCTGCTGGTGCACCTTGTTCGGGAAGTAGTCCTCGATGGTGCGGCCGTTGAGCACGAAGTTGCCGGAGCCGGGGAGCAGGCGCACGCGCACGACGGCCTCCTTGCGGCGGCCGACGGTCTGCACCGGGCGGTCGATCACGACCGGAGCGTAGGACGCCGAGTCCTCGGAGTCCTCGTAGCCCGCGCCGTCCTCGACAGCTTCGGCAGCGTCGAATTCCTCGACGAAGTCCTCGTTGAATTCCTCGGGAGCGGTCACTGGGCCACCTGCTTGATCTCGAACGGAATGGGCTGCTGGGCGGCATGCGGGTGCGTCGGGCCCGCGTAGACCTTCAGCTTGCCCGCGATCGCGTTGCCGAGCTTGTTCTTCGGGATCATGCCCTTGACGGCCTTCTCCACGAGCCGATCGGGACGCGTCTCCAACACCTGACCGACGGTCCGCGACTTGAGGCCGCCCGGGTGCCCGGAGTGGTGGTGGATCAGCTTGTCCTGCCGCTTGTTGCCGCTGATGGCAACCTTGTCGGCGTTGATGATGATGACGAAATCGCCACCATCGACGTGCGGGGCGTAGGTCGGCTTCGTCTTGCCACGCAGCAGATTCGCTGCCTGGACGGCGAGACGGCCGAGCACTACGTCAGTGGCGTCGATGACGTACCACTTGCGGGTCACGTCACCCGCCTTGGGGCTGTACGTAGGCACAGTGCTTCCCTGTCTGTCGTCGGTGTTGCCGGCCCAGCGTGTGGTCGAGGTGTTCCCGGCGGCCGGTGGAGACCCGGGACTCGGCGGACGTTCGGGCGATTCATCAGGAGTCGACCGGACGTTCCACACGCCGACGAGCCACGATACCAGTGGGGTATCGCGGGAGGAAATCGCCTCAGGTCTCGATCGGCGGGCCGAAGTCCATGGCGCCGGGCGGTCCGGGGATCAGGTAGCGCAGGGTGTCGACGTCGGGCCGTCCGCACTCGGCGGCGCCTTCCCGCACTTCCCGCTGGTCCCCGCGAGCGTTGGTGACCCCCGGTCGCGGCTTGGTGATCGCGTAGGGGGCGGTCGCACAGGCGACCGGATCGGTCGCGGCCATCTTCTCCGACACGACCGAACCCGTGTCCAGGACGACCGACTCCGCGGTCAGCTCCACCCGATGATTCCCGGACGGAAGCGCGACCACGGCCAGCGCCACCGCCCCGGCCACGGTATTGGCCCCGAACAGGTTGCCTTTCATCTTGTTCCACAGCTTGCCCTTGCGGTGCCGGTCCTCGTCGTCGGACTCGGCGCCCTGGTCCTGCCATGGTCCCTGGCCGCCGGGGTACTGCGACTGCTCCGGTGCGCCCGGATAGGGCGGCCGTGGGCCGAGGGGTGCCACCGGCCCCCCGGGCGGCGGCCCCGCGAGCCTGCCGCCTGCCTGCTGCTCTTCGGACGCGTTCGGCGGCCGGGTGAAACGGCTGCCCAGCTCGGCGAGGTTCGGCGGGAGACCGCGCGGCGCTTCGTCGGGTCCGATCCTGGTCGTCGCCTCGTCGGGCTGGGTCGGATATCCGGGCCCGTACTGGACGCCGGGCACCGGCCTGCTCGACCGCTGTCCCGCGTCCGCCGGTTGCGGCGGGGCCGTGGCCTGCGACGGGTACTCGACGGGGCGCTGCGGAGCGGGCGCGGGTTCGGTGTGGCCGCTCACCGGTTCCGGCTCACCCGCCTCCGTATCGCTCACCAGTAGGTGCGCCGCGCCGAGGACGAGCGCGTGCATCGGATGGTCGGCGACCTGCAGGCGGTGCCCGAGATGGTTCTGGAAGGCCAGCCGCAGCGCGTCGTTGAAGCGCACATTGCCCGACAGCAGCACCGTCGAGGTGTCCGCGCCGATCGAACGCGCCGCCGCCATCACCTCGATCACGACGTCGTCCGCCGATCGGGCGTCGCGCATGGCCTCCGCGTCCACCGGAACGTCGACCGATTCGGTGGGCTGCTCGTCGTCGCCGTGCACCGCCACCACCAGCATGCTGCGGCCGTCGGAGTACACGCCCGTAGCGCCGATGCCGTTCGGCCTGGACCGGTCGGGCGGGTGCACCAGTCCGAGCGCGCGGACGTAGCCGGACAGCGCGACGCTCTCCGGTAACGGCTCGACGACGACGTCGAGCTGTTCCACCATCGAGGCGTAGACCTCGACCTTCTCGTCCGGCCAGCTGTCCGGGAAAGGCAACGCCACCAGGTCCGGTTTACCGCGCAAGTGCTTGCCGATCTCCGCGAGCGGGTTGTACATGCGCGCGCGGAAGACCAACTCGGCGGGCCAGGTGGCGCCCGCGACCACGATCTGCGGATGTCCGAGGATGTCGCGCACGTCGGCGATCGCCATCCCGAGATCGGGCCTGTTGCGTTCCACGCCCGCCGTGTGCAACCGGCCCGACGAATCCGCCAGCAGATATGCCGGCGGCGTCCACATACCTTCCACTTGCACCGGGCGGATGGGAACGCCACCACCACCCGCGGCCACGGACACCACATCCCAGCCGAGATGCACTGCCCCTACTCGCACCGTCACAGGCATAAGTGTGCCCGGTTCGCGGCCGAGATGCTCGTCGGTGCCGTCCGTTGCCGTCCGGCGCCGTTTTCGCGCACCGGGGCGCTCGCGTCGCGTTCGAACCGCGTCACGCCGACGACTTCTTCAGTCGCAACCGGCGCCACGTCATGACCGCCAGCACCAGGGTGATCAGCAGTAGCACGCCGACGTCCAGCGCCCAGATCTCCGGCTTGTGCTGCCACAGCGTGTCGGGTTGCGCGTTCAGGAACAGTTCGCGGATGTTCACCGTCGACGCACCGCTGGCGTATCCCCACCGAGCCGGGAACAACCAGGACACCTGCTCGAGCACGACCCGCCCGGTGACCGGGATCAGCCCGCCCGCCATCACCAGCTGGCACATGATGGCGACCACCAGCAGCGGCATCACCTGCTCGTTCGACTTCGCCAGCGACGAGAGCAGCAGTCCGACGACCACGCAGCAGATCGCGGTCAGCGCGATATCTATGTAGAGCTCCGCGCTGCCGGACGCCAGCACCGCCCCTTCGCCCGGCCGCTTCTTACCCGCCAGCACGATGCCGACCAGTACCGCCGACTGCAGCAGCGCGGTCAGGCTGAACACGGCGATCTTCGCCATCAGGTACGCCGAGGGCAGCAGCCCGACCGCGCGTTCGCGGTGGAAGATCGTCCGCTCGCCGACCAGGTCGCGCACGGTGAGCGTGGAACCCATGAAGCAGGCGCCCAGGATCAGAACCACCAGCAGCTGCTGCGTCTCACTGCCGCCTTCTGGCACGAATGTGCCATCGGGTAGCGCTTTCAGCGCGCCGCGCTGGAAACCGTTCTTTCCCGGCACCACCAGCGAGAGCCCGCCGAGGATGAACGGCAGGATCACCAGGAACGTCAGATAACCGCGGTCGGCAAGGATCAACCGGACCTGACGACGCGCCAGCGTCGAGAACTGCTTGCCGCGGCTCGATTGCGGCGGACTGCCCGCGGGCCCGTACGGCTGCGCGGGCGGCGGCGGTGGCGGCGCGAACGCCTGGCGGGAGCGATAGGCCGCGAACGCCTGATCCGGGTTGGCCGCGACGTTGGCGAAGATCTCCGCCCAGTCGCTGGTACCGAGCGCCGCGCCGACGCCCGCGGGGTTGCCGCAGTAGGCGGTCTTGCCACCGGGGGCGAGCAGCAGCACCTGGTCGCACATGTCCAGGTGCGCCACCGAGTGGGTGACCACGATCACCACGCGACCCGCGTCGGCCAGTTCGCGCAGCATCACCATGACCTGCCGGTCCAACGCCGGGTCCAGGCCCGAGGTCGGTTCGTCCAGGATGAGCAGCGACGGACCGGTCAGCAGTTCCAGCGCCACCGAGGCGCGCTTGCGCTGGCCGCCGGACAGGCGGTCGACCCTGGTGTCGGCGTGTTCGGTGAGCGAAAGCTCTTGCAGTACACCGTCGATGACCTTCTGCCGGTCCTGCTTGCTGTTGTCCCTCGGCAGCCGCAGCTCGGCCGCGAACCCGAGCGCTTGGCGCACCGTGAGCTGGCGGTGCAGCACGTCGTCCTGCGGCACCATCCCGATGCGGGAACGCAACGCCTCGTACTCGGCGTGCAGATTGCGCCCCTCGAACGTGACCACGCCCCCCGACGGCTGGGTAGTGCCCGCGATCAGCCGCGACAGCGTCGACTTACCCGCGCCGGACGGGCCGATCAGCGCGGTGAGCGTCCCGCGGCTGGCCGACATGTTCACATCGACGAGCAGTTGCTTGTTGCCCTCGACGGTGAAACCGACCCCGTGCACCGCGAGGCCCTGCTCGGCGACCGGCTTCTGCCGGTGCACCAGCGTGCCCTGCTGGACGACGAAGTCGATGTTGCCGATGGTGATGATGTCCCGCTCGCGCAGCACCGCGCGCTGCTGGCGGTGCCCGTTGACGAACGTGCCGTTCGCCGAGCCGAGGTCCTCGATGGTCAGGCCCTCCGCGGAGGCGACCAGGCGGGCGTGCTTGCGCGAGGCCAGCGGATCGTTGACGACGATCTGGTTGTCGGTGGTGCGGCCGATGCCGAGACCGCTCGGGGGAATGCGGTCGGGGCGGGCGATGGGCGCCGTGCTCGCCCTCGCCCGGACCGGCGGCATGTTCGAGGTGTCCGCCCTGGTCGTCATGTTGACGTTCAGCGCGGGCGACGGCGCGTCCTGCGGTGGCGGATAGCTCGGACGCTGGAATTGCTGCGCGGGCCGCCGGACCGCGTGCGGCGGCGGTCCCGGCTGCGGCGCCTGCGCCGGTTGCGGCGGGCGCGCCGAGGGCCGTTGCGGTGGTTGCGGGTTCGCAGGCAGCAGGTGCAGCAGCGGGCCGCTGATCGCGTCACCCAGCCGGACCTGCGTGGGGCGGTCGATCGAAACGGGCTGGGTCAGCCTGCGCGCGTCCACGAACACCCCGTTGGTGCTCTTGTTGTCGGTCAACACCCAGGCGCTGCCCTGCCAGGCCAGCGTCGCGTGCACACGCGAAACGAGCGGGCTGTCGACGAACAGCGTCACCTCCGGCGCACGGCCCATCGTGACCTGCTGGCTCGAATCGAATACTCGTTCGTTTCCATCATGGCGCACGGTGATGGTCTGCGCCCCCGGTGAAGACATGCAGCGGATACTATTCCATCACCCGGACATCGGCGGTGCCCCCGATGCGCCAATTGCCCCGATCCGGCGACCGATGTGAACGTATAGCGGCCGACGAGGGGGAGCCTTGCCGAGAGTCCGTGCGACCGTGCTTGTCGCGGCGCTGCTCAGTATTCTGGCGCTGGTCGGGGGCTGTGTCCGAGTGGTCGACGGCCGGGCCGTCTCCATCTACGACGACCCGTTCAAGGTCGCCGGACTCCCCACCACGAGCGGCCCGAGCGGCCCGCGCACCGGCGTCCCGGACAGCACACTCACCGCGACGAACGGCGACGGCGGGCCCATGGATACGCTGGCGCTCAACGCCATCGACGACATCCAGACCTTTTGGCGCGGCGAATTCGGCAAGGAGTTCCAGGGCGAGTTCAAGCCGGTGGACAAGCTGCTGTCCTGGAGCGCGAAATCCGGGCGCAGCGAGGCGGTCGAGTTCTGCAAGGAGACCACCTACCGCTTGGTGAACGCCGCCTACTGCCGCCTGGACAATTCCATCGGCTGGGATCGGTCGGTGCTGCTTCCCACCATGGAGGAGGCCTTCGGGAAGATGTCCGTGGTGATGGTGCTCGCGCACGAGTACGGGCACGCGGTGCAGACCATGGCCAAGATCGTCGGCCCGAAGGATCCGGTGATCGTGAAGGAGCAGCAGGCGGACTGCTTCGCGGGCGCGTTCATGCGGCACGTCGCCGAAGGCAAGGCCAGGCATTTCACGATCAACACCTCCGACGGCCTCAACTCGGTGCTCGCGGCCACCGTCGCCATCCGCGACTCCGACCCCGACGATCCGGAGAGCGTGCACGGCTCGGCCTTCGAACGCGTCACCGCGGTGCAGATCGGTTTCACCGACGGCCCCAAGGGATGCAAGGGCATCGATCAGGACGAGATCGACCAGCGCCGCGCGAATCTGCCGCAGAGTTTCAGCGACGACCAAGGGCACGGCGAGTTCCCGATCACGAAGGAGACGCTGATCGAACTCACCAAGGCGCTCGAAGCCATTCTGCCGATCGACGAGGAGCCGACCTACGACTACTCGCGGGCCGAGATCGACTGCCGCGACGGTGCGGTCACCGAACCGGTGTCCTATTGCCCGGCGAAGAACACGATCGCCACGGACATTCCCGGCCTCGCCGAGCGGGGAACGTCGAATTCCGGTGAAGACGATCCCCTGCCGCTCAAGGTGAGCGGTGACTACAACGGCTACGTCGTATTCATCTCCCGCTACACCCTGGCCGTCCAGCAGAGCCGTGGCGAGAGCCTGGTCGGCGCCAAGACCGGACTGCGCGCGGCCTGCCTGTCCGGAGTGGTCACCGGCAAGCTCGCCGAATCCGGGCGGCCGATCAGTCAGGGTGACATCAAGCTCGCCACCGGCGATCTGGACGAGGCGGTCTCGGGGCTGCTCACCGACGGCTTGGCCGCGAGTGACGCCCAAGGCAGAACCGTGCCCAGTGGTTTCTCGCGCGTCGAGGCCTTCCGCGCCGGAGTCCTGAGCGGCGAGAGCGTCTGCGCAGCGCGCTATTCGTAGCGTGGCTCAGCGGCCGAACGGCGGCGGCGCGGCCAGTTCGAAGCGCAGCACGCGGTTGCCGAGCATGATCTCGGTGCCCGGTACGAGCACCGTCGACTGGTGCGGCGCCAACCGCACCCAGTCGCGGTAGCCCGGCAGGCGAGTGCGGGTGCCGTTGGTCGAACCACAGTCCACCACCGTGACATCCCAGTTCATCAGGCGGATTTCGGCGTGGGCCCTGGACATGCCGCCGGAGGCGTCGTCGACGCGCAGCGGCACGAGTCCGCTCTCCGCGGCGGGGGAACGCTCCGGATCGCGACCGACTACCGCGTCGGCGGCGAGCATGTAGGTCATGCCGTCGTCGAGGATCAGCATGCCCAGCGGCGGGCGGACCACTTCGATCAGTGCCTGGGTCTGGTCGACCGGCATCCCGCAGACGGTGCAGAACGCCGCCCGCGGATCGCTGGGATGCGCACGCGCGCATTTGAACCCCATCACCTTGACGGTCAGGACGGTGGCCTTCGCGGTCGCCTCCAGCCTGCGCTGCAGTTCCGGGTCGGGCCGCGGCGCGGGATTGGTGCCGCCCACCTGGGTGGGCGCGTGGTGCGGGTCGATCGGCGTCTGCTCGGTCTCCGCGTCGAGCATCGCGGTCGACGGCGCGGTCGGATACCGCGGGCGCCCGGTCACCGGCCGCGGTTGCGGCTCTGGCCGCTCCCGCCGTCCGGTTTCGGCGGGCGGCTCGTGTTCGACGCGCGCCGTGGGCAGCGACGATGTCTCCGGGCGGCGATGCGTGCCCGCGGAACGGGACTCGCTGCCATTACCGGAAATCCCCGCGCGGGGACCGTCCGACCAGACGATCGCGCCACCCGCTTGGGCGATGCCCTCGACCAACCTGCCGATGCCGGGCTCGGGCGGCAGGTCCGGGATGCGGCCCTTCCCGTCGTCGACGAACAAGGCGGCGGCCCGCGCCGGGACCGCCGCGACCCGATCCACCGTGAAGGCCGCGTCGCTGCCGCGATATCGCTCGGGCACGCCGTCGCCGGCCAGCACGGCGGTGATCGCGCCGTGCAGGAAGATCGCCACGCCCCCGTTCTCGGCGGCGGAGAGGATGCCGAAGTCGATCGGCTCACCCGGGCTGATCTGCTCGGCGTGTTTCATCAGCCAGCGCGTCGCCTGTCGCGCCACCAGGGCGCCGGGACCGCCCGGCTCCCGATCGGTCGCGTCGCGCACCAGTTCGGCCAGTGACTCGAGGGCGACGACGGCGGGCGAGTCCTGGGTCGGCCTGCCCGGCTTGCGGTGCGCGACCACGACCACCGCGCCGGCGACCCGGGCCACGGCGTGGCTGCCTACGACGACCTCGACCTGCCGATCCTTCACCGGTATCGGCCTCCGCCGGAGGTGTGGTCAGGGGTCGTCGTCACACCGACAAGGGTACCGACAAAGGGTATTGGCATACGAAGGCCATCGGTCCCCCTCCCCGGCGTCCGTCGGGTAACTTCAGTGTCAGCAACGGGAGGAACGAGGGGCCTGAGATGGTTCGGACGCAACGCATCGCGCTCATCGCGTCATGTCTGACACTGGCAGGGATGCTGGCCGGTTGCTCTGGCGTGCAGGGGACGCCGACCGCGGGCGAGATCGACGTACGCACGCTGGAAGTCGGCACCTATCCCGTCGACAAGCACGAGTACAGCCAGGACTCGGGCGGCAAAGGCGCACTGCTGGAGGGCATGCGGATGTCGGACGCCGTGGTCCCCACCGTGCGCATCGACCCTGTGCTGAAGTTCGGTCGCGGTAGCACCGTCGTCGCGGATGCCGAGCAGGCATTGGGCTTCGTGGCCAAGGTGTCCAGGCCGGTCTTCGACAACCGCAAACTGGTCGTCGGATACGCGGCCAGCGGCGCCGACCGCCCCGATCCGGCAGGCCAGACCAATCCGGCGCCGGATGCCACCGCGGTCACGGACGCCCTGTTCCGTTTTCCCGACGAGGCCGCCGCCAAGCTCGCCGCCCGCGAGCTCGAGGACGTCGACATCGCCGTCTCGCCGGACAACCGCAAACTGACGTCGTCGAAGTATGCCGACGCCTACATCCACTGGCGGCCGGGCGTCCCGAACGTCGGTGCCTTCATGGCGCACAAGGAATTCGTCATCTCCTTGTTCATCCAGCGTCCCGTCGCGGATGGCGACGACCTGGTGAAGTGGGTCGACAAAACGCTGGCCGCCCAGGTCGCGCAGCTGGACCGGTTCACCGCGACGCCGGTGAGCAAACTCGACACCCTGAAGGCAGACCCGGACGACCTGCTCGCCCGCGTCGCGGTAGCCGACCGCAAGAACCGCGCGCCCGACCCGGCGACCTTCGCCGTCTACGGCGGGTACCACACGGTGCACCGCGCCGACGACGAGTCGGTCCACCTGCGCCTGATCGAGGACGCGGGCGTGGACCACATCGGCCTCGTCGACGACAGCTACGTCGCACGCACCCGCGACGCGGCCGCGGCCCAGAAGCTGGTCACCGGCCTGCTGGAAAGCGAAGGCGCGCATTACGACACCCTCGGCGCCCCCAAGGACGTCCCCGGAGCCAAGTGCCTACAGCTCAACAGCAAGGGTGACCCGGACCGGGAGTACAAGTACCGCTGCTACGTCGCGTACAAACGGTACGTCGGAGTCGTCACCAGTGATAAGGAACCGGACGTACGACAGAAGGTCGCCGCGGAGTACGCGCTGTTGGCGAACAGTTTCTGAAACGAACAGCGGTAGGCGCCCGGCGCCTTCGCGATCCCGGGCCACGGGTCGGCCCACGTAGGATCCGGCGCAACTACCGCAGTCAGGGGAGGGAAGAGTGCAGCACGGCGCTATGTCCAGACCGATTCGAACCGCCTGCGCCCTGGTGCTGGCCGGCGCCGTCGCCTTGGGCGGCGGCGCGTGCGACGGCTCCGAGGCCGCGACGGAGCGGCCCGCGCAGCCCGTCGATCTGGCTCAGCTCGACGTGGGCAATTACCCGACGACGCCGCGTGCGCTCGCTACGGCGAAGAATCCCGAGCAGGCGCGCATGATCGAGGCGGAGCGGCTGGCGAACTTCGTCCCGCTGACGTCGGATATCGACCCGGCGTTCGTTTCCGCGAATCCGTCCATCGCCAAGGTGTTCATCGATCCGAAGGGTTCGCTCGGCCGCATCATGCAAGTCTCCCGCTTCGCGGAGGCCGCACCGGATTTCGTCGCCGGGTTCCTCAGCAGCGCGGGCAGCGCGCCGGACAACCGCGGCACCGACCTGGTCAACGCCGTGCTGATCTTCCCGGACGAGCAGAAGGCGGCCGCCGCGGCAGCGGCTTTGGAACGCGTCGACTTCGAGGCGAACAACCGGAACACGCCGGTGCAGATCCCGAAGTACCCCGCCGCGCATGCCCATTGGCAGCCGCAGGAACAGTCGATCGGGTCGTGGTTCGCCACCGGCAAATTCGTCATCTATACCTGGGTCTTCGACTACGTGAAGATCTTCCTGGAGAAGGTCGACCTCCCGCCGCTGCTCAACCTGGTCGAGAAGAGCCTCGACACCGTGGTCCCGGCGATCGGCCGGTTCACTCCGACCCCCGTAGACCAGCTGATGACAGCGCCGATCGATATGGACGGCATGCTCAACCGGGCTCTGCCGCGACCCCGGGAAGATTCCTGGATCGACCCGCCGGGCGCGTACACCGGCGCGGGCGCCCTGCACTTCACCACCGATTCGGCCGAGGACCGCAGGATCATCGAAGCCGCGGGGGTCGATCGGTACGCCACCGACGGGACCGATCTGTTCCGCACGCGCGACGCCGACGCCGCCGTGCAGCTGCGTGAGCAGCGCGGCGGGCTGTCGAAGAAATTCCGCGCCGCCGAGTCGCCGAAAGGCCTGCCCGCCGCGCATTGCAAGGAGTACATCGGCAACAAGACGGTGGTCGTCCGGTTCTACTGCTCGGTGGCCTACGACCGCTACACGGCGTTCGCGTGGTCGCATCAGCTGCTCGACGCGCAACAACGCATCTCCGCCCAGTACGCATTGTTGGTGAATGCCGCATGACGAAATTCCGCACCGCCGTCGCCGTGCTCGCGTGCGCGATGACCGCCGCGATCCTCACCGGCTGCGGTTCGACGATGGCGGGGACCGCGCAGCCGGGTGAGATCGACATTCGCAATCTCGACACCGGCAACTACCCCACCGAGCCGCCGAACGCGCACGACGACGACTACCAGCCGCTGTTCATCGACATGAACAAGGTCGCCGCGATGCGGCTGGCCGACCACGTCGCGTCGGCCTACGACATCGACCCCAGGATGAAGTACAGCTGGACGCCCTCCAGCATCAGCAAAGGGACGCTGCCCGGCGAACTCGGGAACCCGGCAGACCTGCGGCCGATCGCGGAACGCAACCGGATGATGTTCGGGTTCCACACCAACGGCTCGGATCAGGACATCAGCCTGATCGCGTCGGGATGGCCGTCCAAGCCCCGGCCCAATTCCACGACGGTCGGCACGATCGTCATGCAGTTCCCCGACCCGGAGCGCGCCCAGCAGGCCGCGACCGAGTTCTACGACGCCGATTTCGGCGCCTACCGCGAGCAGAACGAGCCGGTCACACTGCCGCGGCAGCCACAGGCGCGAGCGCACTGGCGTCCCGGCTCGCCTTTCCTGCGCACGATGCTCGCGCACGGCTCCTACGTAGTGGCGTTCCTCCTTTCGGCGAACGCTCCCGACCGCGCCGCCCTCGTCGCGCTGGCGGAGAAGGCGTACGACGTTCAGCTGCCCCTGCTCGACCAGCTCCCTCCGCTGACCGAAGAAGAGATGCTGCGGTTGCCCTGGGACCCCGACCATCTGCTCAGCCGCACCCTGAATCCGTCCAAGGTCCAGTCTCCGAGCTACGACGATTCGAACGCGCTGTTCGGTCTGCGCGGAATCATGCAATACACCGGAGACCTCGATTACGCGAAACAACGTTTCACAGCGATGGGCGCCGAGAAATTCGCGGCCAACGGCGACACATTGGTGATCCGCACCGCCGATGCGGAGACGGCGCGGCGGGTTGTCACGGAACGTATCACGCCCACGGTGGTGGCCCGTCCGGCCGATCCGCCGCCGCATCTGCCCGATTCGGCATGTGTGGAGAACCGGTCCGGACTATTCGACGACCGGCGATTCACCTGCGTCGTCGCGTACAAAGAATACGTCGGATTCGTCGCGGCGAATCAACTGCTGGACGCTCAGCAGCGCGCTGCCGCACAATATTCCGTTTTCGCGAACAGCCGATAATGCCGCATTTTCGTCGCACATCGGGTCGAGTATGCTGCGGGGCGAACGCCAGCGGCCCGCGTGGAGTCAGGAGATCGTGAAGATGCCGATGAGCCCCGGGACCATCGTCGGCGGGTACCGCATCCTGCGAGTGCTCGGCGCGGGCGGTATGGGCACGGTATATCTGGCCAAACATCCCAGCCTGCCCAGAACCGACGCGCTGAAGGTGCTCGGTGGCGAACTCAGCCGCGACTACGAGTTCCGCACCCGTTTCGAACGCGAAGCAAATCTCGCCGCCGGGCTCGACCATCCGAACATCGTCTCGGTCTACAACCGCGGTGAGGAACACGGCCAGTTGTGGATCGCGATGCAATACGTGGACGGCACCGATGCCGCCGCCGAACTGGCCCGTGATCCGCACGCGATGAATCCGCTGCGCGCCCTGCGTATTACGACCGAGGTCGGTAAAGGGCTCGATTACGCGCACCGCAAGGGCCTGCTGCACCGTGATGTCAAACCGGCGAATTTCCTGCTTTCCTCCCCCGCCGACGGTGAAGAAGAACGCGTCCTGCTCACGGATTTCGGCGTCGCGAAATCCAATGACGACACCACCGAACTCACCCAGACCGGCAGTTTCGTCGCCACCATCGCCTACGCCCCGCCCGAGCAGCTCACCGGCAGCCCGCTCGACCACCGCGCCGATGTCTACAGCCTCGCGTGCTCGTTCTTCAAACTGCTCACCGGACGTAACCCCTACCCGGGAACACAACCCGCACTGGTGATGATGGGCCATCTCCACGAGCCCCCGCCGCTGGCCACCGCGGTAAATCCCGGCCTTCCGCAGGCCATCGACCACGTCTTCGCCCGAGCCTTGGCGAAGAACCCGGCCGAACGATTCCACAGCTGTCGCGAATTCACCGACGCCGCCGCGAGCGCTCTCACTCCCGGCTACAACCCCGTCGCCACCAACACTTCCCCCACTTATCCGGTCCAGGTCTTCGATCCGCGGCCGGGGACCGATCCCCGAGTCGCCGTCTCCGGTCGGGTGACCGCCGCGCCCCCGCGCAAGAACTGGCTGCTCGCCGCGGCCGCCGGCATCGTGACCGTCGCCCTCGCCGCGGGAATCGGCATCTGGGCGCTGAACCGGGACGAGTCCGGCCCCGCGTCCGCGGCCGCCACGCCGAGCAGCACGGCCGTCCTGGCGCCGCTGGACCGGGCGCGGGCGGACAATCCGGTGTTCCGGGGCAAGACGATCACGATGGTGGACGTGCCACGCGGCTCGCAGGTCTCGATCTTCCTGGGTGGCACACCGCAGACGAAATTCCTGGAGGATCTCGGATTCGTCTACAACCTCGACTACGCACGTCGAGGCGACGAGGCATCGCCTCGGGAACTGACCGGCTCCACCAGACTGGAGGCCGCGGCGGACGGCTACGTGCTGGCCGTTCGCAGCGACGAAAAAGCCGGTGGCGGTGGCCTGCTCGGTCTGCCCTACCAAGTGGCGGGCACGCGCGCCACGGTGATTCCGCTGGACGATCCCGCGGCCGTCGCCGCGGTCCGCAATTGGAGCGAATCGTCCGAACAGACCCTGCTCGACCGTCTGGTACCGGTGCTGCGCAATCGCGTGAAGTGATTCGGTCACCTTCGCTGAAGCGAAGGCTTGGTTGGCTTTTCGAATTCCCGGACCACTGGTTTTCGCCATTCTGCTGGTAGCGGCGAACTTAGGCGTTCGGTAAGGTGTACCGCAGCCAGCCCACTCGCCGATCATTACAGCAGCGAGCAGGGGGAAGGAGGGGAGCCGAGCGCTGGCGTTACAAGTCATGCGGACCCGGATTGCGTCGTGGTCTTCCGAGCAGGCCCGTACGCGGCCGCCGAAATCACGGAAGAGCCGGGCCGAAGGGCGCAGGGCCCTGATCCCGTGGGGCGATGCCGAACTATTTCGAGTCGGATGGAACCGATCAGAGCCACACCGCGTCCAATCAGATGTACAGGCCAACTGAGGCTTCCGCCGTTGGCCGAGACGGGAACCGAAAGGAGCCGAAATGGCAGGACAGCTCGAAGCGAGTGAAGAGGCGATCTCGAAGTTTGTGGACAACTGCCGGCAGCGGCACCAGGATCTGCAGACCGCGATCACCGCACTGAACAGCAAGTCGGATCAGACCACCGCCACCTGGAGCGGTGCGGCGCGTCAGGCGTTCGACACCTTCATGGACAGCTACTTCGCCCAGGCGCGGAAGCTGAACGACCAGCTGGATCAGACGTCGGACAAGCTCGCCCACGCTGGACGGAAGTTCGCCGATCAGGACCAGCAGTTCGCCCAGCAGGTGGCCGCGCAGGCCTCCAGCCTGGACCTTCCCTGATCCGATGGCCGTAACACAGACAACAAGGAGCTCCACATGGTAGCGAACGATCCCGGTCGGATTGCCTCCAACTTCGGCGAGGTCGAGGCGGGCGCCCAGGCCATCGTGTCCGAGGCGCGCAGCGTCATGACCATGCTCGAGGATTTCCACAAGCAGGTCACCGACTTCGTGACGAACTACTGGAAGGGTGACGCGAACGACGCGTTCGCCTCGCTGCAGGCCCAGTGGAACACACAGGTCACGCAGCTCAACACCACGCTGGAAAGCGCGGGCAAGATGGTCAGCAGCGGAAACTCCGACCTGCAGGGCACCGACACCGCGCTGGCGGGCCTCTTCTGAGATCCCGTCTCGGCTGATTCGAGCCTCCGGTACTTTCGGTACCGGGGGCTCGAATCGTTCTGCACAGAGCTACATTCGATCAAGTACCGGCACGTCCGCGCAGGTCACGGGACGACGCGGACGGTGTCTCCGAAATGCGAGCAAGGGGCCTCCAATTGCCCCCACTCGTCTCCCGCGTATTGGCAGCCGATGCTGATCTGAATCCCGAACTCCAGCAAGACATGCCAGTGAACGGTTGATCCGTCTCCCGGATGTTCCAGGTAGGCCAAGCCGGAGCGGCCACCGAACATGACGTCGCGCTGCAAGTCGGTCAGTACCCCCGGCGGCCGCTGAGCCATCTGTGTCTCCAGCTTCGCCGCGACCTGCGCATAGCTGGACGACGCCGTCAGCGGTGCCTGCATCACCGTGATTCGCTGCCGAGCGCCGGCTTCGGGCACCAAATCGAGACGAGCACGTCCGCTATCGGGCGATTGAGTGACGCGCCAGCCGGGCGG
The DNA here is from genome assembly GCF_040630775.1 of Nocardia sp. NPDC005745. Taxonomy (NCBI): domain Bacteria; kingdom Bacillati; phylum Actinomycetota; class Actinomycetes; order Mycobacteriales; family Nocardiaceae; genus Nocardia; species Nocardia sp. NPDC005745. Next base: position 48,137 of record NZ_JBEXYF010000017.1, read on the forward strand.
GACGCGGAATCGAAGGCGGCCGAACGCTTCCGGTGGCGCCTCATCCGGCGGGCCGATCGGCGGCGGCGCGGCGATCGGCGATGCCGCTCCCGTGCCCGGCGCCGCTGCCGTCTCTTCACCTCCGCGACCGGACAAGACGACCGCACCGGCCACGATCAGAGCGACGACCGCGAAGGCCGCGAGGGCGACGACCGCGAAACGCGTTGTGTCGTTTCGGGGCTGCTGGGCAGCGGCGCGTTCCCGGAGCGATTGCATCCACTCGGTGGGGGCGGTCGACGCTTCGCGCCGGTCGTTCGGCTCGGCCCGACGGCCCTGGACGAGATCGGCACCGGCGACGGTACGTAGCTCGACGTCGGTGCCCGCGGTCTGATCGATCGCGGCACGGAGCAGGTCGAGTTTCGAGGAATCCGCGATAGCGACCACCTGCACGAGATCGATCGGACCGCTGTCCAGCAACCGACCGATCAGGCTGCACAAACCGGCGTATCCCGCTGAACCCGCGGTGATTTCGGCCAATGCGAGGGTCGGCTCGTATTCACAGGATTCGAGATGCACGCCGCGATGGCTGCGGATGACCGCTGAGGCCGTAGTGGCCAGCATTCCGAACTCCAGTACCAGGGTTCGCCTGCTATGACTGGTGCCCTCGTCGGACGCGACCGAACGCACCGCGATGTCCTCGAATACGACGTCCGTGGCGTGGCGGCGCGCCGCCTGATCGAGCACGCCGCGACGGCCGGCACCCCATTCGGTCGGGCAGATCAATGTCATCCGGGCACACGGGGCCTCGACACGCAGATTCTCGAGCAGACCTGCGAAAACAGCGCCCATCGCGTCCACCACCGAAGGCGTGCGTGGTGGCAGGGCGATGGCGTCGGCGGGCACGAACTGGATCACCGAACCGACCTGGGTTGGCGGCGTCAGCGGCTGCCCCACCACGAGGTCGAAATCGTTGCTGCCCAGAACAACCGAGGGCGGCATGTCCCAGTGTGTGTCGGCGCCGCGCGCCCAGATACGCGCTTCCGTGACGACGAGCTCGACCTCGGACATCAGGGCGACGGCATCCACGCCGTCTGCACCAGGCCCTCCATATTCCGGGTGACATACGTGCCTCGGCCCGGGGGCATCGGGCTCGGCCGCTTGGTGCCCATCAGGACGCCTTCGTCCTTGCTGCAGCTCAGGATCAGGCCCGCCGAGCCGAGGTCCCGCATCCTGGCCAGCGTCGCCTCGAACATCGCCCTGCTCGCACCACCCGAACGCCGGGCGATGATCACGTGGAAGCCGAGGTCCCTGGCGTGGGGCAAGTGCTCGAGCAGCGCCTGGACCGGGTTGCCCGCGGAGGTGGCGACCAAGTCGTAATCGTCGATGATGACGTACAGTTCCGGCCCGCTCCACCACGAGCGATCCCGCAACTGCTGCGGAGTGACATCCGAGCCCGGCGTGCGCTTGCTGACATAGGCGGCCAGGTCGTTCATGTTCTGGGTGAACTGCGGCGCCGTGGAACCATAGCCCGCGAGGTACCCCTCCGGGACGAGCCCGAGCATGCTGCGCCGGTAGTCGCCGAGAATGAAGCGGGCCTTGTCGGGGGTGTTGGACGCGGCGATGCCCTCGATCAGCGAGCGCAACAGCGTCGTCTTCCCCGATTCGGTGTCACCGATGATGATGAAGTGCGGGCTCTCCGCGAAGTCGATGTACACCGGCGCAAGCTCGGATTCGTTGATACCGAACGGGATCCGCAGGCACTTGACGTTCGGGTCGACCTGCGAGGGCCAATCGCCGGCCAGGTACAGCAGTTGTTCGCGCGGAAGCTGTTCGGGCAGCATGCGCACCTGCGGGGCATGACGGCCCGGTGTCAGCCTGGCGATGATGGCGACCGCGTCCGCGACGGCCTGGGTGAGGTTGGTCGGGTCGGGGGTGCCGTCGATGCGGGGCAGGCCGGTCAGCATGTGCAGGCACTCGGGGGTCATACCGCGGCCCGGCCGCCCTTGCGGGACCAGCGAGGCGAACTTGCGACCCAGATCGGAGTCCATCGGATCACCGAGGCGCAGCTCGATCCTGGTGCCGATCTGGTCCTTCAGCGCGGGCCGCGCCTCCGCCCAGCGGTTGAGCGCGATGACCACGTGCACGCCGTAGGACAGACCCTGCACGGCGAGGTTCATGATGGTCTGCTCGAGCATTTCGAAGTCCTGGCGGATCGAGCTGAAGCCGTCGATCACCAGGAACACGTCGCCGAACGGATCCTCTTGCGCCCCCGCGGCGCCCGGACTACTGGCCGGGTCCATCGCGCGCAGTCTGCGGAAGTCCGTCATCGATTCGATGCCGAGTTGCCGGAAGCGCGCCTCGCGCTGCCGGACGATGGTGGTCATCTCCGCGATGGTGCGCCGGACCTGGTCCTCGTCCAATCGGCTGGCGACCGAGCCGACGTGCGGCAACCCTTGCAGGCTCGACATGGTGCCGCCACCGAAGTCGAGACAGTAGAACTGCACCTGCTCGGCGGTGTGCGTCAACGACATCGCCATGATGAGGGTGCGCAGCGCCGTCGATTTACCGGACTGCGGACCGCCGACGATGGCGACATTGCCGCGGGCGCCGGACAGATCGATGACCATCGGGTCGCGGCGCTGGTCGTAAGGCCGGTCGACGATGCCGATCGGAGCACGCAGCGTGGACACCGCGGAGTACTCGCCGGTGAGGATGGAGCGCGGGAGGAGTTGGTCGAGCGTCGGTGCCTCGTCCAGCGGCGGCAACCAGATCTCGTGCGCCGGGCGGCCGTGGCCGCGGATCCGGGAGACCAGCATGTTCAGGTTGGACAGCTGCTCGCCGTCCTCGTCCTGCTCCGGCTCGAGGCTCGGTTCGGGCGGCAGCGGAACGCGGTCCGCCGCGCGGAAATCGACATGCGTCGCGGTGAACGGCCGTGCCTTGACGTCGATCTCGCCGGACTGCGTGGCCACGATCATGTCGCGCTGCGAGCCACCGCCGACGTACTGGCCGGAGACATAGGAAGCCTGGAAGCGCTGGATCTCGCCGGAGTCCGCCTTCAGGTAGCCGCCACCGGGGTTGTTCGGCAGGTTGTAGGCATCCGGCACACCGAGCACCTGGCGGGACTCGTTGGCGGAGAACGTCTTCAGGCCGATGCGGTAGGACAGATGGGCCTCCAGGCCCTTGAGCTTGCCTTCTTCCAGGCGCTGCGAGGCGAGCAGCAGATGCACGTGCAGCGAGCGGCCGAGGCGGCCGATCATGACGAACAGCTCCGCGAAATCCGGGTGCTGGGTGAGCAGTTCGGAGAACTCGTCGAGCACCACGAACAGCGCGGGCAGCGGATCCAGGTCTGCGCCGGCCGCCCTGGCCTTCTCGTACTCGGAGACGTTGGCGAAGTTGCCCGCGGCCCGCAGCACTTCCTGGCGGCGGTTCATCTCACCGGCCAGGGCGTCCTTCATGCGGTCGACGAGGTCGGCCTCTTCCTCCAGGTTGGTGATGACGGCGGCGACGTGCGGAACACCCTCCAGGCCGAGGAACGTCGCGCCGCCTTTGAAGTCGACCAGCACCAGGTTCAACTGGTCGGGTGAGTGCGTGGCCAGCAGGCTGAGCACCAGGGTGCGCAGGAACTCCGACTTACCGGAACCGGTGGCGCCGATGCACAGACCGTGCGGGCCCATGCCGTTCTCGGCGGCCTCCTTGATGTCCAGCTCGACCGGAAGGCCGTCGGCGCCCACCCCGAACGGCACGCGCAGGCGTTCGCGTCCGTAGCGCGGCCGCCAAGCGTGTTCCGGGTTGAACGCGCCGATGTCGCCGAGACCCATCAGCTGGCTCCAGGTCGAGATCACCTCGGAGTCGTCGTTTTCCACGTCGCTACTGCGCTGCGTGGCCGCACGGTAGGGCGCGAGCCTGCGCGCCACCTGCTGTGCCTGCTCGGGGCTGATCCGGTCGATCAGTGCGAAGCGCTCCTGATTGCCGGTGGCGCCACGGCCGACGCACTCGCCGTTCTCGACGATCATCTTGATGCCGCGCGACACCGCCAAGCGCGGCGCGTAACCACACAGGTCGATGATGGTGACGCCCTCGTAGCCGGACTCGCGCAGCTGATCGTCCTCGGCCTCGAGCAGACCGCCGTCCACCACGAAGACGATGTGCACCATGTTCGCGTTGGCCGGCTGGTTGCGCGAGTACCTGACCCGATTGCCGAGCAACGGATGCAACCCGGCCATGGCCTCCCGGATCGAACCGTAGAACATGCGCTCGGTGCCGATGCCGTCCTGCGCGTCGGGATGCTGGGTGTGCGGGAGCCACTTGGTCCACTCCCACTCCTGCGCGGTGTCCGGTCCGCAGACGACCGCGACGAGCACCTGGTCCGGCGCCTGGAACATGCACAGCTGCACCAGCATCGCGCGGGTCATATCGCGCGCCTGCGCCCGGTCGCCGTCCAGCGCGATGGTGGCGAAGCCCTTGACCGCGATGGCGGTCGGCAGGTCGGGCACGGTCGAATGGGCGCGCACGAAGCGGCGCAGCGAGACGGCGGCGATCGGCTCGAGTTCCTCGACCGGGCCGGTCTCGGGGGCGACCAGCCTGGTGGCCAGGCGCTGCCCGCCGAGACCGATGCGGGCATGGCAGAAGTCCTTGTCCCCCGCCCGTCGTTCCCACATGCGGCTGGTGCCTGCGAGCATCCAGACCAGTCCCGGCTCCGGGTGGCTCCATTCGACGGAAGCCCGTTGCTGCGCGGCGGTCTCGTCGACGTCCTTACGAACCTGGTCGAGGTAACGCAGGTAATCCTTGCGGTCCTCGTTCGCCTCGGCGGCCTTCTGCCCCTTACCTCCGCCCTGACCGGCGAACATGCCGACCATCGAGAACATCATCATGAGCGGGAACATCATGCTCATCGGGTTGGAAGCGATACCGCCGCCCTGGGTGAACAGCAACGCCATCATGCCGACCATGCCGATCACCATCACGACGGGCATGAGCTTCATGACGAGGTTTCCCGGTGTGACCCGGGGGATTTCGGGCGGGGGCTGCAGCGTGACCTCGCCACCGGGTGTTCGAGGCATCTCGCGGCGCGCACGGCGCTGGAAGCGGACAGTGCTCATCGACGAGATTCCCCCTTCGGCCAGCTGTGATCCGGCCTCAGTGTAGAGGTCACAGCCGACATGTCGTACAGTTCGACCAGCATTCTGCTGCCCGGACCGTGGGTTCGCAAGCTCGCCCCCGGCCTGCGGGGCCGCGGAATCACGAGGTAGAAGACCGAGTTGGGGGAAGCTTGACGCACGCGCGACTTGACCACATCGACGAAGAATCTTCGCGCGGTATCGTCCGCGCACCCGACCTCGCGCGGGTGACGATTCTGGCCAAGCACACTCAGGTCGACATGGCCATACCGGTCGACGTGCCGGTCGCGCTGGTGATTCCGAGTGTGGTCGACATGGTCGCCCAGCACAGCCGCAGCAACGATTTCGACAACGAGGGCGAGCGTTACGAGCCCGCGGAATGGGTGCTCGCCCGGATCGGCCATCCGCCGTTCTCGAACTCGCTCAGTCTCGGCGAGCACGGTGTGCGCGACGGCGAACTGCTCATGTTGGAAAGCGCCTCGCACACCGCGCCGACACCGCTGTTCGACGACATCATGTACAACGTCGCGATCGCCGACACCGACCACTACCGCAGCTGGACGCCGCGAATCGCGCGGATCACCGGCTCGGCGCTCGCGGCGATCACCATGATGGTCGGCTGCCTGGGTCTGCTGCTGTCCCCCGGCTCGCTGCCGATCGGGGTGGGCGGCTCGATCGCGCTGATTGTCGCGATTCTGCTCGTCGTGAGCGCGATGGTGCTGAGCAGGATGTACGGCGACACCGGCACCGCACTGGTGCTCGGCGGGTGCGCGCTGCCCCCCGCGTTCAGCGCGGGCATGCTCTTCGTGCCGGACGATTACGGCTGGGCGCACATCCTGCTCGGATCGGTTCTCGCGGGGGCGACGGCGATCCTGGCCTGGCGGGTCATCGGCGTCGGTCTCGCGTTGTTCATCGGCGTGGCCACGCTCGCGACATACGCGGTGCCCGCGGCGCTGGTCGGCCTGCTCACCGACCATCCGGAGCGCGCGATCGGCGCGGGCGCGGCGGCGCTCGGCCTCGGCGGGCTCTCCCTGGCGCCCCGGGTGTCCATGCTGCTGGCGAAACTGCCGCTGCCCCCGGTCCCTTCGCCGGGCACCCCCATCGATCCCACCGAGGACGACCCGGACGATCACCGCGCGCTGCCGACCATGGAGGCGCTGCGGGTGAAGTCCGAACACGCCCGCAAGTACCTCGCGGGCCTGGTCGCGGCGACCACGCTGGTCACCGCCGCGGGCGCGATCGCCGCCACCGACCCGGCCTCCGACGACCCGTACTGGCAGGGCATCGCGCTCGCACTGGTCTGCGCGGCGGTGCTGATGTTCCGCAGCCGCACCTACGCGGGTGCGGAGCAGGCCGTCGTGCTCATCGCCGGTGGCGCGGGCATCGTGCTGATCATGCTGGTGGGCGCCGGTTTCGCGATGCACCAGCCGCTGGCCGTCTTCGGCGCGGCGATGGTGGTCCTGGTCGCGGCGCTGATCCTCGGCATCATCATCCCGAACCAGTCGGCCACCCCGCCGATGCGCCGCGGCGTCGAACTGCTCGAGTACACGTTCGTCGCCGCGGTACTGCCGCTGGTCTTCTGGGTGACGGATCTCTACGCCCTCGTTCGCGGGCTGTGAACCGGGCGCTGCGCACCGGGGCGGCCGCCGCGGTGCTGTCTTTGAGCATGTCGTTCGGAGTGGGTGCGAGCCAAGGCATTGCCTACGCCGATCGGCCACCGCCGGTGGATCCCGGACAACTGCCCGCGGGGGACCCCGCACGGCCGCTGGACAAGACCGAGCGTCCGGGCAACACGCCGTGCTATTCGACCCAGCAGGGTGGCGACGGTCCCGCCGCTCCCGCACCACAGCGCTCGCTCGACCTGCCGCACGCATGGGAGTTCTCCCGGGGCGAGGGCCAGCTCGTCGCTGTGATCGATACGGGCGTCGCTCGTCACCCCCGCCTGCCCGATCTGGAGGCGGGCGGCGACTTCGTGGCCGACGGCGGCGATGGAGTCAGCGAGGACTGCGATGCGCACGGCACCGTGGTTGCCGGGATTATTGCCGCCAAGCCGCAAGCGGGACAAGGCTTTTCGGGCGTGGCACCTGAAGCGAGAATTCTGTCGATCCGCCAGACCAGCGCGTTGTACGACTACGCGAACCGGCAGGATAGGAAGCCGGAAGATTCGCCTCAGGGCTACGGCAGGGTGGATGCACTCGCCGCCGCGATCCGGCGCGCCGCCGACCGGCACGCTTCGGTCATCAACATCTCGCTCGTCTCCTGCGTGCCCAGTGGCGTGAGCTTCGGCGACGGAGCGGTCGGCGCCGCCGTGCGCTACGCCACCTTGGAAATGGACGCCGTCGTGGTGGCCGCGGCGGGCAATACCGACGACAAATGCAAGGCGAGCAATCCTGGGATCGATCCGCTGAACCCGACCGATGATCCGTGGAACCACGTGACCACCAACGTCACGCCCGCACGCTACGACGATTACGTCCTGTCCGTCGGTTCGATCGACCAGAACGGCGCGCCGTCGAGTTTCACCGTGCCGGGCCCATGGGTCGGGGTGGCCGCACCGGGTGAGGACATCGTCTCGCTGGACCCGCGCGGAACCGGCACCATCACAGGAAAATACAACAACCAAAGCCTCGTGCCGCTCAAGGGGACGAGCTTTGCCGCGCCGTATGTTTCCGGGGTCGTCGCCTTGGTCCGCGCTCATTTTCCCGAACTCAGAGCACTCGACGTGATCAAACGTATCCAGGCCACAGCTCATGCCCCGGGCGAAGGCTGGAACCCTTATGTCGGTTACGGTGCGATCGATCCGGTCGCCGCGCTGACCGCCGAAGTGCCGAAAACGCTTCCGCCGAAGCGACCCGCGGCAGCCCAGAGTGTGCAATTGCAGGTTCCGTCACCACCCCCGCCGCCCGACAACCGCGCCCGCAACGTGGCGTTGATCGGCAGTGGCAGCGTCGCGGCACTCCTTGTCCTCGGCGTGCTCGCGTCGTTCCCGATCCGCCGCAGATTCGGCGTCCGCTCGGACCAGTGAGAGTTTCTCACCACATGATCGAACGACTGTGGCCCGTCGACTGACGGGCCACAGTCCCTACGAATCGCTCGCCTTGGTGGTCAGGTATTCGACTACGCGAAAATACCCTCGTCTGAAACTTATTCCGTTTTCGGTGTCATGGCCAGAAGCACCCACCGGCAATCGGTTCCCTCAGGGGCGGAAACACCTGACAGGAAGCGTCGCGCGCGAAATGAGACACACCATGATCAACGGCACATTGCTGCACTATTCTCGACAACAGGTTTCGACCATGTGCCGTTGATCTTGGACGAGGTGACGGGGTGGGCTTACTGCCCGCGTGCGGGCTCCAGTTTGTAGTACCCGTAACCGTCTTCGACGCAGACCGCTTCCTTGCCGTACATCTGCCGGAAGCTGTCCTTGCCCGTCGTCATGCATTCCTTGTAGGTCATGCCGTGCTTGGTACGCATCGGTGCGGCGGTAGCGGTCGATGTGGCGACAGTGCCGACCACGGTTGCTGCGGTGATACCGATCGCGAAGGCGAACATGGTTCGCTTCATGGGTGAATCCCTCCCTTATCTGTGGCGAAACTCCCTTTCGCCAACTCGGAGGGTACCGGAATCGACACCACAGGCCAATTCGGGGAACTCGGCCTCAATTCTGGTTTTTTAAGAGTTCCTTCGCGGGGTTCGCATCCGGCGCGACACCGTCGTGAGCCACCATCGCCTCCTGACGGCCGAGGGTGGGACCCGATGCGAGCAGGCCGACGATCGGCCATGGAGCGAGTTCGGGTTGCTTTACTCCCGACTCCGTACTCATACCGAGGGCTTTGACCGCGTCGGCATCCTTGATGCCGTACCGGACGCCGGTATCGGCGATATAGAACAGACTGTCCTTACGCTGGCTATCCGGCTCGATGCCGGTGCCCTGTACGAATGCGCCGGAACCGGGCTTGAAATAGACCGAGTCCACTTTCGGACCATCTCCGTCGGCCTGGGCCAGCGGAACGAGACGGGCGTCACCAGGCATCGGCAGACCGACGCCGATGATCAACGATAGCTTCGCGTGATTACCACCGCCGCCCTCCGCGGCGGCGATCGGTTCCCACGACAGACAGCTGGTGGGACGATCCTTTATCTGCGCCAGCGACGGCGGGGTGGCCGGATAGTGTTCTACAGACAGCGCTGTCGATACAGGCGATTCGCTCTTGTCGTATGGGGTGATCGTGGGGTTGCGCCCCGCGGCCGGATCAGAATTCAGAATGATGTTCGCGGTGAGCTGGGAAATCTCTTGGCGACCATCGTGAAGGACCACGTAATACTGCTGCGATCCAGGCTCATGCACTACTTCACCGATCTTGTGGTCACCGATCCGGTACCCGGGCTGCCCCCCTCGATCGTCGATGTGCGGCACCTCGATCCGCTGCACCTCGGGAATCGCGTTGAGCAGGCCCTCGCTGATCGGCCGCGGTGCCACATTGCGAATGCCCAGCGCCTCGGTCACGGCGTTGCTGTTCATGTCAATGCGGGCGCGCTTGTTGTCGTAGACGAGGTAGGTGGCGTCCTTGCCCTTGACGAGCAGGGCGTTACCCGACTCCATCGCCGAAGCCTTGGCTCCCAGTTCGACGTCGCCGATGAGCACCGAAGTGGTGGTCTTGTTGGTGCCGTCGAGCTGGAGGGTGTCACACACCGTCCACGCCCGCCCCTTGCCCTCCTTGTCGAAGTGCAGCGAGCCGGGAGCGCCTGGAATGCCGATCAATTGGCCGCGCGGCTTCTTTCCGAGCTCGGACTCCTTCACGGTCGCGGGCTTGGCCGCCTCGCCCGCGGCGAGGCGGGCCGAGGCGAGGTTGAGGGCCGGGTGCACCACGTCGTCGATCACCACGTAGACGGCGCCGGAGTCCTTGCCGATCAGGATCTTGTTGTCGTCGCCGATCTTGCCCTGGGGACGAAGCAACGCGAGCACGCCGCAGCCTGCCAGGACGACACACGCCAGGATCAGTCCCGCCGCGTACGCGCGGGACTGGGATCGCATGGGGTCGTGCAGCATTCGCACGTCCCGGCGCACCAAGGCGTGCTCCATCCGCCGGACCAGAAAGCGGTAGCCGCTCACCTGCCAGCGTGTGGTGGGTTTTGAAGGCATTATTCCTCCCCCGAACAGTGCTCACGTTCGCGGAACACAGTACAGTTCCCAAGGACTCTTGTTCAGCTCGGCCACAGTGAACCGGCCGATATCGGGTACTTTGGGGGACGAGGATGGCGGAACCGGCAGGTGCGGGACCACGACCGCTTCTCGGGCGCGTCTCGATGCAGAACCTGCTGATCGCGCAGATCATCGGGCTGATCGCCGGAGTCGTCGCGCTGTTCGCCGGGCTGCCCGGACTTCCCGCGTTCGCCGTGGCGGTCGTCGTCGCGTCGATCCCGCTGGTTCCCGTCGCCAAACGCACCCTGCTGGACTGGATCGCCACGTATTGGCGCTATCTCACCCATCGTGACTACGAGCTCGGCGACACCGTCGACTTCCGCGGCACGGACGGACGTTCGCTCGGCCTGTACTGGGACGGCAGCCGCGTGGTGACGGTGGTCGAGGTGCTGCCCCCGCCAGGCGGGCTGACCAGGATCGCCCGCACCACGGTGCACGCCTCGCACCTGCTTCCGCTCGCCGAGCTGGCGAAATGCTTGAACCAGCACGACATCCTGCTCAACGGCATCGACATCATCAGCCACGGGCACCGCAGCCGTTCCGGCACACCAGCTGGCAAGATCTACGAATCGCTGCTCGGCCCGCTGCCCGCCACCGCCCACCGCACGGTGTGGCTCGCGATCGGTTTCGACGCGGTGGCCTGCCCGGAGGCCGCGGACCGGCGCGGCGGCGGAGCGGAAGGCGCCTCGCGCGCTGTCACCATCGCCACGCAGCGGATCATGCGCACACTCGAGGACGCCGACTGCAACGCCCGCATCCTGACGGCGCCCGAGATTCGCAAAGCGGTCCTGCAGATCACCGGTGGCTACGACCCGCGCACGCTCGAACACCGCTGGCGCTACGCCGAAATCGGCAACAACGTGAACATCGGCAGCGCCGTGGATCCCAAGCGGCTCGCGTCCGATCTGCTCGCCCAGCTCTGGGTGGCTCCCTCGCGCGGAACGACGGTGGCGGTGCGGCTGCGCCCCGGCAGTTCGGCCGACTCGGTGAGCATCGGCGCCGCATGGCGGCTGACCGCGCGGGAGCTGCCGGAACGGTCCGAGTTGCCGGGCATGATCTCGATGAACGGACGCCACCGCGACGGGCTGCTGGCCCATCTGCCGCTCGCGGTTCCCGGTGTGGACGACACCGTCCCGATGATCGAGCACCTGATCGACATCGTCGACGATCTGCACCTGCCCTCCTCCGGCTGCGGCCAGCTGATCGGGTCGGACGACGAGGGAAACGGTGTCGCGGTCCGCATCGTCGGCGCGGGCATTTCGACGGTGTACGTCGCGGGCGAGCTGTATCTGGCGCAGCAGTTGGTGTTCCGCGCGCTCGCGGTCGGCGAACGGATCCTGATCCGCACCGATCGTGCGCGGGCATGGGAGAACCTGGTCACCACGATCGGCAATCCGGAGCGGCTGACCATCGCGGCCGAAACACACCAGTCCGACGCGGGTTTCACCGCCACGGTGGTGGACGGGGTACTCGCGCCCGCCCCGCACGCGGGCGTCACCACCATCTATGTCACGGGTGATCCGATGGGCTGGCCCGCCAGCCGTCCCGACTTGGCCATCCACCAGCCCGGCGCGATCGGCAACCATGTGGTGCTGCGCACCGGCACCGCGCAGGTCGACCTGACCCTGGTGTCCATTCCCAGTGAAGCCACCTACATCGGTCAGCCGCGCGGCCGTCGGGCAATGCAACCGCAATAGACCGCGCGAGTCTCCGTGCCCGAAAGAATTCGACGCCGACTCACTCGGTGGCGACATTCGTTTGACGCTTCCAAATCGGAAGCTGATGTCTGGCAAGGCGGCTCGAGATCAGGGCCGTCCTGTTTGCGACCTGGCGCTGGTATCGGTTTCCGTTTGCGACCTGGCGCTGGTATCGGTTTCCGACGAGCCGACCACATCGGTCGGGCCGTGCCCGGTAGCGGTCAACCGGGATACGGGTCGGCAGCGCGAGCGGATCGCAAAGTGCGTGCCCACCATCCTAATTGGCGCAACATTCGTTCCGCCGCGTCGATGGCGGCGCCGTCACGAGTCTCGCCCGTTTCATCGAACGACTTCTTGGCCTGGTGGAAGCTGACCGTCTCGCGCACCGACACCATGTGGATTTCGGCGACGACCTGGCGTAGTTGCTCTACCGCACGCAGCCCCCCGGAAAGTCCGCCGTAGGAAACGAAAGCGATGGGTTTCGCGCGCCACTCGTGCTTCGCGGTGTCGAAGGCCGTCTTCAGCGACGCCGGATAGCCGTGGTTGTACTCGGAGGTGACGACGACGAAAGCGTCGGCCTGCCGCAGACGCGCGCGATAGGCCACGGTCTCGTCGTTCTCGGTGAGTTCCACCGGCAACGGTGTGTGCGCGAGATCGATGACACCGGTGTCGAATTCGGGATGGGCGCGCACCGTACGCAGGAACCAGTCCGCGACTACCGGCGCGAACCGCTCCGGACGCACACTGGCCACGATGACCTCGAGCCGTAACGGAGTATCCACCGCGCGAGCCTAACTCGGGACCTGTCGACCGCCGGGCACCGCCGCGCGCGGAACACCCCGCGAGCCGGGCTTGCCACCGTTGCAGGGCCACCACTGAGTACCGATACGCAAGTCGCAATTCGCCCGGCACGGACGTACACAGAAGAGTTGCCGCGAACCGCCTTCCCGGCAGTGGCGAATACCCGGTCCCCAATACAGCGGATACGCTTTGGCGGATCAGACCCCTACCCTTCGCGCGGCAGTGGACATCCCGAACGAGCACAGCGTTGAGCAGGCGCTGAAGGCGACTACACAACTGGACCAGCGAGCGTCCGATTCCGCGTATATCCCTCACGCGACGACATCGGCCCAACCAAGTCCATCGAGCCGAGCATTGCCCGTTCGCGGCCCGGCTCGCAATAAGCGGGTCGCGGAACACGGTGCTCCGCCGAACTGGAAGACGAAGACGGAGACGAAATGATCCTGGTAACCGGCGCCACCGGCAATGTCGGCGCGGAACTGGTGCGGACCCTCACCGGGTCGGGCGAGCAGGTGCGAGCACTGGTGCGCGACCCCGCCAAGGCGACGCTCCCGCCGGGCGCCGAGGCCGTCACCGGCGATCTGAATCGCCCGGAGACGCTGGCCGACGCACTGGACGGCGTGGATGGAATATTCCTGCTCCCCGGCTACGACAACCTGCCGGACCTGCTGGAACGCGCGAACAAGGCCGGGGTGCGCCGGGTCGCGCTGCTCTCCGGCGGTTCGGCCGCGCTGCGGGACATGGACAACGCCGTATCCCGCTACATGACGCTGTCCGAGGACGCGGTGCGCGCCTCCGAACTGAGCTGGACCCTGCTGCGCCCGCGGTCGTTCATGTCGAACGCGCTGCGCTGGTTGCCGCAACTCGCCGCGGGCGACGTCGTCCGCGTGGAGTTTCCCCGAGTCCGGGTCGGCGCGATCGACCCCGCCGACATCGCGGCGGTCGCGGCCGCGGCGCTCACGCGAGACGAACTCGCCGGGCAGGTGCTCGAGCTCACCGGCCCGCAGGCGCTGCGACCGGCGGAACAGGTCGCTGTGCTCGCCGCGGTGCTGAACCGGCCGCTCGTGGCACACGAACTCAGCGACGCGGAGACCGAGGCCGAACTGGCCGCCACCATGCCGAGGGAGTACGTCGACGCGTTCCTCGGCTTCTTCGTCGAGGGCACGCTGGACGAGGCGACGCTCTACCCGACCGTCGAGCAGGTGACCGGCCGATCGCCGCGCACCTTCGAACAGTGGGCGACCGACAACGCCGAAGCCTTCGCGCCGACACCGAGCTGACGGCTTCCGGCCGAGCCGATACAGCATGGTCGAGGCCACCTCGCCCCGAGCGTGGACAGGCGTCCCGAAGCGATGTTCGATGTGAGGAAGCCGGTCAGAGCCTGCCGAACGCCCCGGTGACCACCATCGGACTCAGGGCAGTTCGAACGGCAGCGACACTCCCGCGTGGACGCGGCAGCGGTCACACGTGCCGGTGCCGTCCACCCCGGCCACCGCGCGGCGGATGAGTTCTTTGAAGGGCGCGAGGTTGCGTTTGAACTCGGCGAAGACATCGACGGCGTGCACTCCTTCGCCCTCCTCCAGACCGGCGTCCAGGTCGGTCACGAGAGCGACGGCGGCGTAGCACATTTCGAGTTCGCGGGCGAGCACCGCCTCCGGATGACCGGTCATATTCACCAGGTCCCAGCCCTGGGCGGCGAACCACCGGCTCTCGGCGCGGGTGGAGAAGCGCGGTCCCTCGACCACGACCATCGTGCCCGCGTGCATCATGTGCAGCGCGTCGGACTCGGCCTTGATGGCGGCGGCACGCAGTTCCTCGCAGTACGGATCGGCGAAGGACACGTGAATGCCGCCGCCGTCGAAGTAGGTCTGCGGACGGCCGGAGGTCCGGTCGACCAGCTGATCCGGCACCGCGACCGTGCCGGGGCCCCAGTCCGCCCGCAGGCTGCCGACCGCGCAGGGCGCGAAGATGCGGCGCACGCCCAGCGAGCGCAGGGCCCACAGATTGGCCCGGTAGGGCAGGGTGTGCGGCGCGAATTCGTGGTTCTTGCCGTGTCGCGGCAGGAACGCCACCGGCCTGCCCTCCACCTCTCCGACGGCGATCCCAGCGCTCGCGGCGCCGTAGGGAGTCTCGACCTCGATGGTGGTCGCCTCGTTGTCGAAGAAATCGTAGAAGCCGCTGCCGCCGATGACGGCGAGCGCGGGCCGGGGGTGCGAACTCATACCCCGATTGTCTCGTCCCGCGACGGCCGTCGCGCGGCGGGCTGCGCGTTACCCTGCTTCCGGGGCGGCTCGTCGACTGTTGCGGCCGGCCGCCGGGTGGTCGTCACACGCGTCCGACCTGACAAGACGTCCCGAAAACTGTACCCTAGGGGGGTATTGATCCGGTTCCGGCGACCGGCAGGCAGCGAGGAGACATCGGTGGCAGATTCCCCCAACGACCACACGGCGGCCGAGCACGCCGCGCATGGCTATATCACCGCCAAGGACGACTACCTCAAGCGGCTGCGGCGCATCGAGGGCCAAGCGCGCGGTCTACAGCGGATGGTCGAGGAGGAGAAGTACTGCATCGACATCCTCACCCAGGTCTCCGCGATGACGAAAGCCCTGCAGGCGGTAGCGATGGGCCTGCTGGAGGACCACATCAGCCACTGCGTGGTCGACGCGGCCGTCGCGGGTGGCCCGGAGGCCGAAGCCAAGATCAAGGAGGCCACCGACGCCATCGCCCGCCTGGTCCGGTCCTGACGTCGCTAGCCGTGCCAGCGGCGGTAGACCGCGGCCGCGCCGGGATGTAGCGGAATCGAGCCGGTGCTGATCAGCGAGCGCCCGTCGAGGAACTGGGTGCCCGCCGCTTCGGTGGGCACCAGCGCGTCGGCGTGCCATACCAGCAGTTCGACGATCGAAGCGGCCACTTCCTCGGGCATGGCGGGGGCGGCGAGCAAGAGATTCGCCACCCCGATGGTGTGCACCGAGACACCACTCGGATAGGCGTCCGCGGGAATCGCGACCCGGTCGTACACCGGCCCGAACAGCTCTCGCATCGGAGCGGCCAGTTCGCCCATGTCCACCAGCCGCATCCGGCTCGGCACCGCGAGCAGCCTGGTCGGGACGCCGCCCGCCCACAACAGCGCATCGGCCTCGCCTGCGGTCAGGGCGGCCACCGCCTCCGCCAAGGGGCGGTGCGAAATCGCCACGTCGGCATGCGGGTCCAGCCCCGCGACGCGCAGGATCCGCTCGCCGGTCAGGGCCGCGCCCGACCCTTCCGCACCCAGGCTCACCCGGGTTCCGCGCAGATCCGCGACCGAGCCGATCGTGCTGTCCGAGCGCACCACCAACTGCAGGTAGTTCTCGTAGACCCGCCCCAGCGCGCACACCCGATCGGCGTCGTCTCGCAGCGAGTCCGCGAGCGCTAGCGCGGCATCGACCTCGCCGCGCGCCAGCAAAGTCAGATTGGCCTGCGAGCCCGAGGTGGCGACCCGCTCGATCCGCACGTCTCCGATGTTCTCGGCGGCCAGGCCGAGCAACCCCGCGAAGGCGTGATAGAAGCCGCCGACCTCGCCCGACGCCAGCCGCACCGTGGCTTCCCCGCCACTCGGAGCGCAGCCCGCGACACCCGCGGCGACAGCCAACGCGAGAAAGCCGCGCCGATCGATGCCGCGCCGGAGGATCGACTCGCGGCCGGTCACCGGGCCTCCGCCGCGGGCAATCGCACAGTCACCGCGAGACCGTGCGGACGCGTCGCCACGACGGTGAGAACGCCACCGCGCGCCTGTGCCAACGCCGCGGCGATCGGCAGGCCCAGCCCCGAGCCACCGCTCCCCGCGGACGAACCACGGAAGAAACGCGTGGTCAGCTTGTCTATCTCGTCGGGGGGAACACCGATGCCGTCGTCGCGGACGGTCACTGTGACCCAGCCGGGCTCCGTCGCGACGACGAGATCGACGTGCGCGCCCGCTCCCGCGTAGCGCGTTGCGTTGCTCAGCGGTACGTCGAGCATCTGCGCGAGCACGTCGGCGGGGACCGCGACGTCGGCGCGCTCGGTCATGGGCGGCACCCGCAGTCGCTGGCCGGCCGCCTCGAACGCCGAGCACCAGGCGTCGAATCGGTCGGCCGCCACCTGCACGGCGTCGCACTGGTTGTCGCCCTCGGCGGTGTGCGCCATGTCGAAGGCCGCGGGTGTCTCGGCGACGGCCAAGCTGAGCAGGCCGTCGAGCAGCGCGGTGAGCCGGTCGACCTCGGCGCCCGCGCCGCGGAAGGTGCTCGCCGCGCCGGCCGGGATCGCGGGCTCCAGGGAATCCAGGCGGATGGTCAGGGCTGCCAGCGGGTTACGCATCGCGTGTGCGGTGTCGGCGACCAGTTGGCGCTGCGCGTCCGCCGAATCGGCGACCGCGAGAGCCATCGCGTCGAAGGACTCCGCCAGCGCGCGCATCTCGGGCGGCCCGCCGTAGCGGCCCGCGATCGACACCGGAGCGATTGTCCCGGCGCGCGGCTTGGGCAGCGTCGCGGTCAATTCCGCCACACCTTGCGACAGCGCCGCCAGCGGCCGCAGCACCCAGCGGCCGATCGTCACCGCCAGCAGCACGAACAGCACCATCGCCACGACACCGCCGAGCGCGATCACCGCCCAGGCCCGCGCAATGTCACCACGGGCACGCGCTGTCGACGCCTCGATCACCACGGCGCCGTTCACCTGCACACCGGTGCCGACCGGCCGTGCGACGAGCATGGTCGGCGCGCCCCACGGCGTCAGCTTGTCCGCCGCGTGCGGGCGCTGGTTGCGGCGGGCGGCCGCCACCGCCGCTTCGACGTCGCGATCGTTCACGTCCGCGCCCGCGTTCACCGTCGTCGCACCCCTGGCGTCGACCACCAGCACGTTCTCGCCGTACAGCTCGTGGTAGCGCAGTACCTCGTCGGCCAGCGCGCGGCTGTCTCCCGCGGTGACCGCGTCGTCGGCCAGGGTGGCGAAGCGGTCGGCGTCCCCGGACCGGGCCAGCACCAACTGCTGGGTGCGACTGGTGGCGACGGTCAGCGACAGCGGCACCGCGAACGCCAGCACCGCGATGGCCGCGAACAACGTCAGCGCGACGAGCAGGCGACGCCGCATGGCATACCTCCGGCCCGCCGGACCGCGCTCACTGTCCCCACCGATACCCGTATCCGCGGATGGTGGTGATCAGGCCGGGCCGGTTGAGCTTCGCCCGCAGACCGGTCATGTGCACATCCAGGGAACGCGAGACCGCGACGAAGGCGTCACCCCAGATGCGATCCATCAACTGCTGGCGACTCACCGCGGCACCCGGCCGTTCCACCAGCGCCTCGACCAACTCGAACTCCTTCTGGGTCAACGGCACCGGCGCACCGGCGACCTCCACCACGCGGGCCCCCAGGTCCACCCGCACGTCACCGGTGACGACCACCGATTGCGCCTGCCGCGCCGCGGCCGCCGCCCGCCTGGTGACCGTCTCCAGCCGCGCGACGAGTTCCGCGATCCGCGGCGGCTTGACCAGATAGTCGTCCGCGCCGCCGCGCAGGCCGCGCACGATCGAACGTTCGTCGCTGCGCGCGGTGAGGATCAGCACCGGAACCGAACTCACTTCGCGCAGTCTGCGCAACACCTGCAGGCCGTCACCGTCGGGCAGTCCGAGGTCGAGGACCACGGCGTCGAAGTCGCGGTGCGCGACCAGCAGATCCGCTCCGCGACGCATGCGTTCGGCGCGGTAACCGCGGGCGTTCAAGGCCTCGACCAGCGCGTCTCCCACGCCGTCGTCGTCCTCGACCACCGCAAGCCGCACGCGCCGATCCTCCCACAGCGGGGGAACCGGCGCGTGTGCCGGACGGTCAGTCACGCACGGTGGCCATCCGCCGTCCCGGCTCGGCCGCCGCCGCGCCGGTGGGCTCGCTGTCGATCTGCGACGAGGCCGAGGTCTCCCGCATGAAGTAGTAGGTGATCAGCGAGATGGCGATGCAGCCCGCGACGTACCAGAAGTACAGCGACTCGTGGCCGCCCTTCTTCAGCGCCAGCGCGATCGTCTCCGCGGTGCCGCCGAAGATGGCGACGGTGAGGGCGTAGGGCAGCCCGACACCGAGCGCGCGGATCTTCGTCGGGAAGAGTTCGGCCTTCACGATCGCGTTGATCGAGGTGTATCCCGTGATGATCAGCAGCGCGACCATCATCAGGCCCCACGCGGCGACCGGATTGGTGGTGTGCGCGAGCACCGTCATGATCGGCACGGTGAGCAGCGTGCCCGCCACGCCGAAGAAGATCAGCAGTTTGCGCCTGCCCACCCGGTCCGACAGCGCGCCCGCCAGCGGTTGCAGCACCACGAAGACCAGCAGCGCGATGAAGTTGATCCACGCCACCGTCGATTTGGAGATGCCGGAGGTATTGATCATGAACTTCTGCATATAGGTCGTATACGTGTAGAACGCGACCGTTCCGCCCAGCGTCAACCCGACCACCAGCAGACACTCGCGGGGGTATTGCAACAGGATCCGCAGCGAACCACGGGACTGCCCCGCTCCGGCGGCCGTCTTCTGCGACGCCTGCCCGGATTCGGCGCGGAACTGCTCGGACTCGTCCATGCCGCGCCGCAGCCACATCACGATCAGCGCACCGGCGGCGCCGATCACGAACGGAATCCGCCAGCCCCAGGCGTTCATCCGGTCGGCGTCGAGGAATTGTTGCAGCACGATCTGCACCCCGAGCGCGACGAGCTGGCCTGCCACCAGGGTCACGTACTGGAAACTCGAGTAGAACCCCCGCCTGCCCGCCGAGGCCACCTCGGACAGGTATGTCGCGCTCGTGGCGTATTCGCCGCCGACCGACAGACCTTGCAGGAGCCGGGCGACCAGCAGCAGGGCCGGAGCGGCCACACCGATGGTCTGGTAGCCGGGTGTCACCGCGATCATCAGAGAACCCGCCGCCATCACGGTCACCGACAGGGTCAGCGCCGAACGACGGCCGAACCGGTCGGCGTACCGGCCCAGTGCCCAACCGCCGATCGGACGCATCAGGAAGCCGACCGCGAACACGGCGGCGGTGGACAACAGCTGCGCCGTCGGATCGTCCTTGGGGAAGAACGTCTTCGCGAAGTACACGCTGAACGCGGCGTAGACGTACCAGTCGTACCACTCGACCAGGTTTCCGATGGATCCGCGTAGCACGTTCGCGACCACCCGGCGCTCACTCACGGGCTGTGTCGTAGTCACAAGATCTCCTCCTCCGACGCCTCATCACGTCGTCGCAGATCAGTGTGGCGACAGTCACAAGCTCGCGGAATGGCTCTCGATGCTTCCTAACAGTCCCTTAGGACGATCGCCGGAAAACACCTCCGGCCCCGGCAAGAGGCCGGGGCCGGAGGTGAGCCGATGCTCAGGCTTTCGCGGTCAGCAGCGGGGCGAGGGTGCGCAGCGCGGGGAGGTAGTTGTCGCCGAGGATCTGCACCGCGACATGGTCGGCACCGGCATCGAGATGCTCCGACAGCCGGGCGGCGATCCGCTCCGGCGTGCCGTACGCGATGACGGCGTCGAACACGCGATCGCCGGGCGGGACGGCGAGGTCGGCGTCGGTGAAGCCGAACCGGCGCAGGTTCGACGCGTAGTTGGTGAGGCCCAGGTAGAACTCGACGGTCCCGTCGGCGACGGCGTGCGCGGCTCGGGCGTCATCGGTCAGCACCACCTTGTGCTCGGTGACCAGCAGCGCATCAGGACCGGCGATCTCGCGAGCCTTCGCGGTGTGCGCCGCGGGTACGAAGTACGGCAGCGGCCCCGAGGACCGCTCGGCGGCCAGCTTCAGCACCCGCGGGCCGAGTGCGGCCACCGCGCGCCGTTCGGCGGGCACACCGGCGGCGTCGAGGTCGTCGAGGTATTCGACCAGCGCGTCGTACGGCTTGCGGTACTCGCCGGTGTGCTCCGGGTGTCCCGCACCGATGCCGAGCAGGAACCGGCCGGGGAAGCGCGCCTCGATCCGGTGGAACGAGTCGGCCGTCTCCTTCGCGGGCGACGCCCAGATGTTCACGATGCTGGTGGCCACGGTGATCGTTTCGGTCGCCTCGAGCAGCGGTTCGACGGCTGCCAGATCCGCGGGCGGCGAGGCCCCCAACCACAGCGCGCCGTAGCCCAGCTGCTCCAATTCCCGTGCGTCCTCCGGGCCGAACCCGTTGAACGCCCGCCACACTCCGAACCGTCCGAGACTGTCGAATGCCATGTCCCGAGCCAACACGTGCCCGGAGGCGGCTATTCCGTGCCGGTGGATCTCGCGGTCGAGCATCCGTCGGGCTTGATGCTCTACCGCTTCAGGAGGGCTACTGTGGCTATTGCACAGCTATGGCGCCCGCCGCCGTGGCAGGCGTCACCACTAACGAGATGGAGGTGATCGCTGTGCTGAGATTCGATCCATTTCATGACATCGACACAGTCGCCCGCCAGTTGCTCGGTGAAAGCGCAGGAACCGGTCGCGCACCGCGATTCATGCCGATGGATCTGTTCAAGGCGGGAGATCACTACGTCCTGAACGCGGATCTGCCCGGCGTCGATCCCGGCTCGATCGACGTCAGTGTCGACAACGGCACGCTCACCCTGCGGGCCCAACGCACCGTGCCGAGCGAGGAAGGCGTCCAGTGGATCGCCTCGGAACGCTTCGCGGGCACCTTCATGCGCCAGATGTCGCTGGGTGAGAACGTCGACGTCGAGAACATCAGCGCGACCTACAACAACGGTGTGCTCTCGGTGACGATTCCGATCGCGGAGCGCGCGAAGCCGCGGCGTATCCAGATCTCCGGGGCGTCCCAGGAACCGAGGACGATCGAAGCGCAAACGGGCCGTTCCGGACAGCCGGCGCAGGCCGAGCAGCAAGGACAGTCCCAGCAGCAGTACCCGCGATCGTCGAAGTGAGCGCCGCGCTGCCCGCACCCGAGCACGGGTGCGGGCAGCCCCGCATTCCTAGTCGCCGCAGCAACCCGCCCTCGGGGCTGGGACCGACCGCATCTCCCGCGTCTGCGCGTTGCGGGCGGCGAGTTCCCCGTCGGCCGGGTAGTCGACGGCGATCAGGCTCAAACCGTGTGCGGGCGCGACGGCGACCGAGCTGGAGCGCTCCGTCTCCCGCAGCAGCGCGGCGACCCATTCCACGGTGCGCCGCCCCTCGCCGACGGCGAGCACCGCGCCGACCAGGCTGCGCACCATCGACCAGCAGAACGCGTCGGCGCTGACGTAGGCGATCAGCAGATCGCCGTCGCGGACCCAGTCGAAGCGCTGCAACTCCCGAACCGTCGTCGCGCCCTCCCTGCGGCGGCAGAACGCGGCGAAGTCGTGCAGCCCCAACAGTGTTCGCGAAGCCTCCCGCATGGCCCCGACATCGACGCCGGATCGGCAAGCGACCACGCTGCGGGCGTGCAGCGGCTCCGCTCCGTACGGCGCGGTGGTCAATCGATAGGCATAGTGGCGGCGGATGGCGGAGAACCGGGCATCGAACTCGGGCGGGGCCGGGCGCGCCCCCGTGATCCGCACGTCCTTCGGCAGGAATCGCGCCATTCGGTGCACCAGCTTCTCCGCGTCCAGTTCGCCGGACGTGTCGAAATGCGCGATCTGCCCCTCGGCGTGCACGCCCGCGTCCGTTCGCCCCGCCACGGTCAGCTGGATCGGCTCGCGGAACACCTTGCTCAGCGCGTCCTCCAGCACGCCCTGCACGGTGCGCAGACCGGGCTGACGTGCCCAGCCGGTGAAATCCGTGCCGTCATAGGCAATGCTCAGCCGGACCCGCGACATGCCGGTCCCCCGCACGTCCTCGGGCGGCCGGTCCGCACTCGATCCCACCGATTCCTCCACGGTCACATGATCCTCCGGTCGAAACGAACGAGCCCGCCGACCCAGTGCGGGTGGCGGGCTCGTGCGCGAACTCCGAACGCTCGGCGTCAGGCGTCCTTCTTGTCCTCAGCGGTTTCGTCGGCAGCCGGAGCCTCGGCGGTCTCGGCGGTGGCCTCCTCGGCCTCCTCCTCGACGACCTCGGCGGCCGGAGCCTCCTCCGCCTTCTTCGACGCGGCGACGCGACGGGCGCGATCGGCCTCGTTGGTCACGGTCTTCTCCCGGACCAGCTCGATGACCGCCATCGGCGCGTTGTCACCCTTACGCGGCAGCGTCTTGGTGATGCGGGTGTAACCACCCTCGCGTCCCTCGAACGACGGACCGATCTCGGCGAAGAGTTCGTGTACGACGTTCTTGTTGCGGATGACCTTCAGCACCTCGCGACGGTCGGCCAGAGTGCCGCCCTTCGCCTTGGTGATCAGCTTCTCCGCGTAGGGGCGCACGGCCTTGGCCTTGGCCTCGGTGGTGGTGATCCGGCCGTGCTCGAAGAGCGCCGTCGCCAGATTGGCGAAGATCGCCTTCTGGTGCGACGCCGACCCGCCGAAGCGGGCACCCTTCTTGGGCTTGGGCATTGTGGTGTTCTCCTGTGTGTCTTTTGCGGCGCTCCCGGCGCCCTGCGTGGTTACGCTCTGCTACCGCTTCCGGGCGCGTCGCTCACGCCACGGGTACGAGGCCGGGCCGGGGCGCCTACCCCGGGGGCCTAGAGCTGTTCGGTCTCGGCGTAGTCCTGCTCGCCGCCATCGGTGTCACTGAACGTGCCGCTGTCGCTCCACGTGCCGGTGCTCGCGTCGTAGCCGACCACGCTGGACGGATCGAACGACGCCGGGCTGTCCTTGAGCGAGAGGCCGAGCGCATGCAGCTTGACCTTGACCTCGTCGATGGACTTCTGGCCGAAGTTGCGAATGTCCAGCAGATCCGACTCGGTGCGGGCGACCAGCTCGCCCACGGTGTGCACACCCTCGCGCTTGAGGCAGTTGTAGGACCGGACGGTGAGGTCCAGGTCCTCGATCGGCAGGCCGAACGAGGCGATGTGATCCGCCTCGGCCGGCGAGGGGCCGATCTCGATGCCCTCGGCTTCGACGTTCAGCTCACGGGCCAGGCCGAAGAGCTCGACCAGGGTCTTGCCCGCCGAGGCGAGCGCGTCCCGCGCGCTGATGGAGTTCTTGGTCTCCACGTCCAGGATGAGCCGGTCGAAGTCGGTGCGCTGCTCGACGCGGGTGGCCTCGACCTTGTAGGTCACCTTCAGCACCGGCGAGTAGATCGAATCCACCGGGATCCGGCCGATTTCCGCACCGGAGGCCTTGTTCTGCACGGCGGGGACGTAGCCGCGACCGCGCTCGACGACGAGCTCGATCTCCAGCTTGCCCTTGTCGTTCAGGGTCGCGATGTGCATGTCCGGGTTGTGCACCACGACGCCGCTGGGCGGGACGATGTCACCGGCGGTGACGGTGCCCGGACCCTGCTTGCGCACGTACATCGTGACCGGCTCGTCCTCCTCGGAGGACACGACCAGGCCCTTGAGGTTCAGGATGATGTCGGTGACATCTTCCTTCACGCCCGGGACGGTGGTGAACTCGTGCAGGACACCGTCGATGCGGATGCTCGTGACCGCCGCCCCCGGAATCGAGGACAGCAGAGTACGCCGCAGCGAGTTGCCGAGGGTGTAACCGAAGCCCGGCTCGAGCGGCTCGATGGTGAACTTCGAGCGGTTCTCGGCGACGACCTCTTCGGTCAGCGTCGGACGCTGTGAAATCAGCATTAGGATCATCCTCCTTTTTGGGCGCCCGCTATTTGACGCCTCGTCTCAGGGGTTGTGTGTGGCCGCCCGTATCCGGGCGACCACACACCAGCAGCACGTGCCGATTACTTCGAGTAGTACTCGACGATCAGCTGTTCCTGCAGCGGCACATCGATCTGGGCGCGCTCCGGCACCTGGTGGACCAGGATCCGCAGCCGGCCCGGGATCACCTGCAGCCAGCCCGGCACCGGGCGGTCGCCGACGGTCTCGCGCGCCACCTGGAACGGCAGGGTGCCCAGCGACTTCTCCTTGACATCGATGATGTCGTACTGGGTGACCTGGAAGCTGGGAACGTCGACCTTCTTGTTGTTCACCAGGAAGTGGCCGTGCGAGACCAGCTGGCGAGCCTGGCGGCGGGTACGCGCCAGACCGGCGCGGTACACGACGTTGTCCAGCCGGGTCTCGAGCAGACGCAGCAGGTTGTCACCGGTCTTGCCCTTGAGGCGGTTGGCCTCTTCGTAGTACCGGCGGAACTGCTTCTCCATGACGCCGTAGGAGAAGCGGGCCTTCTGCTTCTCCTGCAGCTGGAGCAGGTACTCGCTCTCCTTGATCCGCGCGCGGCCGTGCTGGCCGGGCGGGTAGGGGCGACGCTCGAACGCCTGGTCGCCTCCGACGAGGTCGACGCGCAGACGACGCGACTTGCGGGTGATAGGGCCTGTGTAACGAGCCATTGTTCGCTATTCCTTTCCCGCTAGACGCGACGCCGCTTGGGCGGACGGCAGCCGTTGTGCGGCTGCGGGGTGACATCGGAGATCGTGCCCACCTCGAGGCCTGCGGCCTGCAGCGAGCGGATCGCGGTCTCGCGGCCCGAACCGGGGCCCTTCACGAACACGTCGACCTTCTTGACGCCGTTCTCCTGCGCCTTGCGGGCGGCGTTCTCGGCGGCGAGCTGCGCGGCGAACGGGGTCGACTTGCGCGAACCCTTGAAGCCGACGTGCCCGGACGACGCCCAGGAGATGACGTTGCCACTCGGGTCGGTGATCGACACGATCGTGTTGTTGAACGTGCTCTTGATGTGCGCGTGGCCGTGCGGGACGTTCTTCTTTTCCCGGCGACGCGACTTCTGGGTCTTCTTGGGGCCGGAGGCCCTGGACTTGGGAGGCATCGGTTATCCCTACTTCTTCTTGCCGGCGACGGTGCGCTTCGGGCCCTTGCGGGTGCGCGCGTTGGTCTTGGTGCGCTGGCCACGCACGGGCAGGCCACGACGGTGGCGCAGGCCCTGGTAGCAGCCGATCTCGATCTTGCGGCGAATATCGGCCTGCACCTCACGGCGCAGGTCACCCTCGACCTTGAACTCCGAAGCCTCGATGTAGTCACGCAGCTTCGTCAGATCGTCGTCGCTGAGATCCTTCGAACGCAGGTCCGGGCTGACGCCGGTGGCGTCGAGGATCTCCTTGGAGCGGGTACGGCCAATGCCGAAAATGTAGGTCAGTGCGATCTCCATGCGCTTCTCGCGCGGGAGGTCGACGCCCATGAGACGTGCCATCTGGCAGCTTCCTTAATCGTTGCGGAGGTCTGCTCCCTGTCCGTCCCCTCGTCTTGGTGGGGCACCGGCCTCCGAACCGGTGGTAGGCGCACACGCCCAGGGCGAACCCTGATATCCGCAGCGTGCGGCTGGTGCTGGGAGTTCTTCTTGCCAATCCGAACTGCGGTTCGGTGCTTGGCTGGTGTCGCGTCGAGCGCGCCTTCGGCATGCCTCGGGCGGGTGGGACGAGGTCTCCCTCGCCTCCGCTCAGCCCTGGCGCTGCTTGTGGCGCAGGTTGTCGCAGATCACCATGACCCGGCCGTGACGGCGGATCACCTTGCACTTCTCGCAGATCT
The DNA here is from genome assembly GCF_040630775.1 of Nocardia sp. NPDC005745. NCBI lineage: Bacteria > Bacillati > Actinomycetota > Actinomycetes > Mycobacteriales > Nocardiaceae > Nocardia > Nocardia sp. NPDC005745. The sequence continues at coordinate 74,410 of NZ_JBEXYF010000017.1, forward strand.
TCTTGACGCTCGGCTGAACCTTCACGTCCGTCCAATCTGTTGTGGTTCACAGGGGTGTGAACACAGTTTTTCCCCAGTCGGCGACTGGGGAAGTTCTGTAGCGAGTCTTTCGACTCGGCCCCGGCTCACGCCGGGACTGCCGGGTTCGTATCGACCCGATCGCGCCGGGCGCGATCACTTGTAGCGGTATACGATCCGGCCGCGCGACAGGTCGTAGGGCGAGAGCTCGACGACAACGCGGTCCTCGGGCAGGATGCGAATGTAGTGCTGCCGCATCTTCCCGCTGATGTGCGCGAGAACCTTGTGCCCGTTCTCGAGCTCGATCCGGAACATCGCATTGGGCAGCGGTTCGACAACTCGACCCTCGACCTCGATGGCCCCGTCTTTCTTCGCCATGTCCTCCGCGATCCCGGTTACGCTCAACCTGGTTTGTTTGCCTGAGTCTGCTCGTCTGGACCGACCGCCGGAGCGGACCGCTCGCACACAAACAGGCGGCGCGTAGGTGCACCGCCGCTCCAGCTTACCGATCCGTTCCGGATCGGGCAAAAATGCCTCCCTGTATACCCGTGTCGCCTGGGGTTTCACAGCCGTCTTCCCACTCATGGCGGGCCTCGGGCGCTGCGCCGCGACGGGGCCGGGTTGTCGCGTAAACTGGCCGCTGTCCAGGTATTTGGGTCGAACAGATCGAGGGGGATGCGTGAGCCGGCGCAGCGAGCGAGCCACCGGCGGAGGCGCCCTCGGTCAGGGTCGAAGCGAGCGGCAGGGAGGCGAGGCCGTGAGTAAGCGTAGCGAGCGAGTCACCGGCAGAGCGCCCCTGGCCACGACCGAGCCGAGCGGCAGCGAGGGAAGTCGTGAGTGAACGCAGCGAGCGAGTCGTCGGCACGCCGAGCGGCAGCGAGGCGCAGTCGTGAGCCGTAGCAACGACGGCCTGCCCATGCTGCCGCCCTGGCTGTCGGAGAGCGAGGTCGGCCAGAGCGGCTACGAAGCGCCGGTACAGAACCTTCCGCACGAAGAACTCATCGAGGAAACCCCTGGCCGCAGGCGCGGACGTTTCAAGAACCGCGCGCCGGAGGCGGACCGCCCGGACGCCGCGCGCCCCGAGAAGCGCCGCAAGGGCTGGCGCCGCGACAAGCACGAGGGGGCCGCCGACGAGGAACAGCGGCAGAGCGAGGCGAGCCACGCGCCCGCGCCGGTCCCGGACGAGCCCGTGCCGGCTCAGCTCCCGCCCGAATCCTGGCAGCACCCCGGCTACGACCGCACACCACCGGCGCAGGACAACTCGTGGCAGGCGCCGCCCCAGCGCGACCACATCCCCCAGCGCGACAACACTCCGCAGCACAGCCTGCCCACCCGCAACCCCGCACAGCCCTCCCCTGGTTTCCAGCCGCTGGGCAGCAGGGCCGCGGACGCGCCCGTATCGAACGACCAGCCGACGCACCGGCAGTCCGAAAGACCGGATCTCCCGCCACCGCCGCCGCGGCAATCGGCCGACGAGCGGCCCGGTCGGGCACCGAACGACGAACCCGTTTCGCCCTCGCGCGGCGAGAGCGCCCAGGTCAGCGGCGGCCGACCTCCGCTCGGACCGCAGAACGGCGGGTGGCCGTCCACCGGCAACCCTCGGCTCGACGCCGCGCTGTCGGCGGTGCGGCCGAGCCAATGGCCCGCCTCGACGCCGCCCGGCCAGGCCGCCGCCGCACCGGTGTCCCCGGTCGAGCCCGCGCAGCCGGGTGGCGAGCCCAGGAAGACGCCGCAGGCCGGCAGCCCGACTCGAGCAGCGCCGACCGGCAACCAGCCGACCGCTCCGACCAGCGCCGACCCGTCAGCTCCGCCGTCCAAGGGCGGATACCCGTCCGCCCCCGACCCCGCGGCATGGCAGAGCGGATACTCATCGGCGCCGACGAGCGCGCAGCCCACGCCGCCGCACGGCGGATACCCCGCCGCGCCGCCGCTCGCCCCGGACCCCGCATGGCAGCGCGGGCACTCGCCGATGCCGACGAGCGCGCAGCCCACGCCGCCGCCTACCGTCGACCCGGCGATGCCACCCACCGGCGACAGCCCGGCCGAACCGGCGCACGACCACACCGCCGCTGTGCCGAGCTCGAGCGCGCCGCCGGCTCAGCACCCGACCACATCGTCGGGCGGTTCCACACCGGGCGCGAGCGACACCACGCCACCGATCGAGGCTCACCAGACACTCCCAGGTGATCGTCAGGTGCCGGCACCGCAGGCCGCCCAAGCCGGGCCCACCGCGGTGACACCGGACGGTCCGCCGCCCTGGCTCGCCGCGCCGCAGCCCGCGCAGACCGAGGCATCCGCGACAGACACACCCCGCCGTCTTCCCCCACTGCCCGATCCGCCCGCGCCGCACGAGCGGCCGCACAGCGGCGGGTCCGGCACGCCCGCGACGGCTCCGGCGCGCGACGAGCACCGGCCGACGCGCGGTACGGACGGCCCGCCACCCTGGCTCGGTCACACCGCATCGGAACAGACCGGTCGTCCGAGTCGGCCCGGTCTCCCGCCCGCACCGAACGAGACTGCCGCACAGGCAGGCAGCGCGCCGAGCGAACCCCATCTGCCTGCCGATTCCCCACCGTCATCGCACCAAGTGCCCGCGGATCACGCTGCTACGGAACCATTCCTCGCTGCTTCCGCGACCGTCCCGCACGCCGAACAGGGCGGGGCCGTCCCAGTTTCGCCCACAGCCCGAAGCGTCTCCGCGATCGGCGTCACGCCTGTCTCCGCCCCTGCGCCGGGAACCGCCGCGCAGCCGGATCCGGCCGGGTTGGTGAACACGACTCGCGTGCAAGGGGATCCGGGCGCCTCCGCGCCGAGCTGGACCAGTGCGACCGAAACCGGTCCGGCGTCGATGCGACCCGTCGCCGGTGGCGGGCGGCACCGGCTGTCCGCCGAGTCCAACGACCCATCGGCTCCGCACGCACCGGTCGAACAAGCACCGATTGTCGACCAGCAGCCGGTTCCGCAGCACCAGCCCGAGACGGCCCACGGCGCGGGCGGCCCGCACGCGGTACCTGCCGGTGTGCCAACACAGTTCGCGAGTGGTCAGGCGCCGGGTCTCCCACCTCAGGCCCCCGCCGCCCAGTGGGGCAATGCCGCCGCACCGGCCCCTGCGCCCGAATCGGGTTCGGTAGGCCCGCATTCCGCGCCTCCGCAGTATCACCCCGAACATCAGGCCGCTGGGCAACCGATACCGCAGCCCGGGCAGTGGGGCACGCCGCCGGGTTACGCGCAGCCGCCGGGTGCGCCGTTCCAGCAGCCCTCGCTCGACAACGTGCCGCTGCGCCGGGCCAAGAAGGCGCCGGGATCGGGGTGGCGCAAGGCGGTGCACCACGTGTCCGGCGGCTCGATCAACCCCGGCATGTCCGCCGAGGAGCGCAGACTCCAGGAGCTGGTCGCGCGGATCAGGCAGCCCGTCCGCGGCGACTACCGGATCGCGGTGCTCTCGCTCAAAGGCGGTGTCGGAAAGACCACCACCACAATGGGTATCGGCTCCATCTTCGCCTCCATCCGGGGCGACCGCGTGATCGCGGTGGACGCCAATCCCGACTTCGGCACCCTGTCGCAACGGGTGCCGCTGCAAACCAGGTCCACTGTGCGCGACCTGCTCCTCGATTCGTCCATCCAGCGCTATTCGGACGTGCGCAGGCACACCTCGCAGGCGACGAGCCGACTGGAAGTGCTGGCCAGCGAACGCGATCCGGCCGCGTCGGAGGCGTTCAGCGAGGACGAGTACCGTGCGGTCGCCCGGATCCTGCAGCGGTTCTACAACATCATTCTCACCGACTGCGGTACCGGACTCATGCACTCGGCCATGGCAGGCGTATTGGACCTGGCGCACTCGCTGGTGCTGATCTCCTCGCCGGCCATCGACGGAGCGCGCAGCGCCGCGGCGACATTGGACTGGTTGTCGCTGCACGGCCACGATCACTTGGTGCGCAACGCGGTGGTGGTGATCAATTCCCCGCGGGCCGGATCGCCGAATGTCGGTATCCAGCAGCTACGGGAGTACTTCCTCTCCCGGTGCCGCGCGGTGCACATCATCCCGTTCGACCCGCATATGTCCGAGGGCGCGGAGATCGATCTGCACCGGCTGCACAAGCAAACGAAGCGGGCCTACGTCGAGCTGGCCGCGACCGTCGCGGACGACTTCGCCACCGATCACCGCCGCTACCAACCCTGACACCCGCCGGGCCGTGACCCGGCGGGCAAGAAGGGCGAACGGATCAGCCGCTCACCACTCGGGCAGACGCCGTCTGCCCGCCATGACGTCGCGCACCAGATCGTCGTAGGCGTCCGCGAGTTCGGCGAGATGGTGCCATGCGTTATGCAACAGCTCGTCGTGTGCGTTCAGAGTCATCAACGCGTGGTGCGCGCGCACCGACGCCTCGGCGAGGCGATCGATCACCGCGCCCACCGTTTCGGTGTGCAGCGTGGCGCCGAGCCGATGCTGCGGCACGCTGCGCATCACCCAGTCGTCGATCGCCATCACCAATTCGACTCTGCGACGCTCGATTTCGCGGATGACCGCCACGGCGGTATCCACCGATCCACCGCGACCGACCAGGCGGCGCTCATGTAGCACTGCCAGATCACGAGCGAACCACAGGAGCGGGCCACCGACTACTCGGTGCCCGCGACACGCCCGAACCAATAGGTCGGACGTGGGAAGCAATCCCGGTGCCGGAGAGCGCACCGAAGGATCGACACACCTCGGTGTGCCGGGGAGGGCCATTACGACCGTTGTATCCGAACCTGCCACGTTGCCTCGCCGTCATCGCCGCACAACACCGGATCAGGACTTCATTACAATAAACCTCTGAAGGCACCTGTCAAGCGTTACCCGGCCGTAGGGAGTCACGAAGAGTACACTTCGTTACCTGCACGACCAACCGAGGAGCATGATGGCGGACGGTCCGACGTATCACCGGATCGCAGACCTCCTCCGCGAGGAGATCCGCGCAGCGAAGTGGAAACCGGGCGACCGGCTGCCCAGTCATTCCGAGCTTGCCGATCAAATGCAGGTCTCGATAACCACCGCCCGCAACGCGATCCAGGTGCTGGTGACCGAGAATCTGGTCTATACAGCTACTTCCCGCGGGACGATCGTTCGAAACCAAGAAGTTCTGGAATCCGTGGTCACCGACTCTATCCGTCCCGACCGGCCGCAGACACCGCACGACATCTTCGAGGAGATCGCGCGGGCCGCGGGCCGGGAACCGTCGAAGGAGTTCAGCGCGAAGATGGAGCCGGCCAGCCCCGAAGTCGCGACTTGGCTGGGTGTTCCGCCGGAATCCTGGGTGCTGGCCAGGACCGTTGTCCAGTTCCTCGACCACGAACCGTGGTCGTGGGAGGTCAGCTTCTATCCCCGGGACCTGGCCGAGGCCACCGGGATCGACTCCCCGCACGACATTCCGGAGGGCACCACCCGCCGCCTCGCCGACCGGGGGCATGCCGAGACCGCGCACCGCGACACCCTCGTCGCACGGCCCGCCAGTGCGGAGGAAGCCTTGGTGCTCGGCGTCGCCACCGGCACCATCCTGCTCGACCACCTACGTATCGGCGCCACCCACGAGCGGGTCACCCGGGCCACGCGGCATCGCTCATTGGCCACCGGCAATCGGCTCGCCTACGAACTCGGCGACGCCGAAGGCACCGCGGTCATCCGGACGACGCTGGCCAATCCGCCCGGGTCCGGTTCGGCCTAGCCCATGACGATCGTGCTGCGCCAGGCGACAATAGGAGATCTCGGCACGATCTGCCGCCTGCGCGTGCAGCGCACGGCATGGCTCACCGCGCGCGGCTCCGATCAGTGGACGGTCGCCGGACGCGGCCTGCCCATCGAGATCTTCGCCCGCGCCGTCGGACGCTCGCTGGACGCCGGTGAGACCTGGATCGCCGAGATCGCGGGCGAGCCGGCGGGAACCATCACGGTCAACGACCGCGCCGATGCCGGTCTGTGGTCGCGGTGGGAACTCGACGGCGCGGTGATCGTCCATTTCATGATCGTGGACCTGCGCTTCGCGGGCCATCGTGTCGGTCACCGGATGCTCGCCCATGCCGGAATGCTCGCCCGCCACCAGCGGCGCGAGTGGGTCCGGCTGGACGCCTGGACCACCAACACCGACTTGCACGACTACTACCGCTCGGCGGGATTCCGCTTGGTGCGCATCGCGGGGCCGCTCGCGGTGGGACCTTCGCGCGCGCTGTTCGAACGGCGGGTCGACAGCTGGGACGACGAACTGCCCGTGCCGGTTTCGGCGGTGGCGCATGCTGCCCCCTCGGCGTTCCTGCGCACACCACGGCCGAACAACTGACCGAAGCGCGCGGGCTGGGGTACGTCCGTCGCGGGCCGCCCGGTGCGCGCCGGAGGCATGCGGCGCGCGAGGGGTTCGACGGCGCGCCGATCAGACCGGCGGCAGGTGCGCGATGTGCACCATCTCGATACCTCTGCTGCGCGAGACCAGGGTGCCGCGACCGGGAGGCAATTTGCTGGGCCGCACGTCGCCCATCAGCTTGCCCTCGTCGCGCGACCCACTCATGATCAACGTCTCCACCGACATGTTCTTCATGGTGCCCAGGATCGGGTCGTAGAGCGCACGGGAGACGCCGCCGCTGCGGCGCGTGACGACGAGGTGCATGCCGATGTCGCGGGCCTGCGGCAGGTATTCCAGCAGTGGCGCGAACGGATTCATGCCGGTGCCGGTGGCCACCATGTCGTAGTCGTCCACCACGATGTAGATCTCGGGGCCGCTCCACCAACTGCGTTCGCGCAGTTGCTGCGGGGTGATGTCCGAGCCGGGAATCCGCTTGGCGAGATACCCGGCGACCTCCTGGATCATCGGAGCACAGGTCTGCGAGGACGTGGAGTAGCCGGCCAGGTGGTCGCCCTCGACCACGCCGAGCATGGTCCGGCGGTAGTCGACCATGATGATCCTGGCCTGCTCGGTGGTCGACTGCTCGACCACCCCCATCACGATGTTGCGCAGCAGCGTCGTCTTGCCGCATTCGACGTCCGCGAAGGCCATGAAGTGCGGCTCGACGCCGAAATCCAGGACCAGCGGCTGCAATTCGGCCTCGCCGAGACCGACGACGACGCGGGTGGGGCTCAGCTCGATACCTTGGGCCTTCGCCGAGGCCATCAGCTCGTCCCTGCCGAAGCGCAGCGGCAGCATGCGTACCTCGGGCGCGCGGCTGCTCGGGTACTGCTGCTCGAGTCCGGCCCGCGCCCGCGCGACACCGTCGGCCATACTGCCCGGATCGGAGTCGGAATCCAGGCGCGGCAGGGCGATCAGCATGTGCAGCTGCTCGGGGGTCAGACCGCGACCGGGACGGCCGACCGGAACCTGGTGCGCGGTGCGCCTGCCCATCTCCGAATCCGACGGATCGCCGAGCCGCAGTTCGATGCGGGTGCCGATCTGGTCCTTGACCACCGGACGGATCTCCGCCCAGCGCGCGGCGCCGATCATCAGGTGGATGCCGAACGACAAGCCTTGCGCCGCGATGGCGTTGATCTGCGGCTCCAGCATGTCGAACTCCTCGCGGATCGCGGCCCAGCCGTCGATCACCAGGAACACGTCGCCGAATTTGTCGTCGGCCAAGGGATCGGAAGGTCCGGCCGCGCCGTCCGGAACGCGCTGCCCTTCGCCGAATTTGCGCCGCCGGAACTCGGCCATCGACTCGATGCCCAGGGCGGCGAACCGCTCCTCGCGCTGGCGCATCAGCGTGGTGAGTTCGGCGATGGTGCGGCGCACCCGGTCACCGTCGAGGCGGCCGGCCACCGAACCCACGTGTGGCACGCCGGACAGGCCCGCCATGCTTCCGCCACCGAAATCCAGGCAGTAGAACTGCGCCTGTTCGGGGGTGTGCGTGGCCGCGGTCGCCATGATGATGGTGCGCAAGGTCGTCGACTTGCCCGACTGCGGGCCGCCGACCACCGCGACATTGCCCTGTGCGCCCGCCAGATTGATGGTGAGCACGTCACGCCGCTGCTCGTATGGCTTGTCGATGACGCCGATCGGCATCCACAACTGGCCGTGCCGGTTGACCGGCGAACGCCAGTCCGGGTCCGGCAGCAGCATGTCCACCGTCGGGGATTCGTCCAGGGGCGGCAACCACACCTCGTGCGCCGGGCGGCCGTGCCCGGTGAGCCGCTTGACGACCACGTCGAGCAGCGTGTCCGGGATACCCTCCTCGGCGCCGGGCACGCTGCCGAGGGCCGACGGTGGCGGCGGCAGCTCCAGCAGCGGGTTCGACGGCGAGGCAGGCGCCGCCTCGGCCTCGGTGTCGATCGGCTCGGGCAGTTCCACCGGCGCGGCGGTGAACAACGCGGGCCGGTGACCCGCGACCGGACTGCCGTCCTCTCCGGTGACCGCTCCCTGCGGCGCGACGTAAGGGCCGGACACATAACTGGCGTTGAACCGCAACGGATCCGACGCATCGCTCTTCAGGTAGCCGGAACCGGGCACGCTCGGCAGGTGGTATGCGTCGGTGATGCCGAGCACCGCCCGCGATTCGTTCGCCGAGAACGTGCGCAGGCCGATGCGGTAGGACAGGTGCGACTCCAGGCCGCGCAGCTTGTTCTCCTCCAAGCGCTGCGAGGCCAGCAGCAGGTGCACGTGCAGTGACCGGCCGAGCCGGCCGATCATCACGAACAGTTCCGCGAAGTCCGGCTTCTGCGAGAGCAACTCGGAGAACTCGTCCACCACGATGAACAGCGCGGGCAGCGGGTCGAGCGGCACGCCCGCGGCACGCGCCTTCTCGTAGTCGGTGACGTTGGCGTAGTTGCCCGCCGAGCGCAGCAGCTCCTGGCGGCGGTTCATCTCACCCGCCAGCGCGTCCTTCATGCGGTCGACCAGCGACAGTTCCTCTTCCAGATTGGTGATCACCGCGGCGACGTGCGGCAGCGAGTCGAGGCCGAGGAAGGTCGCGCCGCCCTTGAAGTCGACGAGCACCAGGTTCAGCGCGTCCGGGGAATGTGTGGTGACCAGCGAAAGCACCAAAGTACGAAGGAATTCGGACTTTCCGGAGCCGGTCGCGCCGATGCACAGGCCGTGCGGGCCCATGCCGTTCTCGGCCGATTCCTTGATGTCGATCTCCACCGGCGTGCCGTCGGGAGTGATGCCGATCGGAACCCGCAACCGCTCCCTGCCGGTGCGCGGACGCCACACCCTGGCCGGATCGATCTGGGCGGCGTCCGGGATCTTCAGCAGCGCCATCAGTCCCGGATCGGTGGTGGTTCCCTCGCCGAGACTGACGATCTGCGCCGCCGTGGCGAGCCGGTACCTGGCCAGCGATCGGGCGAAGGACTCGGCCTCGGCGGTGCTCACCTCGTCGGCGGTGGCGAACTTCTCCACTCCGGCCGCACTGCGCGCGGCGACCTCACCGTCGGCGGCGACCAGTTGCAGTCCGCGCCGCGCCGCGAGCCCGCCCTCCGGCGCGGTGAGGTCCAGCACGGTCACCGAATCCAGGCCCGATTCGCTGACCAGCCGTTCACTGCCGCTGACGTAGCCGTCATCGATGACGACCACCAAGTGCAGCCGCCCCTGGGTCGGCTGGGGGTTGCGCATGAACCGGCCGCGCTCGAGCAGCTCGGCCGCCAGCGCAGTCTCCAGCTCGCCGAGCGAGTGATACATCATCCGCGCCGAGCCCATGCCGTCGCGCTGCGTGGGATGTTGCAGTTGCGGTAACCATTTCGCCCAGGACCAGGCCGGGCCGTCCGGGTCCGAGCAGACGATCGCGATCGCGAGATGGTCGGGACCGTGGAAGGCGGCCAGCTCCATCAGCATCGCGCGCACCAGCATGTGCGCGTCTTCGCCGCGGCCGCTGATGTTGATCGCGGGAAACGCGCGCAGCGACACGGCGGTCGGCAAGCGGTGCACCACCGAGTGGGTGCGCACGAAGCGGCGCAGCGCCACGGTGGACACCGGCTCCAGATCCTCCAGCGGGCCCGTCTCCGGGCGCGCCAGTTTGGTGGCCAGCCGGTGGCTGCCGACGCCGACTCGCACGTGCCCGAAGTCGGGGTCGTTCGGCCTGCGCTCCCACATCCGCCTCGTGCCGATCAGGGAGGGCAGGTCGGCCGGTTCGGGATGACTCCACCGCAGCGTCTCCAGTTGCTTGCCGCCGGTGCGGCGCACCTCCTTGCGGACCTGGTCGAGGTAGCGGAAGTAGTCCTTGCGTTCCTCGTTGAGCTCGACCGCGCGTTTGGGCCCGCCGCCACGGAAGCCCGCCATCATGCCGACCATCGACATGAGCATCATCATCGGGAACATCATCATGAACGGATTGGCCAGCAGGTTGCGGCCCATCATCGCCATCATCGCGATCATGCCGACCACCGCGACCACCATGACGATCGGCATCAGCTTCATCATCAGCGGCGCGGGCAGCGCGCGTGCGATCTCCGGCGGAGCGGTCAGCGCCACCTCGCCGCCGGGTGCCCGGGGCGGTGCGATGCGTGGGCGGCGCACAAAGCCTTCGGTAGCCATGGTTCCTTCGTTCGGTCGGCGGCGAGCGATCGATATGCCGCTCGCGCTACGGATCGAATTCCGCGTTCAGGTCCTGCCCGGACCGGCGGAACGGCATCGCCACCGCCACGCCGATGGCCAGGCAGGCCAGGCAGAGGACGGAGCCGATGACGGCGATCCGGCGTGGCCGCGGGTCCGGGCCGGGCGGAATCACCGGCGCGGCGACGGCTCGCGCGGCGTCGGCGCCCGCACTCACGGGTTTCTCCGGCAGTTGCGCGGTCAGCGCGGCGAGCGGATCGATCAGGCCGTGCCCGATCCGGTCGTCGCGTCCGGTGCCCGGTCCGTGCGCGGTGCGGATGATGCGGTCCATCACCTGCTGTGCGGTGAGTTCCGGGAAGCGCGCCCGTACCAGCGCGGCCAGCCCGGCCACGTAGGGCGCCGCGAAGCTGGTGCCCTCCACAGCCCTGATTCCCTCGGTGGTCTGCACGCCGTCGACCACGCCGGTGGCGCCGGGCTTGCTGTCCAGCGAAACGATATTGCGGCCGATCGCGGCGACGGCCACCCATGGGCCGTGCAGCGACAGCTCGGACACCTGGCCCGTCGAGTCCACCGAGCCCACCGAGAGCACGTAGGGCGTGAACCAGGCCGGACTCGCGACGGTGGTCACCGAGCCCCACCCGGAACCCTCGTTCTGTTTCGAGCACGCGCCGTCGGGTTGCAGGTTGCCCGCGGCCGCGACCACGACGACATTGCGGTCGTAAGCGTATTTCACCGCCGCGCCGAGCGAGGCGTCGGCGGTGTCCGATCCGGCTGCGGTGCAAGCGACTTCGGAGATGTTGATGACGGTGGCGCCGAGATCGACGGCGCGGACGACTGCCGCCGCTAGCGTAAGGACGCTGCCGTAGCCGTCGCTGCTGATCTTGCCCGGCGGATCGTCCCGGCCGCGGTCCTTCGGCTCGTAGGCCAAACTCAGCTGCCGGATGGTGAGCAGGTCCGCGTCGGGCGCGACGCCCGCGAAGGCGTCGCCGGGATGGGGCTGGGCCGCGATGATTCCGGCCACCAAGGTGCCGTGGCCGTCGCAGTCGGCTGTTCCGTCGCTGTCGGAGACGAAATCACCACCCGGTTGCAGCGAACGCAGCCGCGGGTGCGGATTCACCCCGGTATCGATCACGGCCACTTTCTGCCCGGCGCCGCGGCTGAACTGCCACGCCGACGGCAGATCCAGCACTCGTTGCGCCATCGGTGGTTCGCTGGGCGCCGCGCCGGTGAGCAATGGTTCGGCGCAGACCGCGCGCTGCTCGGTCGGCTCCAGCGGCGCGGGCCGCACGCTCAAACCCTGTGCGACGCCCAGTGCGCCGGGATCGATCGCCGGCGGCGAGATCGCCTGCGCGCTCGGCCACGGCATACCGATTCCGGCGCCGACAACTGTTGCGGCGCAAGCCATCCGCATGACTCTCCGGCGGAAGGCGCTGCCGGTCATATGTTCCGGGCCATCGAGTAGATGTTCATCACCCACAACACCAGGGGAATCACCGACACGATCAGCAGATACTCGAAGACCTCGATCATCCGCCTTGTCACCGGCGTGACCTCGATGTGCGGACCGATCACCCCGAAGCCGATCACGCCGGTCGCGAACGCCAGCAGCACGCCCGCCGCGAGCAGGGTGTACTCCGAGTCGCCCACCGCGAACCCGACGGCCAGTGCGACGGAGGTCAGGCACCCGCCCGCGATCATCGTCGCCGCCTGGGTGAGATCGGCGAACGAGCGGCCGCGCAGCGCGAGGATGATCGCGGTGACGACCGCCAGCGTGATCCCTTGCCAGCGCGCCGAACCCAGTGGATCGGCCACGCCGAACGCGCCGATGACGGCGCTCACGGTGCACGCAGCGATCAGGCCGGACTGGAACCGGTTGGCCACGCGGGCCCGCACCCCGAGTCCGGCGGCCGAGGGCAGTGCGCTGGCGCCGATGGCGCCGATGCCCTCGATGGTCGGGCGCGGCTCGTGGTCGGCCGGGTCGATCGCGCCGCCCGCGGTGGGGACCGGTGGAATCGGCAGCCGCGCGAGCACCGCCGCCAGCCTCGGCACCGCCGAGATGATCGCGATGCCCGTCACCAGCAGACCGGCCGACAGCTTGGGCAGGCCCGGATGCCAGATCAGGTAGATCGCCGCGGCGACGCACGCGATGACGGCAAGCGCTGCGGCGCAGGAGAACAGCGTCGCGCCGGTGCCGGTGACCCGGTAGCCCACCAGCGCCGCGATCAGCAGCACCGAACTGCCCAGCAGCAGATGGGGACTGCCGAGCGTCCCCGGCACCAGCAGTGCGGCGCCGCCGAACAGCAGCAGCAGTCCGTCCAGCGACAGCCAAGTCGCGGTCACCGCGTCGGTGTACCTGTGCGCGGCGATACCCGCCGCGACGAACGCGGCGATGCCCGCGCCGAGCAGGGCGAAAGCGGGCGTGAGCGGATCGCCGTTCCCGCGCGAGACCACCAGCACGGCCAGCGCGGCGAGCACGGCGAGCGCCGAGACGATCAGCCCCATCCAGCGGGCGGCCAGACCGGACCAGCTCTGGAAATCCTCTGTGGTGAGCCGCGATACCGCGTCGATGACGTCATCGAACAGTGCGGGCGATTCCTTCGCGGTGACCGACCGCAGCACCAGCAGTTCACCGTCGTAGACCTCGGCCTCGGTGAGTGTGCGGCTCGGCGCGATCGCCTCCCGGCCCAGCCGAGCCAGCGTCCAGTGCCGCGCGTCCAGCGGCGCCGACTCCTCCTCGGTCTCGGGTCGCTCCGGATTTCGCGATTCGATCAGCGCCACCAGATCGCCGATGAAGGTGGCGATCGGCACGGTAGCCGGCAATCCGACATCGACCTGAGTGTTTCCGCCGATGACCGAAACACGACTCAATACGGGCTCGGTGGTACGTGTAACGCTCGCCGACTCGATCAACGGCAACCATCCCCCGCCCTCATCCGGAACAATGAATCACACATCGACAACATTTGCTGGAACACGTCCTGAGTGAACGACTTCACCACTCGTCAAGCACTCTCACACATAGCCGACTCTTGCGTTGCGACCTCCCGGCAGCTGAACCTAATGTAACGGACGCACCGGGCCACGCGCGATCGGTAGTCTGGTATCCAGATGAACGTCTCTACTATGAGAAACGAAGATTTCGGGGTTCGACAGCAATGACCGGCAACCGTCAAGCACAACGCGCATTCGATGCCGGAATCCTGTCGCTCGGATTGTCCATCGAGGGGCAAGAATCCGCACGTGATCTCGACTACGCGAAACTGGCTTTTCAGCGCGCCACGGAGTGGGATCCCACGATGTGTGACGCATGGCTCGGCCGCGCCGCCGCGGGCGAGCTGACCAAGGACGTTCTGTTCAACCTGTACAAGACCGCTACGAGCACGCTCTATCGCGAGCAGCGCAGGCTCGGCCTGCGCCCGCGTGAACTCGCGGGCCGGTTCGTGCCCGGTCTGTACATCGACTACCCGCTGGCCAACCACACCGAGATCACGCTGGCCTGGGCGTCCCAGCTGATCGCCGACAAGGAGTACGACGAGGCCGAGCGCGTGCTCGACGAGCTCGACACGTTCCGACGTGGCCAATTGAGCAATCCCGACGGCGAGATCGACGACCGCATCTGCGCGTATGTCCGTGGCGTACTGCACTACAACACCCAGCGCTGGCCCGATGTGATGGCGGTGCTGGCGGGTTCGGCGGACTGGGAGGACCCGTACCTGGCGGCGGGCGCGCACGTGATGGTGGGCACGGCGTGCGCGCAGCTCGGCTTGTTCGGCGAGGCGATCCGGCGAATGCAGCAGGCCGAGGCGGGCCCGATCCCGGCGGCCCGCTCGACCGCGATGTTCTGCCGCGGTCTGTGCCTGCGGGAATCGGGCAACGAGGAGGAAGCCCAGTCGCTGTTCGAGAAGGTGTACTCGCAGGCACCGGATTTCGAGGCGAACGCGGCCGCGATGCGCGACCGCACCTATCGGATCACCGTCACCAGCCGCGAGGTGATCGATGCGCGCACCGACAAGTGGGACCCGGCGTCCTCGCCGTCGATGGAGCAGATGGAGCAGGAAGAAAGCCAGGACCGGGCGAAGAAGATCCTCGTCGAGGCTCGTGCCGAGCTGGATTCGCAGATCGGTCTGGCCTCGGTGAAAACCCAGGTGGCCAAGCTCCAATCGTCGGCGCAGCTGGCGAAGATCCGGGCCGAGAAGGGGTTGGCGAGCCAGCCGCGCGGCCAGCACCTGGCCTTCACCGGGCCGCCCGGTACCGGTAAGACCACCATCGCCCGGGTGGTCGCGAAGATCTACTGCGGTGTGGGTTTGCTGAAGACCGACAAGGTGGTCGAGGCCAAGCGCGTCGACTTCGTCAGCCAGAACCTGGGCGGCACCGCGATCAAGACCGAGAAGCTGATCGACACCGCCATGGACGGGGTGCTGTTCATCGACGAGGCGTACACGCTGATCCAGACCGGTTTGCAGGGCGGCGACGCGTTCGGCCGCGAAGCGGTGGACACGCTGCTGGCGCGCATGGAGAACGACCGGGATCGACTCGTCGTGATCATCGCGGGCTACGACGGCGAGATCGACCGGCTGCTCGCCGCCAACGACGGCTTGGCGTCGCGCTTCTCGAAGCGGTTGCAGTTCCCCTCCTACACCCCGGACGAGCTGGGGCAGATCGGTCAGGTGATCGCGCGCAAGCGCGACTCCGACCTGTCCGAAGGCGCGCTCGAGCAGCTGGTACGGGCCTGCGAGCGCCTGTACGCGATGCAGAGCACCGACCAGAGCGGTCAGCCGCGCCGTGGCGTCGACCTGGCGGGCAACGGGCGATTCGTCCGCAACGTGATCGAGGCGGCCGAGGAGGAGCGCGAATTCCGCTTGGCCAACGACGAATCGCTGGACCTGACCGATATCGATGAGGCGGTGCTGCGCCGCATCGAGGCGTCGGACATGGAGCTGGCGTTGTCCGGCCTGCTCAGCACCCTGAACGTCGGGTGGACGGACTGAGGACCGAACCCGCTGCCATGGGCTGGACGGACCGAGTTCAGCCCTGCCGTCGGCTGGAGTTCAGTCCCTGCCGTCGGTTGAACGGACCGAGTTCAGCCCTGCCGTGGGCTGGAGTTCAGCCGCTGCCGTCGGCTGGACGGACCGAGTTCACCCCTCGAGGTGCGGCGGGCCGGTGATCGGTCCGCCGCGCGTCAAGGGTTGGGCAGCGCATCGTGGCTGACCAGCGCGTCTCGCGCCGACAGAGTGGGCCCCGGCACCATCTGGCCGATGATCGCCCAGGGCGCGAGGCGCGGGGTGTTGCCGAGCCCGAGCACGTTCGCGGTGGCCGCGTCCGGGATGCCGTAGCGGACACCGGTGTCGGCGATGTAGAACAGGCTGCCGCGGCGCGGACTGCCCGGCTCCATGCCGGTCACCTGGACGAACTCGCCCGATCCCGGTGCGATGTAGGCCGCGTCGACCCGGTCGCCGACGCCGTCGGAGGTGGACAGCTCGACGGCTTGCGCGGATTCCGTGATCGGCAAGCGTGTGCCGACCAGCAGGCTGACCGTTGCCCGTTCACCAGGACCGTCGCCCGTGTTGTCCTCGCTCTGCCCGGGAGCGGTGCCCGGTGACTTCGCCCAGGCCACACATGCCACGGGCGCGTCCTCGGCAGGCAGGATCCGCGGGGTTCGCACCGGGAAGTCGTCGAGTGGCAATTGCCGCACCACCGCAACCCGATCCAGCACATCGGGTGGCATGGTCGCGATCTCCCGCATGCCGTGCGAATCGGCGTACCTGATCACCTGCGCGGCGAACGGCGATACCGGCTGCAAACCGTCGGCGAGCACGACGTACAGCGCGGAACCGCCGTCCGGGCCCACACCGGACACCGAGATGACGCCGCCGATCGGGATGCTCGACAGCGGGCCCGGACCCGGCTCGCCCGCCCTGGGGATCTGCGGCGGGGTGAGCGCGGGCACCTGTGTCGTCGCGCCGAGCAGGCCGGTGCCGACCGGACGCGGCCGGTGCGACTTCAGGTCCAACGCCCTGGTCATCACCGAATTCGCCGGGTCGACCTCGGCGCGTTTGCCGTCGTAGACCAGGTAGGTCTTGTCACCGCGCCGGACCAGCAGCGCCTCGTCCTGATTCGAGGTCTTGATCCGGCCGTTGAGCGCGGGATGACCTGCGATCACCGTCGTCGTCCCGCCCGAGGAGGAGGCGGCGCTACCGCCTTCGGACAGTGCGATGGTCTCGCACAGTGACCACTCGGAGTTGCTGCCCTGCCGCGAACCCGGTAGCGCGCCGGGCGCGCCCGGAATGCCGAGTAGCGGTCCGCGCGGCAGATCGTCGAGCTTGTCGTCCTTCACCGCGTGCGGTTCGGCGTTCGCCCCGGTGATCAACCGTGCGGATGCCAGATTCAGCACCGGATGCAGGGTCTTGTCGCCATCTCGGCCCTGTACCACCACATACAGCGCGCCACTCTGTTTCCCCGACACGATCAGGGCGTCGCCGATCGCGCCCTGCGGCCGCAGGAAGGCCAGGATCGCGGCGCCTGCCACCACGAGTACGCCGAGCACCGCGCCGACGAGCAGCGAGCGGATCTGGGAACGCATCGGATCGTGCAACATGCGAACATCGCGGCGCACCAGCGCGTGATCGAGCCTGCGCAACAGAAATCGGTATCCGTTGACCTGGGCGCGGGTGGTCAGCTGTGCCGGCACATGGTCTCCATCGAGCTATCGATCACCATTCTCCTCGACACGGTACCGTAATTCACCGACGGCCCTGAACCGATGGAATACGAAGCCGATCGACGACGGCCGCACGCAGGCGAGGCAGGGGCGAATAATGGTGAACGAGACGATGAACGGCGAGACAACTGTCGGCGAAATATCGGATGCGCCGAGAAATGCACGTCGATCGGACTATGACACTCTGCGAGATCCGGAATTCTGGTTGTTTCGCATTTTTCCGCTCCGGGTGATCGTGCCCGTCGCGTTATCGGCGGCGGGCGTCGCGTGGATTGTTCTCGCGTTCGGTGATTCGGCCTGGGGCGCGATCGCCGCGGGGGCGGCGACAGCGCTGGCCGGTCTCGCGCCGATCGGCGGCCGTACACCCGCCGCGCGCATCGGTAGCGCGATCGCTCGCAAGCGCCTCGGCCTGCGCCCGGCCGAACGCCTCACGCAGGCACCGGCACTCGACGTGCCGCTCACCGAGGGCGGCGGTTACGGCGTGCGCTGGGACGGCGACCTGCTGCTCACCATGCTCCGGATCGATCCCCCACCGGACACGCTGACGCTGCTGGATCGCGGCTCGCTCAGCACCGACCAGCTGCTCCCGCTGCCCGAGATCGCCCGCTGCCTGGACCAATTCGATCTGACCCTGGCGAGTATCGACGTGGTCAGCACCGGCGCGCGCACCGCGGGCACCGGCGTGGCCGCACAACTCTACGACCGCATCCTCGGCCCGCTGCCCGCCATCGCACACCGCACCTGCTGGCTGGTGCTGCGGATGGATCCGCTGGCCAACGCCGAAGCGGTGGACCACCGAGGCGGCGGTGGCAGCGGCGCGCTGCGCACCGCGATCATCGCCACCCGCCGGGTCGCCAACCGGCTCGCCGCGCACGACATCGCCGCGTCGGTGCTCACCGCCACCGAGATGAACACAGCGGTGCGCCAGCTCACCCACGGCTTCGATGTCGACCAGCTCGTCGAGTCCCCGAAATCGCTGGAGTATCAAGGCCGTTTTCTCACCCAGTACCAGATCGCGGCCGACATGATCGGTCCGCGCGGACTGGCAGGCATCTGGGCGGTGCCCAGCTTGTCCACCACGGTGACGCTGCGCTTGCGGCCGGGAGCGGGCAGGCACGATCGACACACCGATTTCGCCGACACCGTGGTGCTCAACGCGGTCGTCCGCTTCGATACCGTCGCTGCGCCGGAGGAACCGCCGCTGCCCGGATTGCGTGAGCTGGTCGGCAACCAGCTGCGAATCCTGCTGGACACCTTGCCCATCGGCTACGCGGGCCGCTGGGGCAGCGACATCGCCTATCGCGGCACCCTGGCCGCGCTCACCGAGTTCGCGGTGCCGACGGCCGGCTGCGGTCAGCTCATCGGCGCCGACGAGCGCGGCCAGGGGATCGCGGTGCCGCTGATCGGCGACGGCACCCGGCACCTCGAGGTGATCGGCAACCTGGATCTCGCCCAGCAGGTGATTCTGCGCGCCACCGCGCTGGGCGCCCATGCCATCGTGCACACCGCCCGGCCCGAGGCATGGCACACCATGGTGACGAATCTCGACGCGCCGCACGTACTTTCGATCGCGCCGCGCGCCGCGGGCGCCAGCTACCACCCACCCGCTCCCCCGCCGCCGCCCGCCGCGCCCTATCCGAGCACGACGGTGCTGGTGTTCGACGGGATCCCGCCGATCGCGCACGCGGGCGGTGCGACGGTCGTGCACGTGCGGCGGCCGGACGATCCCGGCGGGTCGATCGACGCGGACGTCACGCTGGTGCAGGATCCGGACGCGCCCAACCGGATCACGGTGCGCACCGCCGCGCGAAGCGCGACCGTGCTGATGGTCACCACGCCGGACGAGATGCACTACATCGGGGAATCGCTCGCGGCGCGCTGACCGGCGGACACACGAAACGGCCGGCTGGAACCCTTACCGTTCCAGCCGGCCGTCGTTCGTGCGATCAGAAAGCGGCGAAACCGTCGCCGACCTTGCCGTCTGCCTCGATGGCGCGCCCCAGCGCGTTCTCCACCTTGGTGGCGAGGTTGTCCAGCTTCTGGAGGGTGTCCTCCAGCTCGGTGGTCAGGTTCTTGTGCGCGGTGTCGAAGTTCGTGACGGCCTGCTCACCCTGCAGGTTCTCGCGGAACGCGGCGGCCGCGCCGTTGAGTTCGTCGATCTGCGCCTTCATGTTGGAGCCGTACTGGTTGAGGTCACCGACCATCTCGGTGATGGCGGGCGAGTTGTACTTGATCGTCATCGTTGTTTCCTTCTGGTCGTGGGGGTGGTGATCCGGTTGGACGGCAACACCGTCCAGGGGTCACAAACCACCCTGGTCGGAGCCGACAATGGTGTTCTTGCCCGAGGTGACGGCCTGGGAGAGCCGGTCGAGCTTGCCGTTGAGCGCGGTGACCTCGTCGTGCCACTCGGTGGCCGCGGTGTTGAATTCGCGGTGGGCGTCACCCTGCCAACCGCGCGCGACGGCCTGCACCGACTCGTCGATCTGGTTGATCGAGGTGCGCAGCGTCGAGATCGAGTCCTCCATGCGGCTGACGACGCTGTCGATGCCGCCCTCTTCGACACCGTAGGTCTGTCCCGAGCCGTCGCCGAGAGTTGTGTAAGCCATTTCGTTGATCCTTCCGTCAGAACTGGTGATGGCGAGATGCGGACGATCTCACCGGGCAATGAGGCAACCGAGTTACTTGCGACCGAGAGCTACGGTGACAGCCACCTCCCCCCGGGCAGCCCTTCCAGCAACGTGGCGACCGCCTGAGTCACCCGGTGGTCGGTGCCCGTCGTGACCGTCGACCAGATCTGCTGATCCGGCGAGACCATTGGGGCGGCGACGATGCGCCCGCGGCCGGTGTCGTACACCACCACCGCGCCCGGCGCCCTGCTGGTCAGCCCGTCCCGATGGGCGTAGGCCACGATCTCGGCATAGGCGCGGCAGGAGCCGAAAGCGAGTCCGAGCACGGCGGCGTCGCGCTCGCCGACGCCGATGGCATACATCGCGTCGGCGTAGCCGCTGGAGCCCTCGGCCGCGTCCAGGCGGTCGGCCAATTCGGCGGCGAGGGCACTGAATCCGCCGATCTCGGCGGGCTCGCACGGGCCGAGCCCGGCCAGCAGCGGACGAGCCAGCGACACGTCCGACCCGTCGGCCCAGATCGGATGAACCTCGAAACGGTCACCCGAGCGGACGGCGAGCGCGTGCTGCTCTCCCCTGCGCGCCAGGCAGAAGCGGCGTGCACCGTCTTCGGTGTAGACGCGGGCGACGAGTTCGCGGTCCGGCTGCGCCAAGACGAACAGCGCGGCGGCCAGTTCCGATTCGACTTCGCCCTCGGCGTCGAGCAGGCCGTCGCCGAGCAGAGCGGTTACCGCACGCTCCCGCGCGGCACGATATCCCTCGATCGAATCCTGTTGCGGTCCAACGGCCAGAGCCAGCGGCAGGGTCTGTACGCCGAGCCGTTCGGCGACGACGAGCAACGCATCGTTCGTCAGTGACGTCACGCCGCACCTCCCGTCCCTGGGGTGGTCTCCGTCGGCGCGGGCTCCGGGGCACCGAGCACCGCGGGCGCCGCTCGGATGCCACCTTCGAAGCCGATCTGATCGCTCGCCTGCCCGGGTAGGCCCGCGCGCGGAAACCGAGCGGTGTCCTGGGCCGGAGCGGCTTGTCCCAGCGCACCGGGAACGAGCGGAGCGGGCTGCCCGCCTGCGCTCACGGTGGCCTGCGTAGCGCGCGGCGCCACTTCGGCTGTCGCGGCCGACTGGGCGTACACCGGCGCCTGATACGCGGTGGGCACCCGCGGCATCGCCGGGATGGGCACCGTCCCGATCGGCATCGCACCGATCGGCGCGGCACCGCGCGGCAGCACGGCCTCGATCGGTGCCGCGGTCCGTTCGGCGGTCAGCGCCTGTTCCGGCGCCACCACCGGCGGCGGCTGCTGCTGCCACGGCGCGGCGAGGGGCTCGGTGGCCATCTCGTAGTTCTGCATGACCCGCGAGGCCACGGCCTTCGCCACGTCCGCTTCGGCGTCCGTCTCCGCCGCGATCGCCCGGATCGGCGCGCCGACCATGCCGCCCATCGACTCCAGCATTCGCTGGACCTGCTGGAGGGATTGGAGGTCCGCGGTATTCGGCATCGCCAGCCGGGCGATCTCGTAGGCGGCGACCTGCGCCTGGAACCGGGTGGCGTTGGCCGCCGCCGCGGCGGCCGCGTCGATCAGCCAGTCACGCAGGGTCGTAATGCGTTGCAGCACCTCGTCGCTGCGCCCCGACCGCCAAGCGCCGCGCATGTCCGCGAGGACCTTCTCGTACTCGACCACCGCGGCGCCGAACGACGCGGCGAGGCGCGACCATGCGGCGACGGCCTCGGCCATCGGCACGGCGCCCGGCCCCGTGGTGAGGTCGCGCGCGAGCCGCTCGGGCGGTCGCGCGGGCCACACCACGCCGGTGAAACCTGGCTGCGGTGGTTCGATCATTGCTGCGGAAGACCTTTCGGTTGCCCGACCACGCCGGGACGGTCAGGCGGACCGGCCGCCCGTGGTGTCGAAATCCGCCGTGTTGGCCGATTCCATGCCGTCGAACTGGCTGGAGTGCAGCCGCAACGCGGCCGCCAGCTTGCGCAATTCGTGCACGCCTGCCTGCGCGCCCCCCAGATATGACGCGGCCACGTCGTTCGCGGTCTGCGCGGCCCGGCCGGAGACCTCGTCGGCGCCCGCCGGAACGACGGTCAGCGCTTCCTCCGCGGAGCGCAGATCCGACACCAGCCGGTCGGCCAGCGCGTCCAGCCCGGAAGACGCCCTGCCCGCCGTGACCGAGTCGAATTGCACGCTGTCGTACACCTCACCCCGCCCGTCACTCATAAGACCCTCCTGTGTCGTGCTCGGCACTCGCGTCAGAGCGTGAGTTCCTTATCCGGCGGTGGTTCCGATGTCGTATCGGCCGCGCCGACCACCGGCAGCGAGACCCCTTCGATCCGGCCGACCACTTCGTCGCCGTGCTGGCCGGTGACCATCTGGCCGCGCAGCGCGTCGGTGGTCGATTCGCCGTCGCGGGCCAGTCCCGCACCACCCATGGCACCGCCCATCGGCATGTACCCGGTACCGGTCCCGGTCCCCGCCGCGGTGGTGCTCGTCGCGGTGGAGGCCGTGGACGCGGTACCGGTACCTGCCGCGGGCACACCGCCGATGCTGCCGAGCGAACCGCCCGCGACCCGGGTTCCCGGCCACGGGTTGAGCGGTGCGGCAGCCGCGGCGATCGCACCCGGGACGCCACCGCCGATGCCACCGGCGCCGCCCGCACCACCGGTGCCCTTGCCTTGCCCGGCTTCCTCGCTTTCCTCGGGCTCACCCGCGGCCTCGTGGCCGCCGGGTGCGCTGATCGGTTTCGGCGCCAGCAGCGACGGATTCGCCGCCGCCAACTGCCCCAGCGACTGGGCGACCTGGCCCGCCGTGCTGATCAGCGGCGTGATCATGCTCATCAACTGGGTCAGCTGCTCGGCCGACTTCACGCCCGTCGGCGCGTTCGTGATCGGAACCTTCTGTCCCGCCTGCGTCATGCTCGCGCTGTGCCCGAGCAGCTCGGCCTTCGTCTCGGCGGTGATCGCCAGCGCCTCGGTCATCGCCTCGATGGCGGAGGCGACCAGGAAGCCCTGGCCTCCCGGTGAGGCCGCCAGCAGCGGCGCGAAGGCCATCGTGGTGGAGAACTTCGCCAGCACCGCCGACATCAGTCCCGCACCGGTGAACACGCTGCCCGCCGCGCCCGTGAGCACCGACTTCTCCTGTGTGCTCTGCGCCGCGAGCTGGTCCGCGTCGGCCTGCGCCGCACCGGCCTTCTTCGCGGCCTCCATCGCCGCCATGCCCTGCCACACCGTCATCAAGGTCTGCACCAGGGACGAGCCGACCTGCATCACGGTCTGCATCACGGTGGACACGTTCTGCAGCAACTGGGTCGGGTCGGCCGGCGGCGCGGGCGCGGCGGCACCGGCCTGTACCGGCGCGGGCGGCGGCGAGCCGAGCTGCCCGGTGCCGAACGCGGAGGCGAGATCGGTGAGCGGGCGCATGAGCGCGCCGAGATCGATCGTCGGTAGCGGCGGCAGCTCCGGCAGCTGCACGAAGGCGGGCATCTGCGGCAGGTGCGGTAGCCCCATGCTGTGCAGGACATCGTTCACCGGCATGTCCAACATGGGCGCGAGAGCGCTGCCCCGCAACAGTTCCAGGACCGTCGGATCCAGTGGATCGGCGCCGGGCGGCGGAATGGCTCCCGGCGAGGTCATGACCGCGTGCGGATCGCTCCGATGGCCGCGCCCGACGCGGTGTCCGTGCCCTCGTAGGTGGCGGCGGCCTGATGCGCCGTCAACGCGGTGCCCGCGTGCACGGCGGCGAGCTGCGCCACCGACGACAGGTGGTTGGCCTGCGCGAAGGCGTACGAGACGAGGAACTCCTGGCCGATCAGGCCGAACACCGGGACCACCGCGGCGACCGTGGCGGCTTGGTCGGTCGCCGCGATCGCACCGACACCGGCGGCCATGGCCGCCGACTCGCCTCCGTATACACGCAGCGCATCCGGGACTACTTCAATGTGGCTCATGATCATCGTCCAATCCCGAAACATCCCCCGATGTTTCGTTTTCAACTCTACCTAGCGACGACCGCGAATCGCGGTCCCGACGTGGTTAACATCCGGTGACCAACCGGTGGCTTCCTCATTGAATGCGGTGATCAGTTCACCACGCTTCGCGAAAGCCTTGTGGGCGGCCGCTCGCGCGGTGTCCACAACCGTTTTCTCGAACTCTTCCGGCGAAAGTTTCGATACCGCACCGGTAAATCTCAGCCCTACCAACGCGGCGTTTCCGTCCACCTCCGCGGATACCGATCCGTCGGGCGATGTCTCGGTGACCCGGATACCATTCATGGCATCGTTGAGATCGGTGAGCCGGTAGAGCTGATTCTGCACCCGAGCAATGAGCTCGTCCATTGTCTCGACCATGCCGCCTCCGAATTCCGCTGTCGCTCAGACCGATCGCAGCCAGCTCTGCGGTTCGGTGTCGTAGTCCTGCTCGTCGATGATCTCCTGCGTCGCCACCTGCTGTTCGGTGGGCAGACCGGTCAGTGCCAGCATCTCCGAGCTGAATCCCAGTTGCCGCAATTGCGCTCGCCGCGCCAGGCCGGCACGGTTCGCCGCCTGTTTGCACAACCGCAGGACGTCACCCGCCAGCGCTTCCGGATCCCGACGCAATTGATCGGCGTCGACCTTTACACCCAACGGCAGACCCATTTCGGTGGTACGCACCGAAATAGAGCCCGTGAGCGAAGTCGCCGTGAATTCCGTCGGGAATTCACCCGTCTGCCCCGGCTGCGATGCGGTCATCGGCAACACTCTCCGATCACAATCGTTCGTCTTTGATGGATTGGACGACCTCGGCGATCCGCGTGTTGATCAGGTCGGCCAGCCGCCGAACGTCCGCCGCCGCCACCGTCGGCGGCCTGCTCGGCACGATGACGTACCGCCCGTCATCGACGAGATCGCGCCAGGCCAAATGCGTTCGAGTGATACCGCGGGGGCCGAATCGCGAATATCCTTGCTCGACAACGATCGTGCCCGCCGTGGCGACCGGTGCCCGCTCGAAGGACTCCCTCCGGCTCGCCGCGCGATCTTCGACGTCGTTGACGAGGGAACGGCCGTAGAAATGGTCCAGACCGTCGCCCTCGGGCTCGGCCAGATCGAAGGCAGGCCGCTGACCAGCGTCGGCCTTCGGTAAAGCGGCGGCCACGACGTCACCGAGCGCCAGCACGTCGTGTTCGACCACCGTGAATCCCTCGGTTCGGCGCTCCGTGCGATTCGGCTTCTGGGTCACCAGGAAGGCGCGGTCTCCCCTGCGTCCGGCGAGCATGCGGATCGAGCCCATCGAATTCCGCGCCGCACCGCCGTCGACGCCGCGGACCACCAGCCGAATGTCCGGCACCGCGAGCACCGACATCAACTCCTCCAATTCACGGCCCCACCGTGTCCGAATCCGCTGCCACGCCTCGCTCTTCTGCCTCCGCGCGTCGTCGTAGTAAGTCGTGCCGCTGACGTACACGAACGGATCCGGCAGGCTCTCGTTCACGGCGTTCCACGCCGCGACGAATTCCAGGCCGGAGAACTCCCAGGTGTCGATCATTGCTCGACAACCGGTTTCGCCACTACGGGCGCATCACCCAGCGCCTCTTCCAAATGCTCGGTGGAATCCAGATAGTCGGCGCGCTTGTGTTCCTTCTGCTGTCCGCCCTGCGCGGCGCCGGGACCGCCCATCGGCATTCCGCCCATCGGGCTTCCCGCCATGCTCTGCCCCGCCGCGAGACCCGCGCGCGCGTCGGTGGCCGCTGTCACAGCGTTGGTCTGTGCCCGCGGGAACAACTTCGACGCCTTGTCCAGATTCTGGCCTGCATTGGACTTCGCCGCGCCGAGACCACCGGCCGAACCGCCGGGCCCACCACCGCCCTTGGCCAGCGCCGACTCGAGTTTCTTCGCCGCGTCCGAGATATTCGGCATACCCGGCAGTCCGGCCAGCGCAGCTTGCTGCGCGGCTTGCTGCGCGGCGCCGGCCACCTGCTGGCCGATCTGCTGCGCCTGTTGCGCGAGTTGCTGCGCAGCCTGCTGTGCCTGTTGGGCGAGTTGCTGCGCCGCTTGCTGGGCAGCTTGCTGGGCGGCCTGCTGTTGTTGCTGCTGCTGTTGTTGCTGTTGCTGTTGCTGCTGTTCGGCAGCTCGGCGCTGTGCGTCCAGCTGCGCTTGCCGCTGCGCGGCTTCCAACGCCTTGCGCTGTTGCTCGCTCTGCTGCTGTGCGCTCTGCATCGCGGCCAGCTGCGCGGCGCTGGTACCGGGGCCAGGCCCGGGCCCGGCGGCGGTGCCGGGCCCCGGACCGCCCGGCCCGGGTACCTGACCGGACGTGGGCGGAATGGGATCCGGCAGTATCGCGATGACCTGGTCGGTGGCCTCGATGCCCGGAACGTATACCTCTTGCATCGCCCTGACGTAATTCCGTACAGCGGCCTCTTCCTTCCGCTGCCGGTACGCGTCGTCGGTCTCGCCGGAGTTTCGTGTCGGCGGATAGTCGTCACCCTGCTGGAGGCGCACTCCGGTTGTGTACAACCATTCCGACACGTATTCGAGGCTGTCCCCGATGAGCTTCATGTTCGTGTTCAGCTGATCGGTGCCGGTGCCATACGCGGTGATCGCTTGACGCGCTCGATCGGCACCGCCGTTGTTGTTCGGACTCGTCCAGCTCGATCGACTGGTCGTCATCTGATTCGAGAGGATGTCGAACGTTTCCTTCAGTTCTCCCGCCAGCCATCGCCAATCCGACGCGGCCTGCGCGACTTTGATCGGCATGGACGGACTGCCGCCGGTGATCGAGGTGATGATCGTCTGATACTGGGAATAGACGAAATTCTCCGGATCGTCCGCACGCACCCCGCGGGGTTCGAATTTCACCTCGCCCGGCTCCGCCAAGCTGGTCGGCAATCCGTGATTCTCTTCCGGCCGCCGGTTACCGACCTCGTTCCAATCCGGATGCGCATAGGTATTTCCGCTGCCGTCACCCGCGGTGGTCAATCCAGCGGGACCCGGCCGGTCCGCGAGGTTCTCGGTGATTCCTTTGTGCTCACTTACCCGTCGTTCCAGCGTGGCGAAATCGACCCTGCTGTCCTCTTCGGTGCCCCGGTAGTGCCTGGCCGCCGCGAACAAAGTATCGGTCAGGTCGTCGAGGATGGTGATGTGGTCGTCCAGAATGCTCCCGAGTTCTCGCCCCTTCTCGGAGAAACGAGAAGCGAGCGCCTCCGCCGAGAGCAGCAAGGCGGCGAACGGCGGCAGCGAATCGATCTTCGACAGTTCCTTCTTGACCGACGCGACGCGAACGCGAACCCCGTTCGCCGCGTTGATCAAACCTTCCAGCGCACCGGGCCGCAGCTCCAAAGTGCCGTTCCCGGCCTCGGCGGACAGGACGCTCCACGGATTCGATGGATTCGACTCTTCAGACATGCCACACCCCTTCCGGCTCGGTGATTCGGAAGCACCTTCCCCCTGTTTCCAACATTGGGAAGTACTGGAGATGAGCGTTGACGGCGCGGGCGGATACGATGCCGAGGTCCGATCCCGGAGACAGAGGCTCCGACCCGCACAACTGCATAGACTCCCGACGTGGGCGACGGCTATGTGCGCGCCACGGCGCGGTTCCCCGTCCGCCCCCGCGCACGGGATCACGCTGCTGCGCCCGGCAACTCATACGCTGACGACCCTCCTCATCGCTGGCGTGCCGCGACCGGCGGTGCGCCACACGTCAATATGGCAGCCGGTTCTTACGGCACACCAAATATCGGCTTACGACGCACCGACGATTCTATGGTCAGTCGGGTTGTCTCCGCATGTACAGACCCGAATCCCGGTGCGCGCTTACGCGCTGCCCGCCGCGTCTGACCAGCCGGTTTACTCCGAAGATGAATTCTTGTGGCTCAGCGCTTTTCGTCGTGTGGCCAGGGCGCGCCCACCGGACCGTGCCGGTCCCGGAACCTCCGCTCGAAACCGGCGAGGTACACCGACGGCGCCACCGAGGACGAAGACCGTTCCAGCACGCCGTCATCGGCGATGTAGTAGATCGCCCGGCCGATCGCGATCTCCCCTGGTTCCACCGGGACGTACACCATCCAGCCGACGCTGAGCCGATCGGCGCGCAAGTCCTCCAGCGGATAGTCCGCGGTGTCGGCGCCGCTGTTCCGGATGAACCGCGCTACCGAGGCGATCGCCTCCTCCTGCGCCATCGGCTCCGGCGCGGTCATCGTCACCCCGGCCATGGTGAGCTGGAAGAATGCGCCGTCGACGTCGAATTCGCCGTCGTCACCGAAGACACCGGTGAGAATGTCCCGCGTGACGATGCCCCGCTCGGCCGCCGACACGAGGTCGCCGACGGCGGCGCGCCGCCTCGCGTCCACGTCGTCACCGAGCAGGTTGGCGACGATGTCCACGACGGTCTCGGAGGTCCACACGCCCGGCACCGCTTCGGCGAACCGGCCCGGCCCCGGCGACTCACCGCGGTACCAGCGGCCGCTCTCCCACCAGTAGCAGAACGACAGCAGACCGCTGGCACAGCGGTGGTTCAATACCTGGCCCGCCACCCACTCCGGTGCGCCCGCATACAGATCGGGCAAGCGGACTCCCTCGTTGTAGGCCGCCGCCAGTTCCGGCGCGTTCCACACCCCGCCCGAGAGCACCGCCCGTCCACCGGGCAGCGCGTACAGCGAACAGCCGCTGCGCTTGGCGCCCTCGAACCAGCCCACCGAGGGCAGTAGGCGTGGGCCCCATTGGGATTCGGCCGCGACGAACGCCGCGGCGAGCACCGCCCACCGGGCGGCCATGAGCGGGAACGGGGGCAGTTCGTCCTCGCACGGCACGGCATGCACGCCCGCCTCCCGATCCGCCCGTGCCTGCGCCGCCGCCACCTGCGGGGGCCGTGACTGGCGGTCGCCGTGCCCCAGATAGGCGCCGAGCCAAACCGGCAGTGAAGTCCGTGGGAACGCTGCCAGATCCGCGAGGTAGACCTCGGGCGGGAACAGCTGATCGTCCGGGAACGGCTCGTCGCCGTAGTCGTAGTCGACCTCCATCCGACCGGCGCTGGTCAGCGTGAAGAGCAAACGCCACCATGGGCCGTCACCGAGTCCGGCCGCCAGCTGCCGATGCTCCCGGACCAGCGCCACGATCCCGGGTTCCGGGGTCACGCGCACAGCGCGCTCCTGGTCGTCGAAGTAAACGGCCAGCGCCACCTCCGCGGCCACGGTCAGCGTGAACACCGCGTCCACCCGCTGCCACCCCGGCGGGCCGCCCGCGCCCAGCTCGCGGGCTACCTGGTGCATGAGCGCCTTGGCTCGTTCGGCGACATCCTCGACCGGAGCCGCCGCGGACAAGGTGAAACCGACATCGGGCTCCTGCGCTTCGGACGCGGTGTCCTCGGATGCCGCTTCGGCCGAATCCGCCGCTTCGGCGGACGGCGTCACATAAGTCTCGGCTTCGCGGTGCTCCGGGGCATCGGCGGGTTCGTCGGATGCTTGGCCGCCTGGGTTGGTCACGTCGCGGAAATCCCCTCATCCACCGCATCGGAGCCGGCGCACACGCCGTGATGCCTGCTTCGTCCGTCGTTCATCCTGGTACCGCGCCGGTGCGCGGGTCAGGGCTCCTGCCGCAGGCCGAGCAGCGGCAGGTCCAGTTCTCGATTTTCCAAACGTTCATTCCACGCGACATAGGCCAAGGCGGTAGGGGCGCCGATACCGAACCCATCGCGCAACCCGGTGACGACCATGTCGGACAGCCGCCGGTATCCGGCGGTGGAACTGGGCCAGGGCAGCTCGGTCCACCAGTTGACATGGCTCGCATCCCGTTGCCGCCAACCCGACTCGGCGATCAGCGCGCGTCCCGTGGCGCCCGCGCGCAAGGCGGGATCGAGCCATTCGTCGTCGACCAATTCGGCCGAGAGGGCGTCATCGAGCTGGAGGAATTGGGCGTAGCGCCGCCGCGGACCGGTGCCGGACTCGACCAGCTTGACGATGGAACCGGCACGCAGCGCGGCGAGTTCCTCGGCCAGACCCGCGGCGAAGTCTTCCCACCCCGTCAACTCTGCTCCTGCTGGTCCAGCTCGACGGACTGATCGTGCAGAGCGAGCCAGGAGTTGTCCGTCAGGGACAGCTCAACCGAGCGACCCAGATCCGCCACCACCAGCGTTGTGTCCGGACCAGCCCAGCGGATCTCGGCGGCGGCGCCGGGAACCCGGGTGGTCGGTTCACCGAGCGCGCCGGTCAGCGCATCGACCATCGTGACGAACGCGTCCCTCGACAGTGCCCGCCCCTGCGCGTCGTTCGGGGCGAAATCGGTGACGCGCAACTGGATGTCGACGATGCGGCCGTCACGACCATGGATCTTCCCGCTGGCCATTCCGAATCCGGCATCCAGCATCGCCCGGTCCGGATGGACGGTCAGCACTTTCCAGCCGAACGACTCCGCCAGCCCCGGAACCGCGTCCATCGGCTGGGAGCCGTCGAGCGACCGCAGGCCGGTGGCCAGGTCGACGATCTCGCTGTCGGTCAACGCGCGCCATTCGGTCATGGGCTCACCTTAAGTCGTGACATCGACGATCACCGGGCCGACCGGCGACGGTCGAGCTCTTCGATCTTGCGGGCCAGCGCCTCCTTGCGCTCGCGGGCGTTGGAGCCGTCGAGCTGGCCGGCGAAGGCCGCGCGGGCGGCGTCGACCAGCGCGTCCGGCACGTCGGGGTACGCCCGGGCGATCGTCCACAGGGCGTCCTCGGTCTTCATGTCGAGGCCGGTCTCCGTGCGGATGCCGCCGCCGGTGAGCACGGAGCGGAGCATCTCGTCGAAGTTCTCCCGCAGTTCGTCATCGGTCGGATGGTCGATACGCACCCTTCCTCCTCAGGTCGATGGTTACCTTGTCGTATCGCCGGCTTGCGGTCATCCGGCGAAGATCTCGGTGCGGCGCACGGGGTCGGCGAGCACGGCGCGGATCAGCGCGCCGATGTCCATCTCCTCCGGCACCGAGCGATAGATCAGCTCGCAGAAGACGACACCGCCGACGACCACCGCGAACCGGGTGGTCCGCCACCCGACCGTGCCCCACTCGACCTCGACCGGCCCGTCCAGATCCACCGCGCGATCGCCGATACGCAGGCCGAGCCCGCCGTCATGTCGATAGAACACCACCGAGACCCCGTCGAGTTCACCGTAGACGCCGCTGTGCGTGCCCGCCTCGGACGGGTTGGCGCGCAGCGCGCCGGTGACCGGGTCGAACTCGGCGGGCACACCGAAGCCTGCGAACGGGCGGACGAAGAGACCGCGATCCGGGCGACGATGCCCGTTGCCGTGCCGACCGAGGTTGTTCTTCGGGTGGCTGCCGTTCATCGGAGGCGGCATAGGCATGCCGGGCGGGGGCATGGGCATGCCCGGCGGGACTGTGCCGTCGGGATAGCCGGGGGCGTCCGGGGGATCGAGTGGTGCCGGGGGATACGGCGGTCCGGATGGTCCCGGATACGGCATCGACGGGTACGAGGGCGGGGTCGACGGGTACGGGGCCAGCGGTCCCGGAGGCGGCGGGTAGAGGGGCGGCTGGCCAGGCGTCGGCGAACCGGGTGGGTACGAAGGAGTGGGCGGCTCCGTTGGGTACGTCGGTGGGACCGGCGGGGTCGATGGGACCGGCGGTGTCGGCGGGACCGGCGGTGTCGGCGGCACCGTGGGTGGATCTGGCGGTACCGGTGGATGCGGCGGTGTCGGCGACACCGGCGGGAAAGGAGGCGTGGGCGGCTCCGTCGGCGTAGGCGGCACCGTCGGCGTAGGCGGCACCGTCGGCGTAGGCGGCACCGTCGGCGTAGGCGGCACCGTCGGCGTAGGCGGCACCGTCGGCGTAGGCGGCACCGTCG
>NZ_JBEXYF010000017.1:106175-191212 GCF_040630775.1 Nocardia sp. NPDC005745
GGCGTAGGTGGCACCGTCGGCGGACCTGGCGGTACCGGTGGCGGACCTGGCGGTACCGGTGGATGCGGCGGTGTCGGTGGGACCGGCGGCACCGGTGGGACCGGAGGTTCGGGAGGCGTGGGCGAAGCCGGAGGCGTCGGCTGCTGCGGCGCAACAGGAGGCTGTGGCGGCGACGGGGGGTGGGGTGGGTTCGGCGGCTTCGGGGGTTCCGGCCGCGGCATCGGGACGGGCCATGGTTCCACCTCGTTCAGGAACGGGCCCGGCATCTCGAACTCGTAGTCCTTCGGCGGATGCGGAATGTGCGAGCGCAGCGCCCAGTTCGGCGGCATCCGCCGGGAACGTGCCCGATCCGGAGCCGACGGCCCTTCGGGCGGCTCCGAATCACCGTCGCGGTTCGAGCGTGCACCGCCCGACGACTCCTCGTCACCGTCGCGCTGCGCGCGTGCACCGCTGTTCGACGAATCCTCATCACGGCCCCGCGCCGGACGAGAAGCGTCCCCATTCGTCTCCCCGCCACCGCGAGTCGCCCGCGAACCGGACTCCTGCGGAGAACGATGCGCGGAACGTTCCCGATCAGCGTCCCGCACAGCGGCTTCGGCCCGGCCGAGCTCGTCCTCGGCATCGAACACACGCCGAGCCGCCCGCTCGAGACCCGCAACCCGCTCGTGCCACGGCCCTTGCTCATCCACGCGCATCGTCCGCGAACGCAGACCCTCGAGCGCGTCATCCAACGTATCCCTCGTCAGGTCCTCGTCATCGACCGGCAGACCACGCCGAGCCTCCGCGAGATCGGCCCGCGCATCCACCAGCGCTCGCGCCGCCACGTCCCGCTGCGCGGACAGACGCGCCACCTCGGCATGTGTCGGAACCTCAGCCGGACCATCTTCCGTGGGCGGAAGAGCTTCGCCGTCGCGATCGATCAGTGATGTCCTGGTCACGTGATCGGCCTGTTCGAGAGCGTCGCCCGACCGCACGACCTCATCCTCGGCGTCGAACACACGCCGGGCCGCACGCTCCAGCTCCGCGACCCGCCGCTGCCACGGACCCTGCTCATCCACCCGCATCGTGCGACCACGCAGACCGTCGAGCGCTTCATTCAACGCGTCCCGCGTCAGGTCCTCATCGTCGACCGGCAGACCACGGCGAGCCTGCGCAAGATCGGCCTGCGCGTCCGCCAACTCGCGCACCGCCGCATCCCGTTGGGCGGATAGGTGTTCCAGGTCGGCACGGGCGGCTCGCTGGACGAGGTCACCGAGGGCGGCGATGTCGTCGGCGCGCTGGACCACCTCGGCGCGCAGTTCGGCCTGCACCTCCGCGAGCTGGGCGGGAGTCAGCCGCTCGTTCTGGTCGAGTTTGCCGTCGCGGTAGACCTCGTAGACCTCGGCCCACCGCTCGGGACCCGCGTCGGTCAGGTCGACGCCGACCAGGCGCGCGAAGTCCCGGCTCGCGCCGCGGTCGGGGCCGGGCGGAAGGTCGGTGCTGCCGTCCAGCATGCCGAGGCGGCCGGGAGCCTCGGTGAGATGGGCGACGTCGCCGATGACGTCGAGCAGATGGCGGACGGCCTTGTCGTGCACCGGGAACTCGACATCCGACACGCGGGGATCGATCGCCTGATCGCCGTGGGCGCGCGGGTCGAACACATCCACGGCGGCGAGCGCGTCGGCGTAGTCGGTGATCGCGTCGACCAGGTGCGGGTGCAGATTCGGCCGCTGCGACAGATTGGCGATCACCTCGCCCAGCTGCGCGATGCCGGTGATCCGTATGGTTCCTGGCAAGGCGTCGAGGCGGCGGACCAGCCGATCGTTCGCGGCATCGATCGCGCCTCGGTCCATGCCGCGCAACAGCTTCGCGTACTTGACCAGCGCCTCGGCCCGCTGCTGACGCAAGGCGTTACGGATATCCGGGTCCGCGACTGTCTCGGCGAGGCGCTGCGGTGTCATCTCCCCGGCATCCAGGCCGAGCCGATGCGCCAGCAGATTCCGCGCGTCGCCGACCTGGTGGTAGGTGTCGATATCCCAGGCGGTGCGCGCGTAGTCGATGATCGCCTCGATCTGGCCGGCGCGAATCGCGTTCTCGTCGTGCAGCACCGCGAGCCGTTCGGCGAGCAGGCCGGGCGAAGCCAGCTCCGCTGCGGTGATGCCGAGGCGCTCGGCCAGTTCGTCGATGCCGGCGCGGATCTCTGCCCGCGACAACGGTTCCGGCGCCTCATCGATGGTGGGGCGCGCGTCGGGTTCCACCGGAGCGTCCGGCACGACGCGCCAACCGTCGCCGTCGTTCACCACGGTCACGTCCAGCCTGCGTCCCTCGACCTCGCCCGCGAAGTGACGCACCCGCGTCGCCCCGCCGTCGGCGATCACGATCCGTTCCTGCCCGGCCTGCACATCGGTGACCAGGTAGTGGACCTCGACGATGCCCTCGTTGACGGCTTCGGCGAGCCGTGGGTGCGCCGCGAGCGCGTCGGCGATCACCCGATCGTGGTCGAGTCTGCCGTCCATCACCACCAACCGCATCGGCCCACCGGGCTCGCCGGGCACCAAGCCGAGCCCGGTGCCGTCCTCGAGCAGCGCGCCGCCCCGCGCGAGCACCCACTCCCGCCCGGCCATATCACCGATCACGCCGGTGAGTTCGTCCGCCGCGGCGTCGGCCCGCAGGAACTCCTCGGCGTCGGCGAGGAAATCGGTCAGGCCGCGAGCGTGCTCGCGGATGCGGTCCATCTCCTCGGCGAGCGCGTTCGCCAGCTGATTCGCGTCGAGCGCGTGCAGATCGGTGCCCAGCAGCTGCGCCCACACGGAGCGCTCGTCGTTGATCTGGTCGCGGCGCAGCGCGTTCTCGAAGAACGTGCGCAGACCCTGGTCCTGGCCCGGCTGGTCGGTGTCGTAGAGGTCGCCCCACTCGCGGCTCGGCTCGCCGCCGTTGTTGACGCCCTCCCAGTCCAGCAGGGTGGGATCGCCGCCGAAGGCGCGCACGACCTCACCCAGGAACCGGTTCATCGGGTTGGCGTCGAAGAAGCCGACCTCGTCGCTGTAGGGGATCCGCCCGTCTTCGGCGTTGTAGCGGCGGGACGCCTCGGCGAGACCGGTGAGCGCGCCGATCCGGCGGATCTGCTGATACCGCAGCAGATCGATGGCTCGGCGGACGTTCTCGGCGGTCGGCGCACCGAGGTCGACGCCGAGGGAGTCGGCCGCGGCGGCGAGGGCGTCGGCCAGTTCCTGCCGCAGGACCGACGCCTCGGACAGCTCGCGCAGCCAGTCCGCGAGCTCACCGGCCCCGGCGGGCAGCTCCTCGCCGGACCGCTCGGACGGGTCCGGCATGGTGTCGGGCGCCTCGCCGTCGGTCGGCTCCGGCCTGGAATCCGGCGCGGCGATCGCGCGGGCGTCCTCGGCCTGCCGCTTCAGCTCGTCGAGTTCCACCCCCAGTTCCCGGCGCACCAGCTCCGGATCGGCCTCCTCCAGCCAGTACCGGTACTCCTCGCCGTCGCGGGTGATCGGTGTGCCGTACTCGCCTGCCCGGTTGTCGACACGGGAGGTCAGGCGCTTCAGCAGCGGAACGAGTTCACGCTTGCGCCACATGGTGACGGCTTCCTTCAGGATGCGGACCGGGCTGAACTTGGTCTGCATCACCTCGTATTCGTCACCCGGCGCGGGTGTCGGATCGTAGTGCTTGGTCAGCGGCAGCCCCGCTTCGTGCGCGAGCAGCGACTGGCCCGCGCTGTCGACACCGGAGCCGGACGGGTACTTGGGGCTCTGACCGCGGAAGCCGGTGTTCAGCGCCTCCCACAGGCGGCGAAGGCGTGACTTCGGTCGCGCCGGTTCCCGTGGTGCGGGCACGGTCGTGTCGGCAGGCGCCGGGGCGTCGAGACGTTCGGGTACCTCGACCCGCCACCCGTCGTTCTCGTCCGCCACCAGCCGCGCGGGCACCCGCTCGCCGTCGACTTCGAGGGTGTAGCGGCGGGTCGGGCCCGGTTCGGGACCGGTCTGCCCACGCGCCGCTTGGACGGCGTCGGCGAGGTCCGCGATGGCTTCCGCCTCGTGGCGCACCGCGGCCCGGGCGTCTGCCACCGTCGCCTCCGGATCGCGATCCAGATCCGCGGGATCGATGCGGAGCCGCCGCGCCCAGGTGTCGCGGGTCGCGGTCGCCTGCGCGCGCAGGTCGGGGTCGCGAACGGCGCGGGCCCGCTCGGTCGCCGCGGCCATCGCCTCGACCACACCGGCGCGCAACAGATTTCGGTACCGCAGATCGGCGATGGTCGCGCCGAGATTCTCCGGCGACAGATCGGTCTCGTCGAGTCCGAAGCGGCGCGCAAGCCGGTCGCGGGTCTGCTCGATCGGTTCGGCGCGCGGCGCTCGGGATTCGGGGCCGGTAGGTGCCTCGCCGTCGCGGATCGACCCCTCGGGCACACGCTCCGCCAGCTGTGCATCGCGTTCGGAGCCCGCGTCTTTCGATGGCTCCTCGGCTGCCTGCGCGAGTGCGTCATCCAGGCGGGCCACTTCCGCTTCGGCGTCGAATACGCGCCGGGCGGCGCGCTCGAGCCCGGTAAGCCGGTCCTGCCATGGCTGCTGCTCTTCGACCCACATCGTGCGCGAGCGCAGTCTCTCCAGCGCATCATCCAAGGCACCCTGTGTCAGGTCCTCGTCGTTCACCGGCAGACCACGCCGAGCCTCCGCGAGATCGGCCTGTGCGTCCGCCAACTCCCGGGCAGCCGTATCCCTCTGCGCGGTCGAGTGTTTCAGGTCGGTAGGAGCGGGTGGAAGGGAAACCGGGCTCGTGGGTGCGGCAGGCAGTTGGTGTTGTCGTGGTTCCTCGACCGGCAGGCCCGCGCGGCGCAGGTCGGCCCGCACCTCGCGCAGTCCGTCGTCGTGTGCCTCGGACAGCCAGAACTGTTCGTCGCCGTAGCGTTCGTCGCTGGTGAGCGGCTCGAAATCGTCCGGGAAGCGCATACGGGGGCCGTCGGCATCGTCGAGGAAGCCACGAGCTCCGGCGAGTTCGGCGAGTTCGGCCAGGGCCGCGAGCGGATCGCGCAGTCCGCTGAAGGTTTCGCCGAGGCCCAGGGCCTCGGCCAGCCGGCGGACGTGCTCGGCCTCGGCATCGGTGAGCGGGTCGGCATCGCGTTGGCTGGGCCAATCACGCTGTTCCCGGAAGAACTCGACCACATCGCGTACCGGGTTGCCCGTGCGGCGGGGGCCTTCCGCCCCACCGCCGGCAGGCGACTCCGCGTCGGCGGGCGGA
This sequence comes from Nocardia sp. NPDC005745, assembly GCF_040630775.1. Lineage (NCBI taxonomy): Bacteria > Bacillati > Actinomycetota > Actinomycetes > Mycobacteriales > Nocardiaceae > Nocardia > Nocardia sp. NPDC005745. Next base: position 111,402 of record NZ_JBEXYF010000017.1, read on the forward strand.
GTCGGCGGCCCGGACGGCGGGGTGCCTTCGGCAGCTCGGGCGGGCTGCGCGAGGCCGTCTCCGAACGCAGGCTCTCGCGTGACATTCGATGGCAGTTCGACAGCTTCCCCGGCCTGTTCGAGCGCGTTGTCCACCCGGGAGAACTCGTCCTCGGCGGCGAATACACGCCGGGCAGCGTGCTCGAGCCCGGTGATCCGCTCCTGCCACGGCCCCTGCTCATCCACCCGCATCGTCCGGCTACGCAGGCCGTCGAGCGCGTCATCCAACGCATCCCGCGTCAGATCCTCGTCGTTCACCGGCAACCCACGCCGGGCCTCCGCCAGAACTACCTGCGCGTCCGCCAACTCACGTGCGGCCGCATCCCGTTGTGGGGATGGACTTGTCGGCTCGGCCTCGGTCTTGTCGTGCATCGGCCCCCTGCCCTCCCGAGCAACGCCAGGGTCCGTGCCGCGCACTGTTTCCGCGACGGGTTCCCCGGCTGCGTGCGAGGGTGCGGGGTGCGTGTCCGGATCGATCGGGGTAGTGGATCCGTCGAGTTCGTGTTCGAGTTCGGCGAGGCGGTCAATGGCGCGGCGGTGGATCTCGTCCAACTCGGCCAGCAGGCGCGTGTGCAACTCGTCCAGCGCCCGGCTCTCGGGAGAGAGGTGTGCCGTGTCGTCCTGTCCGGCGGCCAGCCGGTCGAGCCGGGTGACGGCGGCGTCGAAATGCCGATCGAGGTCCGCGGCGATCCCGTCGAGCTGGGCGAACGTGTCGCGGAGCAGTTCGTCGAACTGTTGGCCGGTGCGGCGGGCCGCGTCGTCGAATTCCGCTCGAATACGCTCGAGCGCCGCCTCGGCCGAATTCTCCGGCTCAGTGTGCGGGCCGAGCGCGGGTGGCGGCGCTTCGCCCGCGAGTGCGCCCTGGCCCGTACCCGGTCGTGCGGACAGGTCGTCGAACCGTCCGGCGATCTCGGCTTCGATCGCGGCCAGGCGGTCCAGGGCGCGCTGCTCCATCCGGTCCAGATCCGCACCGACCCGGCGCAGTAGGTCATCGAGTTGCTGGTCGATTCGGCGGTGCATCTCGTCGAGTTCGGCGAGCGCGCGGTGCGCGTCGTCCCGCGCGGCGGAGGACGGTCCGGGTTCGACCTGCTGATGGGACTGCGCAGCCGACGGCTCGGCTTCTCCCTGCTCGGTCTGCTCGTCCTCCCCTCGCGCGGAGGAGTGCGGGTCGTCCGGCGCACCCCGCACACCATCACCGGGCGCGCCGGTGTGTGCAGCGCTGGGCATCGCACCAGACTCGTCCTCGGAACCGGCGACTCGCGAATCCTCAGCCACAACCGGCTCTCCGACACCAGGTTCGCCAAGACGCGCAGCTCCCGACTCGCTCGCGGGAACGTCGACTCGCGACTCCGGCGCGCCGTCACCCGGCTCGTCGGGCTCGCCCTGACGCGCGACGGCGGGTGGATTCTGCGGCGGTTTCTGCCCACCGCCGTCTGCGCTCGGCTGCGGCGCCGGAGACTCGACCTCCCCCTGCGGACGCGGCTGCTCCCCGGTGGGTGGGCGGCGGTCGCCGGTCGGGCCGTGAGGTCGTGGCGGCGTCGCACCGGCAGCGCCCGAAGCGGGGGGCAGGTAGCCGGGGTTCGGCGGAAGCGGAGCCGGAGCATAGGGGATGCCCGCGCGCCATTCGGTCAGCGGCGGCCGGTCGGCGTCCCAGTGGAAGCCGAGGCCGATCGCGTGGGCGTTGGCCTGCTGCCAGCTCGCCCCGGGATCGGCGTCGAGGAATCGTGCCTCGGCCAGCATGTCGCGCAGCAGCACGAAGTCCTGCGGCAGCGGCGCCCCGTCGATCAGGCGGTTCCATGCCTCGGCGACATCGGCGAGGCGATCCATCCGCGTGTGCACGTACCGGCCGTGCGGGTCGCTGTGGTCGCGTACCCGATGCTCGTCGACCATCAGGTGGTTCTTGATCCGCGCCAGATCCTCCCGGGTGAGCGCGGGCACATCGTCGCGCATGTGCTCGCCGAGCGCGTCAGCGACCTGATCGGGATCCGCACCGCCCGCGAGCAGTTCGCGGAGGTCTTCGACCGTGTCGCGGATCGCCTCGGGGTCGTCGGCGGCGAACCGGTCCGCGAGTTCGCCCGCGACGCGGTCGATCTCGTCGTGGATGCGGCTCAGCTGGGCGTCGACGTCACCGAGCGGGTCGATGCCCGGCTGCCGCCGGACCAGCTCTCGCGTGACGAGGTCCACCACCTCGCGGGCGCGCGCTTGCTGCTCGGTGCGCCGATGCCGTTCGAGGCCTTCGGCGATCCGGTCGAGGTCGGTGTCGTCGGCGAGGAACCGCTGGTATTCCGCGTTCGCCCAGTCCTGGACCCGCTGCCAGGTCGCGATGTCGCGGTCCCATTCGCGTTGCAAGCCCTCCGGGATATCGACCCGGTCACCCGGCGGCACATGGTCGGCCGTATCCCACGGCCGGTGCATCGGCTGGATATTGCGCTGCGGCGGGGCGAACCATTCGTAGTTGCGGAACACGGTGCCGAACGGCGGCACATGCCGCAGCCACGGCCGCGCCCGCACCCACTCGCCGATCTCCGGATGACGCTGGATCCACGCCTTCACGGCCGGATGCTTCGGCACCTGAGCCGCCATCAGCAGCAAACGGACCACGTTGTAGGAATCCCCGCCCCAGTGCTGGGTGAAGATATCGTCCGGGTCGACGCCCGAGGTGTCGTACCGCGAAGGCGCCTGCGGCATGTGCACCGGGAGGCTGCTTTCCGGGATCATGCCCGGCGGAACGTCGTCGGCCGGCAGCATGATGTCGTTGACGACGTCCTCCATCGCCCACCCGCTGACACCGTCCGGCAGTTCCTTCGGCGAGTACTTCTTGGGCAGCTCGCCGCGGTCGCGCCCGAATTCCCAGTCCGGGCGGGTCGGGTCGACGCGGTGCCAGACGCCGTCCGCGTCGCGCCACGAGGTCATGTCCAGCCGGCGGCCGCCGATCCACCCGGTGCTCAACCGTTCGATCTCGGGCGGGTCCATGTCCCGCACCCGAACGTTGTCCTCGCGGTCGGCGAGCACCGTCCGGTAGTCGACCGCGGTTTCCGGGCGCACGATCGCCTGTGCCGCATCGGAACTGCGGCGCAGGGCATCGGCCAGAGCCGCGTCGTGGTCGGCGCGCGGCGCGGCCGGGTCGGGCCGGGGACCGAACACGATGATGCGCGGTCGCTCACCGTCGATGATGCCGACTCGATCGGTCAGCATCCGGCCGCCGATGCCCTCGACGAGGTCGCGGTAGACGCCCGCCACCCTCGCCATCTCGTCCTGGATGCGGCCGATCGTGTGGTGCGCCTCGTTCACTTCCCGCGCGACGGTGTCGAGTGCGTCGATGTCGCGGTGGACAGCGGCGGCCTCCTCGGCGGTGTGCGTTCCATCGGCGAGCCCGTCGCGGACCGCGGCGCGCAGGTCGGCCACGGTCCGCTCCAGCCGGTCCGGCTCGCAAGCCGCTTGCTCGACCCGCCCGTCGGAGTCCAGCAGACCGAGGCGGGCGGCGAGTTCGTCGCGCTCGTGCCGCAGCGGCTTGACCTCTCGCAGCGCGTCGGCCCGATGCTGGGCCAGTTCTTCCAGCGCGTCGATCACGTCTCGCGGGCGGGATCGTTCCGCTCCGACGCCGGCCCTGCGCAGCTCGTCGATTTGCCGGTCCACGTGCTGGATTCGCTCGTCGAGCTGGTCGACCTCCTCGGCGGCCGCCGCGAGCTTCTCGATCACCCGCCTGCGATGCTCGAGTTCCAGCGGCTCCGGCGCGACCCGGTCGGTGTGCGGCGCGTCGTCGAGGCCGCCGACGTCGTCGATCGTCCGGACGTTCGCCGCCTCGTACAACCGCAGGACGGTGGCTTCCAACTGATCCCCGCGCAACGCCGACTCGCCCAAGGGGACGTTGTCGCCCCAGAAGTCGCAGCGCGCGACCCGGTCGTCGCGCTTGGCCCGCCAGAACTCGCGTTCGCGGGTCAGCTTCTGACGCTGCTGGACGAGCCGGTCGTATTCGCCCAGCGGGGTGGTGGAGAGTTCGAGGTCCGCCAGTTCCGTCTCGAGACGCGCGGCCTCCGCGTCGGCGTCGGCGAAGTCCCGCGCGACCTGTTCCAACTCGCCGATCCTCGCAAGCCGTTCCGGCATCTCGGTGACCGGCATGGTCCGCCCGCGCAACTCCGCCAGCGTGCGGTCGAGGCCATCCGGTCCGGGTCGCAGGGCCGCCCAGTCGTCGGCGTCATCGATCGGGAACCGCCCCGCGAGATCGTCACGTCGCTGGCGCAGTTCGTCCCGCCGCTCCCGCGCCTGATCCAGTTCCGTTGCGAATCGGTCATATTCGGCGCGGGACTCGGGCGACATCCGGTCGCGTGGGTCTTCGGATCGCGTGCCATCGTCGGTCCCGCGCGGCGGGACGCTCGGATCGGGAAGCGACGCTATCTCGTCGTCTCCGGAGTCCAGGCGGTCGGTCTCCGGCGGGTTATCGGCGGACAGAGTCACCGGCTCGTGCGGCTCGGATTCGCCGAGGCGCCGGGAGTCCCCGGCGAGGAACCTGGTCGCGCGAGCGTCGGGCAGTGTGCCCTGGATGAGCACCTGGGAGAACTGGTCCGGCAGGTCGAAGATCGGTTTGAACTTCCAGGACGCGCCCTCCGGCGGCAGGCCCGTGCGCCATTCCAGGATCACTCCGTCGCCGTTGGCGAATTGCTCGGCCGCACTGCGCGTGCGCGACCAAGAGGTCGTGTCGCTCTCCGCGGCGCGCCGCTGACCGATGTGCTCTTCGGCGGACAGGTCCACGGTGCCCCGTGGCACCGCCCGGCCCGAAATCGCGTCGGTGAACGCAGGATTGACCGATCCGTCGGGCAACAGACGGGGAATGCCGCGGTACAGCGGGGTTCCGTCTTCCGGCAGATTGCCCTCGAACAGGACGTCCCCGTCGTGGCCGAGGGGGTCGTCGTGGTCGTCGGCGGTCCGCGGTGGTTGCGCCGCTTCGTCGTTCACCGCATCGTCGCGTCGCGACGCCGCGGCCTCCCGATCGCCCGGCTCCGGCCCAGCGCGCGACTCGTCGGGTGACGACGCGGCGCGCGGCGGACCGTTGGAGGACTTGTCCGCCCACGCACCCGCGTCCGGGCGATCGTCCGGAAGGTCCACGTGGTCCGGCTCGAGCGAGACGGGCGCGTCACCGGTCTCCGGCGGCTCGGCGGCCGAGCGGGTCAGCAGATCGTGCAGTGCACGGGCGGGGGCGCTCACCGAGTCGGCGTCGGCGTCGCCGCGCAGCACCCGGTCCGCGAACGCCTCTGGCAGCGCCTCCTCCGGCCGCAGGGTCCCTTCACGGTCGAAGCTGTGGCCGCTGAGCTGGTGTAGCCAGTCCCCGAACGCGAGATCCGGGTCGCGGGTCTCGTCGTCCAAGTAGCGCTCGTACAGATATTCCTCGGCGCGATGGCGCGCGCTCTGCTGACCGGCGTAGTCGAGCGCGTGCCCGTATTCATGCGCCACGACGGCGCGCACCGGACGGCGCAGCACTTCCGGGGAGAACCGCCCGTTGTCGACACCGAGCCGCATCCGATCGCGGAACGTCAGCGCGCTGCCCGCGTGGTCGTAGCTGAGGACGATCGATTCGGTGAACATGCGGCCGGAGGAGTCCAGCCGCGGCTGCGCCATGCCGATCACCTCGGGCGGCAGGCCGCCGATACCGATGCTGCGCAGGTCCACGGCCGGGAATCGATCGAACAGATCGACCATGGTCCTGGCGTATTCGCGCACGACCTCGGGGTTGAGACCGGACAGGTCGAACCCGAAGACCTCGAAGCCGGGGTTGTCCATCGCCTGACGCAGGTGCTCTTGCAACCGCTCGCCGACCTCCTCCGGACTCAGGTGCGACCATTCGTCCTCGCCCGATACACCGAGCAACTCCGCGTCGCGGGCGTCCGCCGCGTCGCTGTCGCCGTCCTGCGCAACGGCTGATTCGTCGGTGTCGGGTGGCGCTTCGGTGGTGTGGCGCGGCGGGTCGGCGGCAGCACGCGCCGGGTCGGCGGCATCATTTACCGGGGCGTCCGCCGCACGAACTGGGGTACCGGCCGTCGGCGCGTGGCCCGGTATCCGCACCAGCACAGGCGATGCGATGCCGCCGATGACATCGACCCGCACCAGCTCGCCGTCTCGGGTGAGATCGAATCGGCGTGCGGTGATGTCGCCGTTCTTGGTGGCGTGCACGAGGTGGTATTCGACCCCCAGCGTCCCGTCCCGATGAGCTCGGAGCAGTTGCTCACGCGCCCGCAGCAGCGCCCGCCCCTTCGCGCTGTCCGGATCGACACCGCGCGCTGCCATCTCCTCGGGCGTCTCGGTCAGGATCCGCCGCAGATTCTTGTCGATCGCCGCCGTGCGGCGCAGGTACTCCGGTGACCCCTGTTGGGCTTCGGCGACTTTGGAGCCGTTGAGCGTCGCACCGACGCCCTTGGCCTCGATCACCACCAGCTTCGGCGGCTCACCGTTCACGCCGGGGACCAGCACCGCGATGTCGACGGTATCGGCGCCATCGATGGCGCCGTCGAACGGGGTCAGCAGCACCGCGCCCGGCCACTTTTCCCTATCCAGCCCGAATGCACGGCCACCCAGTTCGCCGAGCGTCTTCGACGCCTTGTTCAGCAACGGACCCAGCCGGTTGAACTCCGCCGCGTTGCGCTGCATCTCGACGAGACGATCCAGCTTGGCTTGCTTCTCGTCGTCGGAGAGGTCGGACTCTAGGATCTCGGCCTCGAGATGTGCCACCCGTTTGGCAAGTTTCTCCTCGGCCAGGTCGCTGATCTTCTCGATCCTGAACTCCGCCATATGACGCTTGACCATGTCATTGGCCGCGTCGCGTTGCGTCTGCAATGTCGCACGCTCGGTGACCGTCTTCGCGATCTCGCGGGCGATCACGTCATCGACCACCGTGTACCGCTGAGCGGGGCCGGGATCGGCCATGAACCGGTAGGGCCGCTTCGTCAGATGATCCGGGAGGTATTCCTTGGTCGGCTCGTCGTGCAGCCGGAAAGTGTCGTCGCGGTAGGTGCCGGGATCGTCGTCCTCGTGATGCCACGTGCCGTCCGGGTCGCGGTAGGAGTCGAGGCGATCACCGAATTTGTGCAGCAGTCCATCGGCGTCGCGGTACATACCCGCCGGAACGTCCTCATCGGCGCCGTTTTCCAACCGGTGCTCGGCGTCGTCGGATTCGCCGAGGAAGTCGGGGGTCTCGTCGAGCGTCCGGTCGCGCGATGGCTGTGCCGCGTCGTCGCCCTCCGGACCGTCGCGGTCCAGCGGTGCCACCTTCCGATCGCCCGGCTCCGGCGCCTCGTCGTCCGCGTGGCGCGGCGGGGTCGCGGGCTCGGATGGCCGATTCGCCTCGTCCTGTGCGTCCCGATCGCGGTCGCCCGGTGGAATCCGCGCCGGGTCCGGCGGGTTCGTATCATCGCCCGGCGGAATTCGCGCCGGGTCGAGAATGCTCGAATCATCGTGGCTGCGCGCTGGATTCGGTTCCGAAGCGGAGTCGGACGGTGATCGCGGCGGTATCGGCGCATCGTCAGCGGGCCGCCCACCGGCGACCCGCCACCAGGTATCGGCGTTCTTGCGGTACTCGCGGGCATGCCATTCCGCCTGCGCCGCCCTGATCCGCAGCGACCGTTTCGACACTCCCTCCGGTAGATCCGCGTCATCGATGCGGTCCACCAGGTCGCGCAGCTGCCGCGCCTGCTCGGCTGCCCGCCGGGAGTGCATATCGGCCATCTCGGCCCGCATCCGCGCCCGGAACTGCTTCGGCGTCTCGTCGTCGCGCCGACCGGCGATCTCACCGTCGGGCCGGTAGATCGGGCGATCGTCGGTCGGACGCACACGCGGGTCGGATCCGTTAGGCGGCACCACCTTTCCCTGACCGTCGAACAGGACGGCCGAGACCGCGCGGAGATCCATCGGCACGTCCGGCGGGAATCCCCTGCGGCTGTCGGCTCCCGGATCGGACACGTCGATGTGGAATTCGCCGGTGTCCGGGTGCATGCGCACGGTCAGGGTGTAGGCATGGGCGCCGACCCCGTGCTCGTCGACCGGGCCGGTGTATTCGTCCACCACGAGGGCGCGCGGAACCCTGCCTTCGGCGATATCGCGCGGGTCCATTCCCCTGGCCATCCGCAGCAGTTCGTCGGCGATGGCCTGGTGACGGGGGTGGTCCGGTCCACTGTCCGGGTAATCCCACAGACGGCCGCCCGCGGCATCCTGTATGTCGCGCAGCGACATACCTCGCGGGCCGACCGGCTCCTCCGGCGGCCGGATGGTATCGCTCCCGGTGGCCTGCCGGATCTCCTCGAGCGAGAGCCGAGCGCACTCCCCGCGGTTCCCCGGCTCCTGTTGTGCGGCATCGGGCTCCGGATCGTTCCGTGACGTTTCGTCCGAATCCCTGCGCGCCGGGTCATCGGTGTCGGCACCCGGACGGCGCGCAGGCCTGGACTCGCCGGAGTCCCTGCGGGCCGGACGATCGGTGTCCGGCCCCGGGTGACGCGCAGGCCTGGTCTCGCCCGTGTCGCCCGCGAGCGGCAGCACGACCGGTTCGGCGGTGTCGCGGCGGTCGCCGTCGGACTCCGGCTTGTCGCGGGAGCGCGACGTCTCGCCCTCTGGTCGGTCCGCACTCGCTTGGCGCGTCTCGCCCGCGGGGCGCGCGACAGAATCCTGGCGCGCGGCACCGTCCTGGCGCGTCTCGCCGACCTGGCGGGTCGCACCGGCCTCGCGCCTGGATTCGGCTCGCGGCGCCTCGGAGTCGGTCTTGCCCGCTCGCACCGCGGGCTCGTCGCGGACGGGACCGGACGCGCGATCCGCGACACCGGCTCGTCCCCGGTCGGCGGCGGATCTGCTGTCCGGCGTGGCGTTCTGAGGACGCGGATCCGCGGACCGTGCATCACTCGATCCCGTCGAAGCAGGCGACGCGTGCGTAGTGCCGGGCGCCACACCGGTGGACGGTGGCGCACCCGCGGTCGACCCAGCCGGCGGAGTGACCGCCGGGCCGGTCAGCGGAGCGCCCGCGACCGGGGTGCCGCTCGTCTGCGGAGTATCCGACACCGGCCGCGTCTCGGGATTCTGTATGCCGTCGAGGCTGCCGCGCTGCGTACCAGCAGCATCGACCGCCGCCCTGTCCTGTTGACCCGCTGCGATATTCGGCTCCTCGGACCGGTCGGCACCGGCCCCGCGGTCTTGCCGTCCTTCATCGGCGAGACCAGCACCGGTCTCGGACGTCGACCGCTCGCTCGACGTGGACCGTTCACCCGAGGCGGACTGCTCACCCGGCGACTGCTCACCAGACGCGGGCCGCTCCCCCGACGTGGACCGTTCACCCGAGGAAGACTGCTCACCTGATGCGGACCGCTCCCCCGACGCGGATTGTTCACCCGACGACGCCCGCTCACCGGACGTCCCCTGCTCACCGGCCGACCGCTCCGGAGTGCTGGACTCCCCGTTCCGCCCGGCCTCGCTCCCGTCCTGCCGCGCCCCGTCTGAAGCAGCACTCGAAACCTGGTCTCCCCTGGCAGTACCGCTGTCACCGGCACCGGAGCGCGCAGTGTCCGAGCTTCCTGAGCCGGTGCTTCCGTTCGCGGCGGCGGGCATCCCAGCGCGTGGGGCGCCGGCACCGTTCGATGCCCCGGAAGTGTTCGACGCACCCGCCGGGTTCTGCGTCCCCGCGCCGGGCGCCAGGCCGCTGCCGTCGCCCGCACCGGGCGTCGCAGCCCCATCAGGCCGGTACCCCACCCGCGGCCCGCTCGCGTCGGCGAAGAGATTGTCCAGGCGCGTCCCCAGGTCGGGACGGCTCATCGTGGTCGGCATCAGGTTGTTCCACATGCGCGCCGACCCGACCTTGGCCACGCTGGTCATCGCGCCGTTGGAGGCGCCCGCGGTGAACATCCGCCAATCGACCGGCGTGTTCCCCAGGTTCTGCAGCGCCCGATCCCATCCGTCCGTCCACGCGTCGAAGCCGAACTGCGTCGCGGTCGCGCCCACGAAACCCGCTCCCGCGCCGACCAATCCCGCCGTCGTCCCGGTGATCGCGCCGTGCAGGAACGGATTGAAATCCGGGCCGAACCGCCGGGTCAGCGCATGGCCGAGTTTCTCGCCCAGCGGTCCCGCCGCGGCGCCACCCGCCGCCGAGCTGACGGCGGTCACGACGACCTGCTCGACGTTGATGTTCTTGCGGTGGCCCTGCTCCACCTGGTAGGCCTGCACCCCCAGTTCCTGCATGGTGCCGAGGATCGTGTCGATCGCGACGTGCCTGAGTATGAAACTCACGAACCGGTTCGCGACGATCCGACCGACCCGCTGGATCACCGCCTGCACCAACCGCTGGCCGATGATGCGGACCGCGATCCGGGTCGCCGCGATCGCCGCCGCGTCCACCGCGGGCTTGAACGGGCCGGAGAAGAACGACGCCGCCAGTTCGGCCGCCAGCAGCGCCAGCGACGACCAGTACATCAGCTTGCCGTACTCGATCTCCGTGCCGACGTCGTAGGCGGAGTCGCCGATCTCCTTGAAGTAATCGGCCAGCTTCGACAGCGTCTGGTCGTCCTGCGGGTTTCCACCGCCGAAGGTCAGGAAGCTGTCGAAGGCTTTGACCATCTCCGTGTAGCCGTCACCCGAGGGATAGGCGGTCATCGACGCGCTCTTGGCCGCCTCGATATCGGGGATGACCGAACGCAATTCGCTCGCGGCGGTGCGCCAGTCCCCGCCCAAGGCCCACATCTGGTCCTCGTTGCCCTCGGGCCACTCCATGCCGACGATCGGCTCGAGGTATTTCAGTACGGCGGGCAGCTCGATGGCCATCGGTGGCTACCTCGTTCCCCCGGCCCGAATACCGAGCTCACCAGCTGGAATCGGTGACCGATCCACCACGATCGCGTTCTACGGTCTCGGTATCGGTGAACCGCATGCCGCTGTCATCGGAGAACTCCCTGCGCTCTTTCGCGTTCGGCGGCGCCGTCGGGGCGGGGACGGGTTCCGGCGCACGCACCTCGGGCATGCCCTCGACCAGGTCGGACAGCTTCGGCATCCGCGCCCGATGGTTGTCCAGCGGCGCCATCAGATCCCGGGTCTTGCGGGCCACGTCGGCGCTGGCCTGCTGCGCGGCGTCGGTGATCGCCTTGGCGATCTCGGCATAGCCGAGGTCTTCGATGTTCGGCCCGAACTGGGTCTCGATGACCGTGTTGTCGGCGTTCACGACCACCGTCACCCGCTTGCCGCGCACCGTCGCGCGGCCGGTCAGCTCGGCGCGCTCCTGCTGCAACCGCGCGATGATCCGCATCTGCTCCTGGACGCCGTCGAGGATGTCGGCCAGATCCGCCTTGGCTTGCTCGTTCGTCATCGGTCGGTGAACCCCGGGCTCAGCGGATGCCGTCGCGGTTGCCGTGCTCCATGTCGCGCAGCAGGTCGGCGGTCTTCGTCTGTCCTTCGCTGAAGTTGTCGAACGTGCCCGCCACATTGCGCGCACCCTTGATCAGGTTGTCCCTGGTGGTGGTGTAACCGCCCTGACCATCGGGGCCGTTGGCGAAGTTGCGGCCTATCGTGTCGTCGCCCCAGCAGTTTCCGCGCGAAGCGATCGACGTGCTCAACTTGTCGATGATGCCGGTGATCCGGTCCTCGACATGCCCCGTTTTCCGGGCCGCCTTGCGGAACAGATGCTCATCGAATTCGACATTGTCCGCCATCGCGTCCGCTCCTCCACCCTCGAGTCCTTCCCACCGACGGTAACACCGGATGACTAATCACCAGTGACGCCAACGTGAACGGGATGTTCCTCGGCGTTTGCGGGCAGGCACCACCGCAGGTAGGGCGTGGCCGGATCACGAAATATCGCGGGGGACGCCAACTTTCGGGGGCAATACGACTCCGGTTCACAACTCCAGCATGACGGTGACCGGGCCGTCGTTCACCAAGTCGATGTGCATGTGCGCACCGAATCGCCCCGTAGCGACTGTTGCGCCGAGTTCGCGCAGCGCGTGCGCGAAGACGTCGACAAGAGGTTCGGCGATCGCGCCGGGGGCGGCCGCCGACCAGGACGGGCGCCTGCCCTTCTTCGTGTCCGCGTACAGCGTGAACTGGCTGACCACCAGGATCGGGGCGCGCAGATCCGCGGCCGAGCGCTCGCCGTCGAGGATCCGTAACCGCCACACCTTGTCGGCCAGGGCCCGCGCGGTCGCCTCGGTGTCGGAGTGCGTCACGCCGACCAGGGCGACCAGGCCGTGCGGGACACCGTCGGCCGCCGGGTCGATCCGGCCGACGACCTGCTCGTCGACGGTCACCCGCGCCGAACTCACGCGCTGCAATAGGGCTCGCACAACCCTCGATCATGCCCGCCGCTGCCACAGTAACCGCCGCACGGGTGGCGGTCCGCCGAACGACCCCGCCTGCCTGGCCGGATACAGGTGCGCGCGGGCGGCAAGCGTGACAAACTCGGTGCGCAGAAGGTTATGTTGCGCGGTTGCCGCGCGTTGGCGGAGGATCATGCTGGAAACGAGGAGCGCGATGGATCTGGACGCGATGGAGCGCCAGATCGCCGCGGATCGGTATGCGGCACTCGACCGTACGGTCGAATCCGAATTGCGCTTGGCCACTTCCCTCGGCGAACTCGCCAAGGGACTGATCGCCACCAAGACCAATGGTTCGATGCGCGATCGCACGCGGGAGGCGCTGGCGCCCGCCGAGGAAGCGGTGGCGATCCGCTTGCGCCTGCTGTCCAGGGGCCAAGTGCTGACCGCCCGCCTGGCGGGTGAGTTGAACGACGCCCTGCGCTCCTTCGAGCAGGCGGCACGGCACAGCGGCCGCAGGGAACTGGCCACCACGACGATCCGTCGTGCCTGTGACGTCTACCGTCAAGTGGCGCGAGAGCATCCCGAGGTCGCGGGCCCGTGCGCCGACGGTCTGTCCAAATGCGGCGTCTGGCTGGGCAGGCTGGACCAGGATGCCGCCGTGGGCGCGACGGAGGCGGCGGCCCGCATCCGCGCCGCCTTGGCTGCGGCGAACCCGGAACTGTCCGGCAAGTACCTGGCCAGTTTGAGCACGCTGCTGCGGACGCTCATGGTCGGCCGGTCGCGCAAGCAGGCCATCGCCATGTACCGGGAGCGGTACGCCGCGTTCACCTCGACCACCATGTCGATCCGGCTGCGCGCGTGCGGTATCCAGGACCTCGATCTCACCCCGAAATCGCACCGGGCGCTGGTGGAACTGGGCTGCCGCACACTGGAACAGGCGGGACGGCTCACCCAGCAGCAGGTCATGTTCAAATCCTCCGGCGACCTGTCGACCGTCGAGGAGATCAACTGGAAGCTGGCCCTGGTCGGCCTGCGCCCGCTCGCGCCCGGTACCGAACAGGATCAGCCGGCCACGCCCGTGCAGATCGGCTCCACCTTCGGCGCGCTGAGCGTGTACTTGCCTGCCCGGGACGCCATAGCCCAGGTGCGCGCCGCGATCATCGCGGCCTATGCCGTCGACGACGCCTACCCCCTCGACCGGGAGAGTTACCTCGGTACGCACGAGTCGAAGTGGAAGATCCGCGAGCCCGAGCTGAACACCTCCCCCACCCTCGGTGACGACATCGTGCTGATCGACCAGCCCTACGGCGGCTGGATCACGGTCATGAGCCTGAACTGGGAACTCACGCCGGTGGCGAAAAACCCGCTGGCGCTGCGCCTGTCCCAGGACTGGCCGGTCGCGGCGATCACGGTCACCGAGAACGTGGCCTACGAGCTGTGCTGGTACGAGCACGGCGCGGCCACCCAGTACGCCGCGCTCGGCCGTCCGGCCGGGCAGGCGCCCCTCGAGAAACCGCTCGCGCCACTGAACTTCGAGACGCTGGCTCTGTACAACCCCGACCGGGCGACCGAGAGCAAGCTGCGCGCGGCCTTCGGCAACACCAAGGTGTTCGCCAACCTCACCTATCTGCCGGACTGCGGCCTGCGCCAGATCAGTGTCGACACGCCGCTGTCCGAGCACGGCGACCGCGTGCTGTTCTTCCGTACGACACCCTGAGGCTCCGGATACGCCTGTCGCGGCGCGGATTTGCGGCAAGGTAGCACATGCGTCCGCAGCGGCGGTGAACAAAATACCCGGCGCTCCGACCCCCGCATCACCACAGGTCATTTGACCAGGTAATGCGTACGCCGAAGTGAACGGGGAGCTGTGCCGCACCCCCGGCCGGTCACCGCACCCGCCGGTAACCAGCACGCAAACGAATTTTTGGAGAACTAATTGAACGGAATGTTTGATCCGCTCCATGGAGTGCTCTACTGAAACAACGCTCGCACGGTGTACCGGATCGCAGCACCGATGCCGCAGTACTGTCCGAGCGGCTTGGAAAAAGTCACCCGAAGCTACCCGAGGGCCCCATGGACCAACTGGCGTTGGCGGACACCCCGACCGCCCGATGCGCCTTCTATCGACACACCTGCGACCTGCCCGCCGGAGTTCATCCGGAGATCGGCCGAATCGTCTTACGCGCCGGATTCGTCGGCGCGATCACGATGCCCGCCGCATTGGGGCAGCGAGTGCGCGACGATCTCACCCATCGACGAATCGCTCTGGGTCCGATCATCTCGCACGTCCGGTCCAAACGGTGGACCTTTCTGACCCGCCCCGATCTACCCGACGACGTCCGGCTGTTCGCCGAGCTGTTCCGCCTGAACGTCTCGATCGTGCCCAGCGGCGGTGAGATCGCCCTGCCCTCCCCCGCCGCTGCCGACTCCGACTACCGGCACTGGATCGTGGCTCCGCAGAACGGTTTCCGGCCTTCCGGCTCGTCCATCGTCGAAACCGTCCGTTTCTGCACGAGAACGGCTGCACGATGACGACCGGGGCACTGCCCGCCAAACATCAAGTGCTGCAAGCCTGCCGAGGCGAACTGCCGGAGAGCAATCCGCTGCTGCGCAGTGCGCACGAACTCACCACGTTGCACGAACGCAGGCTCGGCGCGGCACAAGACTCGCTCGACGAGATAGACGCGTTGCGCGCGAGCTTGATTCGTGACATAGATCGCTGGATCACGGTGCAGCTGCCGCCCGCCCACGGCGCGGCACACGTGCACACCGAGACCGTCGGCGCCGTGATCGACCGGCTGGCCCAGTTCACCGCGAACGCCTATGCGGCGCTGGCCAGTGCCTCGGAATGGGATCTGTGGGACGCCTGGCAGCGCCTGGCCGAGCTGGCCGTCGGATACGACGACCTGGCCGCCGAGGTCTGCGCCGGCGTGCGCAGACTCCCCGGCGCATCGTAGGTTCCGCCGCGGCTCCCCATCCGTAAGCTGGGACGGATGGGGAGTCCGGACGACCACGCCGATGAGGCGCGCCCTGCACAACAGGAGGGCGGGTTCCTTCGGCGCCCGTGCCGCGGCCTACGCGCAGCACCGGCCCGACTATCCGGCCGCGGCCATCCGCTGGGCTCTGGCTCACGTCGCCGATCGGAGACCACCGGTCGTCCTCGATCTCGGCGCGGGCACCGGCAAACTGACCCGCGGTCTTCTCGCCGTAGGTGCGTCGGTGATCGCGGTGAAACCCGACACGCACATGCTCGCCGAACTGATCCGCCGGTTCCCGGACGTCACCGCGCACACCGGTACAGCCGAAGCCATCCCGCTCCCGAATTATTCGGTGGACGCCATCATCGCCGGCCAGGCGTTCCACTGGTTCGACTTGGACCGCGCCTACCCGGAGTTCCTCCGGGTGCTGCGGCCGGGCGGCGTTCTCGCGGCCCTGTGGAATACCGCCGACGACTCGGTGAAGTGGGTCGCCGGGCTGCAAGAGGTCGACCGGTCGAGCGTGTCTGCGGCCCAGCCACCGAGCGGACAAATCGTTCTGCCCACGCACCCGCTGTTCGATGAGCACGAGTTCGAACGATCGACGTTCCCGCATCGGCATCGGCGCACAGCCGAGTCCCTGACGTCGACGATCGGCACGCAATCGCACACATTGGTGATCCCGCCCGAGGAACGGGCCGAATTGCTCGACCGGATCATGGACTACCTGCGGAGACAGCCGGAGACAGCAGAGGGCGAATTCGACCTGCCCATCGTCACTTCGGTACTGCGACCCACCCTGCGCGCCGCGGACTGAACGGCTACTTACGCAGACGAAACGCCCAGGCCACAACGCTTCCGTCTCCCATGCGGACGCGACGAACGGGCCCGACCGCATCGAACTGCGGCGCGCGCCAAGCCAATTCGAGTAGCGGCCTACTCACGTCCGCGCCACCCGCACGGCCATACGCTGACGGCATCGTTCAAAACAGTATCGAACCAAGGAGAAAGTAACCGTTCCACCTCGCACGGGCACCGCCCAGGGCCCACCGCTTCGGCTCAACGCGCAGGACGCGGGTGCAAGGAACGACGTCACCGATCCAGCGAAAGCTGGGTATCGCCCGGTGGGCGTGTCGGCGCAAGGTGCCGGCACGCGGCGACGCGGCGAGATCGACCAGGAAGCCTGGCGTCGGTGCGGCTCGTTTCCTCGCCGCGCAGTGTTACCGAACCGGGCCGCCCGACGGCCGCCCACCGTGCGCTACTCCGGACGCAGCGTCAGGATCCGGGGTCCGTCCTCCGTGACGGCGACAGTGTGCTCCCAATGTGCCGCACGACTACCGTCCACGGTGACCACGGTCCAGTCGTCGTCGAGCACCTTCGTCTGGGTGGTGCCGAGCGTGAGCATCGGCTCGATCGCGAGCACCGACCCCACGACGAGCTTCGGGCCCTTACCCGGCTCGCCTTCGTTGGCGAGGAACGGGTCGAGGTGCATCTCGCGGCCGATGGCGTGCCCACCGTAGCCGTCGACGATGCCGTAGGCGCGCCCGTGCTCCTTCTCGGCCGCCCGGGTGCCCAGCTCGATCGCGTGCGAAACGTCGGTCAGCCGGTTACCGGGCAGCATCGCCGCGATTCCCGCTTCCATCGACGACTTGGTCGCCTCGCTGAGCAGGCGGTCGGCCTCGATGATCGTGCCCACACCGAAGGTCCAGGCCGAATCACCGTGCCAGCCGTCGAGAATCGCCCCGCAGTCGATGGAGACCAGGTCGCCTTCGGTGAGGATCTCCTCCGCCGTCGGGATCCCGTGCACCACGCGATCGTTGACCGATGCGCAGATCGACGCGGGGAAGCCGTGGTAGCCCTTGAACGACGGCACCGCGCCCGCGTCCCGGATCACCTGCTCGGCGACCTCGTCCAGTTCCAGGGTGGAGACCCCGGGCTTGGCGGCCGCGCGCACGGCGACCAGGGCGCGGCCGACGATCGCGCCGGCCGCCGCCATGGCATCCAGTTCGCCTGCCGTCCGGAACGGCACGACCTTCTTCTTGCGGTTGAAGACCATCCCGCCTCAGCGCTCCATCGTGAGCCGACTCAGTGGCCCAGCGCGCGAAGTGCCCGCGCGTTGACGTCATCGACCTCGCCGACACCGTCCACCGAGACGACCAGGCCGTCGTAGTGCTCCAGCAGCGGTTCGGTCTCTTCGCGGTACACCCGCAGGCGGTTGCGGATCACACCTTCGTTGTCATCGGTGCGGCCACGGGCGAGCATCCGCTCGACCACGGTGTCCTCCGGCACGACGAAGCGCAGCACCGCGTCGAGCTGGGTGTTCATGTTCTCGAGGATCTTCTCCAGCGCATCGGCCTGATCCACCGTGCGCGGGTATCCGTCGAGTACGAACCCGTTGGCGGCATCGGGCTCGTTGACCCGCGCCTCCACCATGCGGTTGGTCACATCGCTGGGCACCAGGTCGCCCGCGTCCATGTACTTCTGCGCCTCGCGGCCCAACGGCGTCTGCTGGCTGATATTCGCGCGGAACAGGTCCCCGGTGGAGATGTGCGGAACGCCCAGCTTCTCCGACAGCAGGACAGCCTGGGTGCCTTTACCGGCGCCCGGCGGACCGAGCAGTACAACTCTCACTTGAGGAACCCTTCGTAATTTCGATTCATCAGCTGGCTCTCGATCTGCTTCACGGTGTCCAAACCGACGCTCACCATGATCAGCACCGCGGTACCGCCGAACGGAAGGTTCTGGGTACCACCGGAAGCGCCGATGTCGAGGAACAGGTTCGGCAGCACAGCGACCAGACCGAGATAGATCGAGCCGGGGAGGGTGATACGGCTCAGGACGAAGTTGAGATAGTCGGCGGTCGGCTTGCCGGGCCGGTAGCCCGGAATGAAGCCACCGAACTTCTTCATCTCGTCGGCGCGCTCCTCCGGGTTGAAGGTGATCGCGACGTAGAAGTAGGTGAAGAACACGATCAGACTGAAGTAGATCGCGATGTACACCGGGTTGCCCGGGTTCACCAGGTATTTCTGGATGATCTCCTGCCACCAGCTCGGGTTCTGGTTGTTCTGCGCCCCCGTCAGCTGCGCCACCAGGTTCGGCAGATACAGCAGCGACGAGGCGAAGATGACCGGGATGACGCCCGCCTGATTCACCTTCAGCGGCAGGTAGGTCGAGGAGCCGCCGTACATCTTGCGGCCGACCACACGCTTCGCGTACTGCACCGGAATCCGGCGCTGGCCCTGCTCGACGAAGATCACCGCTGAGACGATCGCCAGCGCGGCGACGCACACCAGGCCGAATACCAGACCGCCCCGGCTGTCCAGGATCGCCTTGCCCTCGCTCGGGATGCGGGCGGCGATACCGGCGAAGATCAGCAGGGACATACCGTTGCCGATGCCGCGCTCGGTGATCTGCTCGCCGAACCACATCACCAGCGAAGCGCCCGCGGTCATCACGAGCACGATGATGATCATGCCGAAGATGCTGGTGTCGGCCAGGATGTCCTTCTGGCAGCCCTGCAGCAGCTGACCGCGGGCCGCCAGTGCGACCAGACCGGTGGCCTGCAGGATCGCCAAGGCGACCGCCAGATATCGGGTGTACTGCGTCATCTTCGTCTGGCCTGCTTGGCCTTCCTTACGCAGTTCCTCGAACCGCGGGATGACGACGGTGAGCAGCTGGATGATGATGCTCGCGGTGATGTAGGGCATGATGCCGATCGCGAAGACCGACAGCTGCAGCAGCGCACCACCGGAGAACAGGTTGATCAGCTGGTAGATGCCGCCCGATTCACCACCGGAGACCAGGTCGATACACTCCTGGACAGCCTTGTAGTCGACGCCGGGGGACGGCAGCGAGGCACCCAGCCGGTACAACGCGATCAACCCCAGCGTGAAGAGAATCTTCCGCCGTAAGTCCGGAGTCCGGAAGGCCGATACGAAGGCGGAAAGCACTGATCCTCCTGGCGAACGACATGGTCATGACATGGATGTTCAGCGATGTCCCTGCTCGACACAGAAGGGACGCCGAAAACCACGACGAGGCTTGGCAGACAACAATTGAACTCTAACAGTGGCACCGGACGAGCCGTTCACTCGTCCGGTGCCGCTGTCATGCAGAGTACCGTCAGCCCAGCTCGGTGACGGTGCCACCGGCGGCGGTGATCTTCTCTTTCGCCGAGCCGGTGACCTTGTCCACGGTCACCTGGACCGCGACGCCGATCTCACCATCGCCGAGGACCTTGACCAGCTGGTTCTTGCGAACCGCGCCGGCCGCCACGAGCTCGGCCTTGCCGACCTCGCCGCCCTCGGGGAACAGCTTCGCGATGGCGCCGACGTTCACGACCTGGTATTCCGTGCGGAACGGGTTCGTGAAGCCCTTCAGCTTGGGCAACCGCATGTGCAGCGGCATCTGCCCGCCCTCGAAGGCGGCCGGGACATTCTTGCGCGCCTTGGTGCCCTTGGTACCACGGCCCGCGGTCTTGCCCTTGGAGCCCTCACCGCGACCCACACGGATCTTCTCGGTCTTGGCGCCGGGAGCCGGACGCAGGTGGTGCAATTTGATGGTCATGTCAGACCTCCTCAACGGTCACGAGGTGGCGCACGACGTTGATCAGCCCGCGGTTCTGGGCATTGTCCTCGCGGACCACGGTCTTGCGGATACCGCGCAGACCGAGGGTCCGAAGGCTGTCCCGCTGATTCTGCTTGGCGCCGATCGAACTCTTGATCTGGGTCACCTTGAGATCTGCCATTACTTGACACCTCCGGCAGCCTGAGCGCGCGCACGCAGCATGCCGGCAGGGGCGACGTCCTCGAGCGGCAGGCCACGGCGAGCCGCGACCTCTTCGGGACGCTGCAGCTGCTTGAGGGCAGTGACAGTCGCGTGCACGACGTTGATGGCGTTGTCGCTACCGAGCGACTTCGCCAGAATGTCGTGGATACCGGCGCATTCCAGCACGGCACGAGCCGCGCCACCGGCGATCACACCGGTACCCGGCGAGGCCGGACGCAGCATGACCACACCGGCGGCCGCCTCACCCTGAACCGGGTGCGTGATGGTGGAGCCGATCATCGGGACGCGGAAGAAGTTCTTGCGAGCCTCTTCGACACCCTTCTGGATGGCCGCGGGAACTTCCTTGGCCTTGCCGTAGCCGACGCCGACCAGACCGTTGCCGTCACCGACGATCACCAGGGCGGTGAAGCTGAAGCGCCGACCACCCTTCACGACCTTGGAGACGCGGTTGATCGCGACGACCCGCTCGAGTTGGTTCTTCTCGGCGGCGTTGTCGCGACGGTCGCCGCCGCCGCGACGGTCGCCACCACCGCGACGGTCGCCGCGGCCGCCCTCGGGGGCGCTGCCATTCTGTCCGGCGGGTCCGCTTCCGCCGTCACGCCTCTGACGTCCCGGCATCAGACGTTCCTTCCGTTCTTGTTGACGATCATCAGAATTTCAACCCACCTTCGCGAGCGGCATCGGCCAGTGCGGCGATCCGGCCGTGGTAGTCGTGGCCACCACGGTCGAACACGACGGCCTCGACACCGGCGGCCTTGGCCCGCTCGGCCAGCAGGGCGCCGACCTTCTTGCTCTTGGCCGACTTGTCGCCGTCCAGCGCCCGCACGTCGGCTTCGATGGTCGAGGCGGCGGCGATGGTCTTGCCCGCCGAGTCGTCCACCAGCTGCGCGTGCAGGTGCCGCGAGGAGCGGTTGACCACCAGGCGCGGACGCTCGGTGGTTCCTTCCACCTTCTTGCGCAGACGGAAGTGACGGCGCGTCTTCGACAGACGGCGCTGGGTCGACACGTCCTTGCCCAGGGGGATGCGCTTGGCCTTCTGGTTTTCGGTTTGCGCCATGATCACTTACCCGTCTTTCCGACCTTGCGGCGAACGACCTCGCCGGCGTAGCGGATGCCCTTGCCCTTGTACGGGTCGGGCTTGCGCAGGCCGTGGATGACCGCCGAAATCTGGCCGACCTTCTGCTTGTCGATTCCGGACACGGAGAACTTGGTGGGCGATTCCACCGCGAACGTGATGCCCTCGGGCGCCTCGATCGGCACCGGGTGGCTGTAGCCGAGGGCGAACTCGAGGTTCTGGCCCTTCAGCGCGACGCGGTAACCGACGCCGAAGATTTCCATCTTCTTCTCGTAGCCCTGGGTCACGCCGACAACCATGTTCGACACGAGGGTGCGGGTCAGGCCGTGCAGTGCGCGGCTGCGGCGCTCGTCGTCCGGGCGGGCGATCTCGAGCTGGCCGTCCTCGCCCTTGGCGACGGTGATCGGCTCGGCGACGGTGAGCGACAGGGTGCCCTTGGGCCCCTTCACCGAGATGTCCTGGCCGTCGATGGTCACATCCACACCGGCCGGAAGGGCGATGGGCTTCTTACCAATACGCGACATAGTCCCTGCTCCCTTACCAGACGTAAGCGAGGACTTCGCCGCCCACGCCCTGCTTGGCCGCCTGCTTGTCGGTCAGCAGGCCGGAGGACGTGGAGATGATCGCCACGCCGAGGCCGCCGAGCACCTTGGGCAGATTGGTGGATTTCGCGTACACGCGCAGACCGGGCTTGGAGACACGGCGCACGCCTGCGAGGCTGCGCTCGCGGCTCGGGCCGTACTTGAGGTCGACGATGAGCGTCTTGCCCACCTGTGCGTCCTCGGTCCGGTAGTCGGCGATGTAGCCCTCGCGCTTGAGGATCTCGGCGATGTTCGCCTTGAGCTTCGAGTGCGGAGCCTTCACCTGATCGTGGTACGCCGAGTTGGCGTTGCGCAGACGTGTCAGGAAGTCTGCGATCGGATCAGTCATGGTCATGGTTCGACCTAGACACCTTTCTCGCCGCGGTTCCCATACAGCGCTCACATGCACATCGGCATGCCCAGCGGTGGGCCTACGACAATTCGGATGGTCCGGCCGACACTTGCCGACCGGAGGAGGTTCGATCGCCCGGGCGCACGCATGCGGGCATGGAGGTGCCCAGGCAACCGCTCTAGTGTAGGCAAGGGGTTCACCGGGGCAAAATCCGGGTCTGTGAGCACGGCGTTTCATCCGGTTTGTGACCAGCGGAAATGAGCTGCCGCCGGTCTAGCATGAGGCTATGTCCAGCTCAGGCCTCGAACGACCCGACCTCCCGGAGTTCATGACCTGGGAGGAGTTCGAGCAGCTACCCGAGGAGATCGCAGCACAGATCGAACTGCGGAACGGGCGCGTCGTCCGGCGACAGCGGGGACCCGCCGAACAGCAAGCGCTCACCTTCGCGCTGACCGGCGCGCTCAAGCGCTGCGCACGCGATGGCATGGCCGAGCAGCCACAAAGCTGGTGGCGCGTGGATTTCGAAACCAACGTCTTCTTCGGCACGACCGGCAAGTCGGACTTCGCCACCCCCGACGTCCTCGTCTACCGCCGCCTCGACGCCCCCTACCAGGACATCCGCGCTCGAGACGTGCTACTCGTGAGCCGAGTTCATTCTCCGGCGACCATCGAGATCGATCCTTTCGACGAGCAGAGGCGCTACGCCGATGCGGGCATCCCCTGGTATTGGGAGGTGACGCTCGCGCGTAGGAAGAGCGCGGTGGCGATGGTTCGCGCCTACGCCCTGGAAACCACCCCCGGCAAGCTTCCACCCGGCGTACACCCGCTATATCCGACGAACTACCTCCTGATCGGCAAGTGGTCACCGAGCGATTCCGACGCGATCACCATCGACTCCCCGTTCCCGATCCACATCCCGTGGTCGGAGTTGGAGTTCTGACCTTTCTGGGGTAAGCCGATATGCCGCCCCGTCCTCCGCGGGTGGCATATGGCTGCGGCGAAACGCGACGAGTACACCTCTCGGCTGACGCGCCTCGCGAAGGACCCACATTTCTCCACACCGTGTCCCCAGTCTTCACGGAAGACCGTGCCGAGCTGATCGGTGACAGAACCGACTGGCGGCTGGGTCAAGCCAACGGGTGGTATTCCGGAGTGCTATTCGACGGCACTGGGCGGGTCGGATCCGATGTCCGCGTGTCTCCGACCGGGCTGGCAAGACGCCGTTCCAGTGCGGTGAACGCGGTGATCGCCTCGGGGGACTCGAATGCCCTGTTGCGGCGGCCAACGGTGAGCTGGCGCAGGATGCCGGCCTTGGTCAAGCGTTCGACGGCGGCGTTCGTGGCGGGAAAACTGCGGCCGATCAGCGCCGCCGCTGTCGCGACGGTGAGAATCGGGGCTCCGACGAGCTTGCCGAGCAGGAGGTCCAGCGCGGAGTTCGCCCGCACCGGCGCCACCCGATCTCGCCACGATTCCTGCAGCTCGGCAGCCCGAAGCTCGAAGGCGGTAGCGTCCTCTGCTGCGCGAGCGCAAGCGGCGGCGAAGCGCGCCACCCAGGTGTTCAAGTCGTCGGTGGCACGCCCCGAGTCGGGCGGCCCAACGTGCCGGAAGCGAGTCAAACCGTCGATATAGCTGTCGCTCCAGGTAGCGAGTGTTGGATTCATTCACCTGGGGGGGAAAGCCGATGACCGAAGTCGAGTCGCCGACGCTGCTGCGCCGCCAGCTCGGCAGATTTCTGCGCGAAGCGCGTGAAGGCTGCGGCCTGACGATCGCCATAGCCGCGAAGGAAGTTCAACTCAGCTTCAACGGGCTACAACGCTTGGAAACCGGACGGGCGGTGAAGCCGCGCCGCCAGGACGTGCGGGAGCTGTGCACGCTCTACGAGGTGAACGCCGAGCAGACCGAACAGGCGGTGGGGCTGGCGTCGCGCGCGGCGACGGCGCGTGACGAGGACGGCGTCACTCCGCTCGGCGGTTTGTTCTCGGATGCGTTCAACATGTACGTCGGCATGGAGCGGTCGGCCCAGCGGCTCACGTCCTACGCGGTGCAGGTGCCTGGATTGCTCCAAACGGCCGACTATGCCCGTGCTCTGATCGGCGCTTTCCTGCACGACGGTCTCAACGAGGAGATCGAGCAACGAGTACGGCTTCGCCTCAACAGGCAGGTCGCCGTCACTCGCAAGACACGCCCGGTCGAACTTCACGTGCTTCTCGATGAATCAGCGCTCTACCGGGTCGTCGGCGGCCCGAAAGTGATGGCCGCGCAACATCGATACCTGGCCGATGTCAGCACACGGCCGAACGTCACTCTGCGCATCCACCCGTACTCAGCCGGATATACGCGCGGCATCTTGCACGGCTCATTCGTACTCCTGAACTTCGGTACCGACAGCAGGGGAAGACCGATCGAACCGCCGGTCGTCTATCTCGACGGCGGGATGAGCAGTGATCTCTACTTGGAAAGGCCCGAATTGGTGCAGCGTTACACTGAAATGGCCGATGCCATCCGAGAGACGGCCCTGGATGAAAGAACCACGCGAGACCTGCTCCGCCGGGTAGCAAGGAGTTTTGACGGTGACCGCTGACCTATCCGGAGCAACCTGGTTCAAGAGCAGCTTCAGCGAGTCCAACGGCCAGTGCGTAGAGGTCGCCCACCTGAACGACGGCACGGTAGGCATGCGCGACTCCAAGAACCCGACCGGCCCGGCCCTGACGTTCACCCCCACCGCCTGGGACACCTTCCTGTCCGCAGCCAAAGACGGCGATTTCCACCACAGCTGAGAACCCATCGAGCCCGGCCGCACCCGCCGCCGGGCTCAACACTTCACCGCCACGCCGCCCACCCGGCCGATCCCCCGCGAGTGGCACACGGCTGCGGCGAAACGCGAGTAGACCCCTCGATGGTGTGCCACTCGCGGCGAATGAGGAGTGGCACAACCCACTTCTCACGCATGCAAGTAGGGATCGTCCGCCCAAGGATCACCATAGTTCTCGTACGGATCGCCCAGCTCCCGCAACCGCCGTCTGCCACTTTCGGTTATCCTCGCCCTGAAGATCTCGCTGGAGCCGATCTCGTCATCAGGAATTCTCAGGTATCCAGGCACCCCATCATATCCGTCCGAAATCTGCCTGATTGCTTCCTCGATACCAACATTCCAGGGTTCCCACCCCTTGCCACCCCCAGGAAAAGAAAGCCCCGAACTCGATGTGTCCTTCGTTCGCTAATTCTCGGATGACATCGAGGACGTAAGTGCGCGAGTATTCTTCCGCAGCAATTTTCTCGATCGTCCCGTCGAACTCGCCGATCGGAGCCCAGTCATCCGAGACGTTGTATAAAAGGAAGTTCTCCAACTTCTCGATCACGGCAGATGAACCATCACTGACCCGCCTGTGCGCCGCAGATCCCATAGCAACCAACGCAGATGCAGTATTGCTCCTCACCTTCGGGGGCATGATACATCGAATGCTCCGGCGTCAGCACCGCTTCGAGGGAAAACACTTCGGCGGGCCGCACGATGACATCGAGGACGTAGCTGTCGTCGAGGTACAGACCAGGAATGTGCAAACTACCCGGAACCGCACCAAGATGCAGTGCCGATCGCATCCTATCCACTCTTCGGAACCAAGTATCCGAAAAGCTGCTCGAGTTGATTGATTCCCGCGCTTACATCAGACGAAGGCGGCTGGCTCGAGATCTCGCGAGAATCCTGCAAGATCGGTATGAGATCGTTGATTTGCAACTCTTGTAGACGGTAGACGATATAGTCGGAATCGGGATCGTCGACACGTCTTCCCAACTCTCCCAGGATGGCCACAAGTCCGGCTCGGCCACCGAAACGAGCCAGAACCTCGGCCGCCTCCAGTTCTACCGCCATATCATCGTCACCGAGAAGTTCAGCGAGTCGTTCGATCACTTGCTCCGACGGAAGCAATTTCCCGAGTTCGGTGGCCGCACCCTCACGCACCTTCCAGTCCGCCGAGTACGAATCCCCCAGCACACGCCCTAAGTCCACGCTGCTCCTATCACGGAATCTCGTCCGGTGCCGCAGGCCGGACCGGATACACTAATTTCCGCAGGTTACTCAGACCTGATTTCGCGTCGAGCGACAATCTGGACTGATCGATAGCCAGAGCATTGCGAAGGACCGGAAACTCCCCGAAGTTTTCGAGCTCGCTCAGCATATAAGCGATGTAGTCGATGTCAGGATCGTTTCGTCGCCGACCCAATTCGGCCAAAACCGCCAGCAAGCCGTCTTCCCCTCCGGTGCGGACGAGTTGCTCGGCCGCGTCGACTCGAATGGTCACGATCTCGTCATCGAGCATCACCTCTTGCAGCCGTTGTCGCGCACTGCTGAAGCGAATGTTTCGCCCGAGATCAGGTATCGCTTCGATCCTTATAGCATTATCACTACTCCGGGAGCGCGCAATACCGACGACAGATCAGTATCGGATTCACTGGTGTCCACTATGAAATCCCCTCGAGTAGCGCACCTCGGGCGGCCCCCACATCCTCTCATCTCCCCATGACATCATGCAGATCTTTCAGACCGCGTCGCGCATCGGGCGATATGTCTGATTCAGCAATGGAGGCTGCGGTCTGCAAAACCGGAAACTCACCCAAGTTGTCCAGATCGCTCAGTCGGTATGCGATGTAATCGACATCACCGTCGTCTCGCCGACCAAGTTCTTCCAGAACCGACAGCAGGCCCTCCTGCCCGCCATACCGCACCAGAGCCTCGGCGGCTTCGATCTGCATCGTGACCACGTCATCGTCCAGCATCTCCACAAGACGCTTGCGCGCCTGAGCATCGAAGATCAGGGCACTCAACTCGGAGATGGCGCCAAGCCTCACCAGTCCCTCGTCGCTGCGGGAATGCTCCAGAGCTGCCCGCAGACCGACTTGCCCATCCGCCGTGTTCACTATGGGATCTCCTCAGGTGGAGCGGGTCTGACACTGCCATTGAGTCGATGCGGAGTGCCCCCACCGGTCGACTACGTCCAGTGGATCTGACGTATCCGTCACGCCTGTAACACGCGTTACTCACCGCGTCAATGAAACATCACTGATCCGTATTGGATACACCTCTACGGTCAGTTCGCCCTTCAGATCAATTCCACTCGTCGCGATTCTGATGATTCCGCTGCGGTCAACCGAAATTCGATACACCTGCTCTCGAAAAATATCCACGAGGAGCGTGGAGTCTTTAATCCAGCGGACCCGCGCAGACCGGCCGATAACATCGTACGAAAGCTCCAGTCTGTTCCGATCATCGGAATCAATATTCACAGCGAAAGAAGCAGTGACTCCAGGAATCGCGACACGCTCGGCCCCGAACGTCTCCAAGAAGTCGGACTCCCCCGGTTCGATGAACTCTATACGGACGCGCTTACGGGACTCCGTACCGATCGATGGAGGTTGCCAGTTCGAGAGCATTCACCACACCGGTAGCGACAGCAAGACGGAAAGGACAAGACCCAACCAAGAGATCGCCACGCCTGTCCCGAACTGCCGAGCCCTGCCCTTCGCCAAAAACAAGAAGAGAACTATCAACACCTCGGCAACGAAAACGAATGCGTACAAAAACAGCAGATAGTACGCCGTAGCGACCAAGGGAACCGCGTTCACCAGCATGGCCACCGAACATCCGGCGAAAGCTGCCCGGCTGAACGCGGAGGCCGTCGCCCCCTCGTTCTCGTCGGCAACAGCAACCGCGATCCATATGACCACCAGTGGTAGCGCCAAGGGAAAGAACCGCAGCCCCGGTATACAAAGCAGCAGCGCGGCCGCGGTGATCATGCCGAGCGCGACACCTCTCCGTTTCGCAGAACTCGACCATGCCAGCCCCAACCCGACGAGCACACCTACAGCCGATATCGCCAAATAGCAGCCGACGGGTGGCTCGTTGCGATCCGGGTAGGCCACGGCCATCGCGGCCGCGAGCGCGATCAACTGGGGAACGAACCACAGCGAAGTGGCCCACGTTGCAGCAGCCCAGTACCCGGACCCCGTCCGCAGCGCGCGGAGGCCGACCATGCTCACCCTCCCTCCGAAATCTTCACCAGCAGCCATGAGCTCTGGATCGGCCGACGAAGCTCACCGACCCAACGGATGATCGTCTTCGGTGATCGTTCGAACCGACGGAGCCTTATCCGGTGTGCCCGCCGAGGTTCCTGGTAGATCAGTCGTCACCGGGAACCCGGGGGGCTGATCGCCCGGGTATTCCTGGTATGTCCTGAACTGGTCGAAAATATTCGGATCGGTACCGGGAAGCTCGTGATGAAACGGCAGATTCACACCGGGCCCCCACGAACGGCCGGACGCAGCCGGGTCCACGGCGAGAGTCCGAGTGCTGCCATCCGGGCGGTCCTGGTAAGCCTCGAGAGACGGGTAGTCCGAACGAGCACCCTGTATCTGTACGCCGTCCTGGCCGGGAATGAAGACCAAGTCGCCGTTGACCGATATCGGATGCTCGGACATCGGCCCTGGCGGATTCCTGGCTATGTCGGGCGCAAACGGATTTGCGGCGTCATAGCGGATACGCACTGTGCCGTCATCCGTCTGCCATACGGTTGCCTCGGGAGCGCCGACCTTGGACACTCCAGGGCTACCGTCGGGATTCTGATCGACCGATGGATTCTGCCGGATGACGACGATGCCGTTCTCGTAGTCCACATACGTAGCGACGCGCGTGTGTTCGGGATCGAAGTTCGGGTCAGCCGTTCGATTGTCACCCATGTCCCGGTTCGTCGGCGGAAAGCTGGTGACATCGCGCTGCTCGATGTACTGACTGGTTCGCACGACACCTTGGTCTTGGACAGGATTGATGCGTACCACTCGAATCTCAGGCCCCACTCCCTGATACTTCGGGTCGTAGCTGTTCGGATTCAGCGCCTCCGCAGTGGTCCAGTCGGTAGGGCTGGTCGGTGGCCGACCGAACACCTGCTGGAACGCCGCAGCAGAGGTCTGCATGCGTTCTGGGTCCGCCCTCGGGTCTTGCGAGCGGTCGGCCTGGATCGCGGCGTTGGCTGCTGCGAGCACGGACTCAGGCGCCATGGCCGCGAGTTCTTCGTTCGCATCGGAGATCTTCGCGCCCCACTGCGCGTCGAATGCTTCGAGTGTCGCGACCAATCCGGCTAGCCTCGAAAGCTGCACCCCGGCTTCCGAGTTCCAATCCTCTACACCACTGACGCTCCAGTCGTCACCCACCGTCACCGGCAGCGCGACGTAATGCTGAAAGATCATGCGGATCTCAGAAATCGGGTGGGCCATATCGCGAGCTGCCCCAGCGCACGCGGTACCGAGATCATCGTAAGCAATTGCAATCGAACGCATCTGGCTCTGCTCGCGATCAGCACGCCCCTCCGCTGCACCTCTCGCTTCGCCTTTCCAACCGAGACCGTAGATGGTGCCGTGCATCGTGTTGGATGCTGTGATGATCGCTTCTGCGATGCGAGTCGCGTTGTCGGCAACCGATTGAAGACCGGAGACATCCCAGTTCAGCACGTCGATTGGGGTTGGCATGGCTCACCGCCCCCGGGAGGGGTCACCCGAGTTGATATCGGACACCGCCGCCAAGCGATTGGCCGCATCGGCATCCGTGTTCTGGAACTTTTCGGCAGACAACGCCAGCAGGGCGGAGAACTGGTTGAACCGGGCCCGCAGTACATCTTTCGCCGTCTTGCTCCTGCCATCGCTACCGCTGAGGGCCGTCCCGACGGCGGAGCCTTTCAACCTTCCGGCGACAGGCTCAGCGCCCAGGTGCGGTGCACGATCGATTTCGCCCGGCAACAGCGCCATGGATCCCGCTGCCGCGCGCAGCGTGTCCGGGTCTACCTCGAATGCCATTCCGCCCCCTTGATGTATCTGCAGTCGGTGAGTGGCGCTTCTCCCGCAAGTGCAGCTGCCACCAAGGCCGACTGAGCTCCGTACAGCTTAACCGGTTGTCACCCGCATCCCAGGCTTACATCCCATGTGATCAAGCCACGCCTCCCGGTGGAGTCAGCAGAGGGCGGACGACCGCGTGGGGGCGGCTGCACCGCTGGCAGCGGGTGTAGGCGCGGACCGCAAACTCGGGCTTGGCGTTTGGTCTTGTCGACCAGTGCTTCTCAGCCGTGTGTTCAGTTCTCCTCGAACGGGAAGGGGGTGCTCGAGCAGGGCACGGTTTGTTCGTTGTTGGTCGCGGTGGTCACCACGGTGATGTCCATACCCCGCAGCCGGTCGATAGCGCCGAAACGAGAGCTTTGCGGCAGTCGCCCGATGCGGCGGCGGGTCGGCGACGTCGTTCGCTCTCAATTTGCCGAACGTCTTGTCGGATCGAAATATCTTGTTGCTCAATCGGTTCCACTCTGTGGACAATGTCACATAGTTTGCCTCGACGGGCGCGCAGTCGATACCAATAGTTCGTTCGATACACGTGACGCGACATTCGATTCGTCCACGTCGGGGGTGGTCGGGGGTCGGGAGGGAAAATGAATTCAATGTTCCATCACACTGCAATGCGGGTCGGCCGTAAGGCGCTCATCGGTGCGCTGCCGCTGGTCGTGGCCACTACGTTCGCCGGTGCCGGAGCCGCATCGGCCACCAACTACGCCGATCAGCAGGCGCAGTTGGCCAAGGCGATCTCGACGTCGGGTACGTCCGCGGACATCGGCTACCACACCACGGTCACGCCGGACCTGAAGACCGTTTCCGCCACACTGGATGCCGGCACGTTCCAGCTCGGTGAGACCTCGATCAAGGTCGTGAACCAGGCGGGCGCGGCGGTCACCGAGCTTCCGCGCACGCTGGCCACGCCGTCCGGTACCGCCATCGCCCTGGATGCCAAGGTGTCCGAGGACGGCCGCACGCTGTCGGTGACGACACCTGAGGTTTCGGCAGCGACCGGCGCGGAGCTGAAGGACATCGCGACCAACCCGGGGGCGCAGTACCCGGATCCGGTCATGAACGGTGCGGCCGCGGGTGCGGGCGTCGGTGCGGTCGCCGCCCTCATCACCTGCATTCCGACCCTGGCGATCTTCGTCGTCGGTTACGCGCTGTGCGCCGTGGTCGGCGTGGTGACCACCGCCATCCTGGGCGCCGTGATCGGCGCGGTCGTGGGTACGGTCGCGCCCGATGTCATTCCGCAGGTGCTGCCCTGACAATCAGCGATTGATTCGCTGATCTGAAGTCGCGAAAGGCGCTGCGGCGGAATCCATCCGTCGCAGCGCCTTTCTTCGGATCGTCTACGATTCGCTACTCGGCGCGGGTTCGGTGGTCACATCGTCGTCGCGCAGGAGTCGACGGGAAGATCACATCGGGTACACCGGGTGCTTGCGCGGGTTGAACTCCGGCTTGACCGGCGGCTTGTCCCGCAACAGGCGTAGCGCGCTTCGGATCTCCAGACGGGTCCGCGCCGGTTCGATGACCGCGTCGATGTAGCCGCGTTCGGCGGCGATCCACGGGGTGGCGATCGTCTCGTTGTACTGGTTGATCATGAACTCGCGCGCCGCTGCCCGATGCTCCTCCGGCACCGCCGCCAATTGCCGCTTGCCGATGAGGTCGACCGCGCTGTCGGCGCCGATCACAGCGATCCGGGCCGTCGGCCAGGCGAAACTGATGTCGGCACCTACCTGTCGGGCCGCCATCATGCCGTAGGCGCCACCGTAAGACTTGCGCACGACCAGGTTGATGATCGGGACCGTCGCCTCGATGATCGCACGCGGGACCCGCCCGCCGCGGATGATCACACCGTTGGCTTCCTGCTCGAGGCCTGGCAGCACGCCCGGGGTGTCCGCGACGAACACCAGGGGGATATTGAACGCGTCGCAGAGCCGGATGAAATAGGTCGACTTGTCCGAGCAGGCGGCATCGATGGAACCACCCAGCACCAACGGCTGGTTGGCGATCACACCGACCGGATAGCCGTCGACCCTGGCGAACCCGGTGATCAAATTCGGGGCGAACGCGGCGCGGATTTCGTGGAATTCGCCGTCGTCGAAAATCCGCAGCAGGATCTCGTGCATGTCGTAACCGGCGCGATCGGAATCCGGGATGATCGTGTCGAGCTCCCGATCGGTAGCAGTGATCTCCGGCTCCAGGCCTGGGTTCACGATCGGCGGCTGCTCGAGACAGCTCGTCGGCATGTAGCTCAGGTAATTGCGCGCCCACTCGTAGGCTTCCTGCTCGGTGTCGGCCACGTGATGCAGGGTGCCGCGTTTGGCCTGTACTTCGGCGCCACCGAGTTCCTCGGCGGTGACGTCCTCACCGTTGACGGCTTTGATCACCTCCGGCCCGGTGACGAACATGTAGGAATCCCTGGTGCCGATGAGCACGTCGGTGTTGATCGGCCCGTACACCGAACCCGCTGCGCACTTGCCGAGAATGATCGACACCTGTGGCACATACCCGGACAGTTTCTCCAACACCCGGGAAATATCACCGAACGAAGCGATCGAACCCACCGCGTCCTGGATACGCGCACCGCCGGAATCATTGATCGTCACCACCGGGCATGCGTTGTCGAACGCGAGTTGCAGCGCCCGCATGAACTTGCGGGCGGACGTGATACCGACCGACCCGCCGTACACGGTCTGATCGTGGGCGATCACCACCACCGGACGGCCCCCGATCAGACCGCGACCGGTAACAAGCCCGTCACCGTAGAGAGCATCCGGTCGGTCGGGCTGACGAGCCAACGCACCGGTCTCGATGAACGTCCCGCGGTCGAGCAGCATGGCCACACGCTGGCGAACGCTCGGAACACCCTTCTTCTCCCGCTTGGCCGCACCGGCCTCACCCGCCGGTTCCGCAGCGATCGTCAGGATCTTGACCAGTTCATCAAGCTTCGCCTCGGTACCTGTCACGCTCGCCGCCACCTTCCGAACCAACTGTTGTGCCCCCGCGACGTTAAGCGCTATCGACACAAAACGTGTCATCGAACTGGATATCCGGGACAAATCACAGCCGAGGTCGGCCACACATCAGATCCCTCGACAGTCAGAGGAACGAAGGACTGGCAAGACGCCGTCCCAGAGCGGTGTGAACGCGGTGATCGCGTCGAACGACTCGAAGGCACGGTTGCGGCGGCCGACAGTGAGCTGGTGCAGAATTCCGGCTTCGGTCAAACATTCGACGGCGGCGTGCGTCCATCAGTTCAGCAGATCCGGTGCACACCAACGCGAGAAGGTCGTTGCGAACTCCGCAATCACAGTGCGATGACCTTGCGCGTTGGCCGAGCCGGCGACTACCGAGCCAGGTCGGCGAAGCTGATGTCGCCGAGCACCACGTGCTCCAGGCGGACGAATCCGTCGCGGTGCAGCCGGTGCAGGCGATACTCGGCGGCGTGAGCGTCGAGGCGGAATTCACGCACCTCTTCGATCTCGAATTTGGTGTCGAGAACGACGACCAGGTAGAGCGGAATGCCTGCGCGTGCGTACTGAACCTTCTTGTCCAGCATATCTTCGGCGGCGGTGGACGGTGAGGACACCTCCACGACGATCAACGCGTCACCGGCTTCCGGCTTCGCTCCGCGCTCGGGCAAGCAGCGATACACCGTCACATCCGGTCGCCGGAACGTGAACTTCGGTATCCGCCAGAGGACGACATCGATATCCGTCTCGACGCGGATACACGGTTCGGTGCTCGGCAAATCCTCCATCGAGCCTGCCAAACGGCGTGCCACACGATTGTGTTCAGGAACCGGAGACTCGCAGACGATCACGTGTCCGTGTACAACCTCGATCTCACGCGCGACACCCTCCGGCAGTTGGCGGTACTGCTCCTCGGTCATCTCGTGCGGCAAGTGGTCCGGTGACTGGATCGTCATGGCTCGAAGCCTACCTAGTCGATCGTGGCGAAATCATGATCAAACATGCAAACGAGGGCACGGACTCGACTGGAGTCCGTGCCCTCGCTCAGATGCTCAGTTGACGACGCTCAGCGGAGCGTCAGCTCACCAGGAGCTCTTGTGCACGCCCGGCAGCTCGCCGCGGTGCGCCATTTCGCGCAGGCACACGCGGCACAGGCCGAACTTGCGGTAGACCGCGTGGGGGCGGCCGCACCGCTGGCAGCGGGTGTAGGCGCGGACCGCAAACTTCGGCTTGGCGTTGGCCTTGTTGACCAGTGCTTTCTTTGCCATGTGCTCAGTTCTCCTTGAACGGGCATTCTCGGAGCCCGAGGGGTGTCATGAATCGGCAATGGATACCCACGGACCGCGGCCCATGCCTCGTGCATGTGTACTGCCACGGCCCCAGCTCACTCGCGGAATCCCGTATCGGCCGGTGGAATCCCGGCAGGGTCTTGGCACATCTCGCTCCCACGTTTGTTCTTCTGCGTCGCACTTTCGTTATGAGGCAGCGATTCCCAGTTCCGGTCGTTCGGCGTGTCGCTGCGGCCGACACTGGGCGGGCACACGTCAGCCGTGTCCGTGTGTGACCGAACGCACCATGGGAGACATCATGACCGAGCCCGTCGCTCAGCTGCCTACCGCTGGCGAGTTGGTTTTCGATACCTTCGACAGGATCCGTCGGCGTGGACCGATCGTTCCGATCGAACTGCCCGGCAATGTCGTGGCCTGGTTCGCCGTCAGCCACAAAGCGGTGAGCGAAATCCTCGCCGGAGACGGCACCGTCTTGAGCAAGAACCCGCGCAACTGTCCGGCGCTGCAGGACGGCACGATTCCAGCCGACTGGCCCTTGCGCGCGCTCACCGATATCGATCACATGATCAACATGGACGGTGAGGATCATCGACGGCTGCGGAGAACGATCAGCCAGGCGTTCACCCCTCGCAGAGTGGCCGCGCTCGAGCCCCGAATCCAGCAGATCGCCACCGAACTCCTCGACGATATTCCCGACCACAAGGCCGAAATCAATCTCGTCTCCAGCTATACCACCCCCCTGCCGGTGCGGGTGATCGGCGAACTGTTCGGTGTACCGGCGTCCGAACAACAACAATTCCGGATCTGGGCGTCCACGGTCATGTCGCATCTGAGCACCGGCGACGAGATTCAGGCCGCGATGGCGGATATGCTCGGCTACCTCGCCGAACTCCTCGGCCGCAAACGGCGCACACCCGGCGACGACCTCACCTCCGCGCTGCTGGAGGCCAACGAAGCGAACGGTTTGACCGACGACGAACTGGTCAACATGTTGTGGTTGGTGCTCATGGCCGGACATGAAACCACCGTGCACCTGCTCGGCAACACGGTCGTCACGCTGTGCACCCATCCCGAGCAGCTCGCCAAAGCCCAGGCCGAAGACCGGTGGAAGGACGTCGTCGAGGAGATGCTGCGCTTCCGCTCTTCGGTGGCCGCTATTCTTCCCACTCGGTATGCGCTGCAAGACATCACCATCGCCGGCGTAGACATTCCGGCGGGAGCCATGGTGGGGTGGTACGGCGGCGTCGGGCGGGACCCGGAGCGCTATCCGGACGCCGGTACTTTCGACATCGACCGCGATCACCGGGACCAGCTGGCGTTCGGCCGGGGACCGCATGTCTGCCTCGGCGCTCATCTGGCCCGGCTGGAAAGCCACATCGCGTTGTCTACGCTGTTCAACCGATTCCCGCGATTGCGCCTGGCTGGTGACATCACCCAGGTCTACGGCCCGAACTTCATCACCTGCGGGCCCCTCGCACTTCCCGTACTGCTGGAATCCAGCGCGTAGTGGAGAGTGAAGACGGGATATGCAGGACAGCTACAGGTCCTCCAAGGTGATGTTGAATCGTAAAGTCCCGAATAACACATCTGCCAAGGCGTCATCATGATGTACACCGAGCTTGTTACGAAAGACATCGACGAGTGGGAAGCACTCAGCGACAGCTTTCTGCCGTCCGAGTCCCGGTATCGTGATCCGCGCAACTGGTGGATCCGTGCCACCGTTCAGGACACTGTTGCTCACACTCTCCTGCGCTTCGACCAACGCAGCGAGCGTCTGGCCTGGCGGACCCCGGCACACACCCGTCAGGGTGGTAACGACTACTGGTTGGTCGTGCCGCAGCGGGCTGTGGGAGGAGTCAATACCTTCGAAATGAATGACACGGTAACGCGTGTCACTCCCGGTAGCGCAATGCTATTGAGCCCAGATCAGCCGTTTCGGTACTACATGCCACGCATGGTGACGAACGCGGTTCGTATACCGCGTGCTGATATCGACAATCGCCTGTCTTCCGCCAGACCGCCGCAAACGACGCTCGGCATGGAATCGGGCCTGGGACGGATCGTGCAGAGCATGATCGGCGAAACGCATGCCGAGCGATCCAACCTCACGGACGGGCAATTCAACGCCGTCTGCGATCGAATCACTGAGCTGATCTGCTTGATGCTGCTCGGCGATATGGGCCCGCAACGAAGCCATCTGGCTGAAACGGCTGCAGCCGTTCGTCAGTACGTGCGGGAGCACGTCGGTGTCGGGGACTTGCGTCTGCCCGCGGTGGCATCGGCTCTCGGCTGGTCGCCCCGGCAATTGCGGCTCGCCCTCCAGCAGAGCGGTACCACCTACCGGGAAGTGCGGCAGGACGAGGCGCTGCGCGCCGCGCGCGACCTGCTCTCCCAACAGGGAAAGAGCACGACTGTCAGCGAGGTGGCCGCACGTTGCGGTTTCACACAAACCTGGTTCTCCCAAGCGTTCAAGGCACGCTACGGCGAAACACCCCGAGATTTCCAGAGGCGCCGATCGAGGGAACTGACCGATCGACTGGTGTCGGGCCTTGACGGATCTCATCCAGCTGCATTCGAAACCCACCACGCAGCCGGGGTTTCCACGGCGACCGGGCGCCGTTATGCCACTATGCCGCCGCCCGTGTGCTCTCCGACATGGTCGGACCGGGTGGGCACCGCACTGGAGGGCGCCCTCACCGAAGGTACGCCCTCGCTGGCGGACGCCGCCCGACTCCTCGATGTCGGGCCACGGACGCTCCAACGCCGGTTGGCCGACGAAGGAACAACGTGGAGCCGCGAACTGAACCAGGCACGCCGACGGTACCTCGACCACACCACCACATAAATCTCGCCGGGCAACTCGCGACAGCGCGAACCTCCTCGGCTGTGCGGGACGGCGGGCGCGCCGCGAGCACGGCAGCGATGAGATAGCAGAGAAACTCCTGGAGACAGCAAAGGCACGGACTCGACTGGAGTCCGTGCCCTCGCTCAGATGTTCAGTTGACGACGCTCAGCGGAGCGTCAGCTCACCAGGAGCTCTTGTGCACGCCCGGCAGCTCGCCGCGGTGCGCCATTTCGCGCAGGCACACGCGGCACAGGCCGAACTTGCGGTAGACCGCGTGGGGGCGGCCGCACCGCTGGCAGCGGGTGTAGGCGCGGACCGCAAACTTCGGCTTGGCGTTGGCCTTGTTGACCAGTGCTTTCTTAGCCATGGCTCAGTTCTCCTTGAACGGGAAGCCGAGGTGCTTGAGCAGGGCACGGCCTTCTTCGTTGTTGGTCGCGGTGGTCACCACGGTGATGTCCATACCACGCGGACGGTCGATCCGGTCCACGTCGATCTCGTGGAACATCGACTGCTCGCTCAGGCCGAACGTGTAGTTGCCGTTGCCGTCGAACTGCTTCGGCGACAGGCCGCGGAAGTCGCGGATACGGGGCAGCGCGATGGAGACCAGGCGGTCCAGGAACTCCCACATCCGGTCGCCGCGCAGGGTGACCTTGGCGCCGATCGGCATGCCCTCACGCAGCTTGAACTGCGCGATGGACTTGGTCGCCTTGCGGATCTGCGGCTTCTGACCGGTGATCAGGGCCAGGTCCTCGACGGCGCCGTTGATCAGCTTCGCGTCGCGGGCGGCGTCGCCGACACCCATGTTGACGACGACCTTCACCACGCCCGGGATCTGCATCACGTTGGGGTAGCCGAATTCTTTGTTCAGCGCGTCCTTGATTTCTTCGCGGTAGCGCTGCTTCAGCCGGGGCTGCACTTTTTCCGTCGTGGTCATATCAGATGTCCTTCCCGTTCTTACGGGAGATCCGGACCCGCTTGCCGCTCTCCTCGTCGGTCCGGTAGCCGATACGAGCCGGCTTGCCGTCGGAGTCGACGACCATCACGTTCGAGACGTGGATGGGGGCTTCCTGGGTCACGATGCCGCCCGAGGAGGCGCCGCGCTGGTTGGCGGAGTTCGCGACGTGCTTCTTGATCCGGTTCACGCCCTCGACGAGGACCCGGTTCTCCTTCGGGTAGGCCTGGATGACCTTGCCCTTGGCGCCCTTGTCCTTGCCCGAGATGACGAGCACGGTGTCACCCTTGTGCACCTTCATGTCAGAGCACCTCCGGAGCCAGCGACACGATCTTCATGAACTTCTTGTCACGCAGCTCGCGGCCGACCGGGCCGAAGATACGAGTGCCGCGCGGGTCGTTGTCCGCCTTGATGAGCACGGCCGCGTTCTCGTCGAACTTGATGTAGGAACCATCGGGACGACGGCGCTCCTTGGTGGTGCGCACGACGACGGCCTTGACGACGTCACCCCGCTTCACGTTGCCGCCGGGGATGGCGTCTTTCACGGTAGCGACGATGATGTCGCCGATACCGGCATAGCGACGCGACGAACCACCGAGAACGCGGATGCAAAGGATTTCCTTCGCGCCCGTGTTGTCGGCGACGCGCAGTCGCGACTCCTGCTGAATCACTTCAGCGTCCTCCTTGACCTGGACGTATGTGCACGCCGGATTGCCGACCCGACGGGCATGGTCGGTTGCCCTCCGGACGCGCGCCTGCCAGCGGTTTCCTCGGTTCGAGCAAGAAACGCGGAACCAACCACTGGGGGTTCACTGCCGGATTGCGGGCATAGCTCCCGCAGGCAACCGGTCTAGTGTATGGGAACCCGCAGGTCGTTCCCAAATCGGGGCCACGCGGGGGTGCCCGTTTCCCCAATCCCGGCCGGTCCGGCGTCGCGCCGGTAGCCTCGTGTCCTGCAAGGCTGCCTTCGTACATCTGCGGCACCGCCGCGTCGGGGAGAGGATTCTCGTGACATCTACCGGTCGGCGAGCAAAGCTGGATCGTCGTGCCTTCCTGGTCGCCCTCGGGGCCGTGCCGGCCGCCGCGGCGCTGGTCGCGTGCTCGGACGACACCGAACCCGCGAGCAGGACGCTCACGGGCGTCGATCTCAGTGGCGTGGACGAGACGATCCGGCCGCAGGACGACCTGTACCGGCACGTCAACGGGAAGTGGCTGCGGGACTACCAGCTGCCGCCGGACAAGGTCAGCTACGGCTCGGGCAGTGAGGCGGGTGAGCGCACCGAGCAGCAGTTGCGGGAGATCATCGACGGCATCCGGGACCCGAAACCCGGTTCGGAAGAGCAGCAGATCAGGGACCTCTACGACGCCAGGGTGGACTGGGACGAGATCGAACGGCTCGGCATGACGCCCCTGGCGCCGCTGTTCGCCGAGATCGATGGCGCCGCCACCAAGCCGGACCTGGCGAAGGTGATGGCCCGGCTGCCGATCGACGGGTTGATCGGGCTCGGCATCGGCGTCGACCGGAAGAACTCGAACGCCTACATCCCTTCGGTCGGGCAGGCCGGACTCGGCCTCGGCGAGCAGTACTACCGGAAGCCGGAATACACCGAGGTGCTCACGCAGTACCGGTCCTTCCTCGAGCGCATCGCCGCGGGCGCGGGGTTCGCCGATCCGGCCGGTCTCGCGCAGCGGGTGTTCGACCTGGAGAAGCGGATCGCGCCCGCGCATTGGGACAACGTGCGCAACCGCGACACCGACGCGACGTACAACGTGTACAGCTGGGCCGATATGACCGCACTCGCTCCGGGCTTCGACTGGGACCCGTGGCTGGCCGGGAACACCGACCGCCCGCGCGAGCTGTTCGCGACGATGGTGGTCAACCAGCCCTCCTACATCACGGCGGCGGGCCAGTTGTGGACCGAAGTGGATATCGCGACCTGGCGGGACTACCTCAAGCTCTACGTGCTGCGTGAGTTCGCGCCCTACCTGCCCAAAGCCGTCAACGACGCGAACTTCGAATTCAAGGGCAAAGTGCTCAACGGGCAGGACGAGCGGCCCGAACGCTGGAAGTACGGGGTTTCGATCGTCGACGACAAGCTCGGCGAGCAGCTCGGGAAATTGTATGTGGCCAAGCACTTCCCGCCGGAGGCCAAGGAGCGGGCCAAGGAAATGCTCGCCGACGTCCTCGCGGCTTACCGGGAGAACTTCACCAACTCGACCTGGATGTCGCCCGCGACCAGGGCGGCGTCACTGGCGAAACTGGACAAGATCGATCCCAAGATCGGCTACCCGGACAAGTGGGTCGACTACTCCAAGCTCCAGATCACCAAAGGCAAGCTGATCGAGTCGTTGCTCGCCATCAACGCTTTCGAGGTCAAGCGCGCGTTCGCGCGACTCGGCACGCCGGTCGACAAAGACGAATGGGGGATGTCGCCGCAGACGGTGAATGCCTACTACTCGTCGAACTCCAATCAGATCGTCTTCCCGGCGGCCTACCTCCAGCCGCCGTTCTTCGACAAGGACGCGCTGCCCGCGGTCAATTTCGGCGCGGTCGGGTCGACCATCGGGCACGAGATCGGCCACGGTTTCGACGACCAGGGCTCCAAGTACGACGGGGACGGCAATCGCCGCGACTGGTGGACGCCCGAGGACCGCGCCGCGTTCGACGCCAAGGCCAAGCAACTGGTCGACCAGTACAACGCGCTCGTTCCGGAGGGACTGGAACCGAACCAGCACGTCAACGGCGAGCTCACCGTCGGCGAGAACCTCGCCGATCTGCGCGGACTTCAGATCACCTTGGCCGCTTTCCGCATCGCCGAGAAGCGCCGGGGTATCGATAATCCCGACTACCGCACCATGTTCCTGTCCTGGGCCCGCAGCTGGCGGGAGAAGCAGACGAAAGAACTCACCGTCCGCTACCTCAGCATCGACACCCACTCCCCCAACGAATTCCGCTGCAATCAGGTGGTCCGCAATCTCGACGAGTTCTACAAGACATTCGAGGTGAAGGAAGGCGACAAGCTGTTCCTGCCCGCGGATCAGCGGGTGACGTTCTGAGTCTCACGGCGTCCGGAGCAGGCCCTCGATGAGGGCCTCCAGTCCGAGTTCGTAGGTGTCCTCGGCGGCGAGGGATACGTAGTCGGAGCCGAGCGCGGCTAGGCGGGGGTAGGCGTCGGCGTCGAGGTCGGCGAAGACCTGCGCACGGAAGGTGGGGCGGTCCTCCGTGGCCCGGCGGGCGGATCGGGCGCGCACGATGAGGTTGCCCGCCGTGTAATGCCAGATGGCGCGGTACGCCTGCACGGCGCGCTCCAGGGGTAGCCCCCCGGCGACGAACCCGTCCACGATCGATTCGGTGACCCACAGCGCGGAGACGCCCAAAAGGTCGTCGGCGGCGAGGATTTCGACGACCCAAGGGCGCGTGGCGAGCACGTCGCGCATAGCCCGCGCCGCGACGCGGACGCGCTGTCGTGGCTCCTCGGGCAGATCGGGCCACACCACCTGGTCCGCATAGTCGTTGAGCAGCAGCCGGAGCAGGTCTTCCTTGTCGCGCACATGGTGGTAGAGCGCCATCGGCGTGCAACCGAGTTCGGTGGCAAGGCGGCGCATGGTCAGCTTCTCCACGCCGTCGGCCTCGATCACCGCGTTGGCCGCCGCGACGATGTCCGCGCGGGAGATACGCGCGGGTCGGCCGGTGCGGTGGGGCTGCGGCGACGAACTCGGCATGGGTCCATCTTCACCCATCCCCCGAAAAGGGTGTGGACACGGGGCGAGCCGTGCGGTTAGTTTTTATACATGTATAAAAACTCTGGAGAGCGGCCGAGCATGGCGCTGACGGCGGTGGCCGTCGCGCAGTTCATGGTCGCGTTGGACCTCGCGGTGGTGAACGTCGCGCTGCCCGCCATCCGGGCAGATCTGGGCTTCGCGCCGGTCGATCTGGCCTGGGTGGTGCACATCTACGCGCTGACCTTCGGCGGGTTCCTGCTGCTG
Source organism: Nocardia sp. NPDC005745 (assembly GCF_040630775.1). Lineage (NCBI taxonomy): Bacteria > Bacillati > Actinomycetota > Actinomycetes > Mycobacteriales > Nocardiaceae > Nocardia > Nocardia sp. NPDC005745. The sequence continues at coordinate 153,394 of NZ_JBEXYF010000017.1, forward strand.
GGCGGGAAGGCGGCCGACCTGTTCGGGCGGCGAAAGTTGTTCACCGGCGGGCTCGTCGCGTTCGGGGTCGCCTCGCTGGCCGGTGGTCTCGCGCAGGAGCCGTGGCAGCTCGTCGCCGCGCGAGCGGTGCAGGGCCTCGCGGCGGCGGCCGTGGCACCCGCCGCTCTGGCCACGCTCACCACGACATTCCCGGAAGGTCCCGCACGGGTGCGAGCGCTCGGCGTGTGGAGCGCGGTGAACGCGGCGGGCGGCGCGATAGGTGTGCTGGTCGGCGGATTGCTGACCGAGTACGCGAACTGGCGCTGGGTCATGCTGATCAACGTCCCGATCGTGGTGATCGCGCTCGGCGCGGCGGTGGCCGGTGTCGCCGCGGATCGGGTAGGCGAGCGAGGACAGATCGACGTGCCGGGCGCCGTCCTCGGCACCGCCGGAATCGGTCTGCTGGTGGTGGGCGTGGTGCGGACCGAACACCACGGCTGGCTCTCCACCACCACGGCGATCACACTCGGCGCAGGGGCGGTGCTGCTCGCGGCCTTCCTCGCCGTCGAGGCGCGTACATCGACTCCATTGGTTCGGCTCGGCTTGTTCGGCAGCCGCTGGGTGAGCGGCGCGAATGTTTTCGTATTCCTCGCCGGGGCCGGGCAATTCAGTGCGTTCTATCTGCTGTCGCTGTATCAACAGCAGGTGCTGGGCATGAGCGCGGGCGCGGCGGGCGCGGCGTTCGTACCGTTCTCGCTCAGTGTCATCGTCGGCACGATGGTGGCCACTCGTCTCGGCGGCACGCGATCACCGAAAGCGGCGCTCGTCCTCGGCGGAGTGCTGACCACGGTGGGTATCGGCTGGTTCGCCTTCATCAGCCCCGACGGCAGCTTCCTCGCCGACGTCCTCGGCCCCTCGCTGCTGGGCGGATTCGGCCTCGGACTGTGCCTGGCCCCGGTGGCCGCCGCGGCGACCATGGGCGTCGCGCCCCATGAAGCTGGAATGGCCTCCGGCGTCTTCAACAGCGCGCGCCAGCTCGGCGGCTGCGTCGGCGTCGCCGCGCTCGCCACCGTCGCGGCGGCGAGAACCGGCAACAGCACCGCGCCCGCGGCTCTGAACGATGGGTACGCCCTGGCGCTCTGCTGCGCGGCGGGACTGTTCGCGGTGGCGAGCATCGTCGCCGCGACCGTGCTGCCGACGACGCGCCGCACGATCCGCACGACGCCGCAGGACGTGCAGGCGGCAGAACTCTCCGCCGCGCGCACGTGAAGACGCCTCGTCAGGCTTCCACGGGGGGCGCTCGTCGAGCGGCTCTCGCAACCAGTGTGCGCGGAGATCCTCGAAACCGAAGAGCCGAAAAGTATCCCCACCCATCACATCCAAGGGAACACAACATGAATCAGAACTCGATCGACTTGTTCCGCCGCGCGATCAATTTCGGCCCCGACGGTTCGGTAGTAGCCGGTGAACGCCGGATGGCCACCGGCGACGGCGACTGGCAGCTCGCGACCTTCCACGTCGAATCCGACGCCGACGTGCACGCCGACCACTGGGAAGTCCATCCCGGCAGCGACGAAGCGGTGTGCTGCCTGACCGGCGCGCTACGCCTCTATCTACGACCGGAGCACGCGTGCGACGACGAGACGATGGTCCGCCTCACGCCGGGCACCGCCTTCGTGGTCCCTCGGAACCGTTGGCATCGCATCGAACTCGACGAGCCCTCCGACATCATGTCCATCGGCCTGCGCCACGACACCCGCCAAGAGCCGGTCGCCGCACACTGATTCCCCCAGCGGTTCCCGTGCCCGCGACGCGTGTGCGGGAACCGCCTCGGCGGGCATGCGAGGTCCGAATACCGCCGGTCCCGCCCGCCCCCGGCGGTCAGACTGGCCCGTATGACGCGATCGACGACCGACTCGATGACCGTGCTGACCGGAATGTACGCGGCCGAAGCGGAATACCTGGCGGCCGGTGGGCCGGGCAACGCTTCGTTCGACCTGCTCGCGCCGTTCTTCCATCCAGCGGTGGTCCTCCATCAAGCCGAGAACCTGCCGTACGGCGGGATCTGGCGCGGTCACGACGGCATGGAGCGGTTCTTCCGCGCGATGAGCGCCACCTGGGAAGCTTTCGATCTGCTCGAACAGCGTTTCCTCACGGCCGCCGAGACCGTCGTGGTGCATACGGAAGTCCACGCTCGCGCTCGCGCGACGGGCCGCGAACTCACTTTCCCGATCTTGCAGACGATCACCTTCGCCGACGGCCGTATCGCCGAGGTGCGGCCCTTCTATTGGGATACCGCGGCCGTCGCCGGGATCTGCGCGTCGACCGGCCGGTGACTCACGGCCGCGACAGCCTCCGGCCATGCCCGAGCCAATTCGAGCAGAAACCGGAATTCCGCCGCACGATCGCGAGCCTCCGCCTGCGCCGCGCCCACGGCGGGGAGGCCCGGCGCCGGGGCGCTACCGCCGCGCTTGGCTCGCACGGCCAGCGCGACCTGGAGCGCATAGCGACGCGCGTCGCTGTCGATCCCGGCGGGCCAGCCGGGCGCATAGGGTCTCAAGTGCAGCAGCGCGTCCCAGATCTCGACGGTCATCCGATAGAGCCGGGAGGTGGCCTCCCTCGGCGCGGAAAGATCCTCGGCCAGCACGACTTCCGGCACCACGGCGGTGAGATCCCGCCACAGCGGCCGCAGCCTGCGGCAGGCGCGCCCGGCGCGATCCAGGCCCGCCCGCGCCAGCAGCGCCGTGACCAGGGGGATCATCGTCACCAGGGTGATGGCGGAGAACATGAGGATCGCCGCGACAGCCCACCCCTTTCCCGGCTCGCTCGGCGGTGTACCGGCGAGCGCGCGACCGACCATGATCGTCATCGAGATCAACCAATAGATCGCGAACGCGAGCAACATCGCGAAAGTGATCTTCGCCCTGATCGAAACGCCTCTGGAGCGCAACTCGCGAACGCAGGCACGAGCGAAAAGCAACGCACAGGCGACCCCGGGTAGCGCCGACAGCGTCCATACGACTTCGACGTAGTCGATCCGCCACGCCCACCGCAGGATCGGTGTGACGACGATCAGCGAAACGGCGACAGCGGCCGCCGCCGTATCGTATCGCCGCTGACGCCGGTGGACTGCCGCCACGTCGGCGCCGTCGACGAGCCTGGCCAGCCCGTAGAAGCTGGCGACCGCCATGAGACCACCGCAGAGGTAGAGGCGCGGCCCGATGTCGGGACGATCCAACGCGACGGCCACCTCGTACAGCAGCAGACCTACGAGGTTCCAGCTGAAGGTGCGGTTGATCAGCCGATCGGTGGCCGTCTCGTCGACGAGCAGCCACCGCCCCGCGGTCATGAGCGCGACGAAGACGACAACCGACAGCACCACCGGAGTCGGGACAGCGTTCATCTCGATCGACGGTAAGTCCTCGCGCGGCGCGAGGCCAGCCCGGGCGCGAAACCCGTTGCGCCGATCACCGATCAGCGGACGGGTACCGCGGCGCTCAGATCTTCCGCCTCCGTTCCGGCCGCGGCGAGTTCGGCCGCCTCGTCGTAGACGTATTTCGCACCGATGAACCAGGAAGCCACGGCGGCCAGGAACATCATCACGGCAGCCGAGACGAACACCACCACCAATCCGGAATGGAACGGGCCGGTGAGCAGATCGGGGAAGAACTCCTGACCGGTGAGGGTTTGCGCGTCGACGCCCGGCTTGCCGAGTTCCCCGGTGGGACCGAGCAACTCCTGGATCGGGTTGTAGCCGAGGAACGCGGCGAACATGCTGGCCACCGGCGGCATCGCGGCAAGTTCGGCGGCGGCCCCCGCCGAGACGCCCTGCGCGCGCAGCCCGGAGTCCAGCGCGGACGGCAGGTTCGCCGCCAGCCCGACGACCATCAGGGAGAAGAAGATTCCCATCGACAGCGCGTTGCCGCCGTTGAACAGGGTGCCGCGCATGCCGGAGGCCGCGCCGCGCTGGGCGGCGGGGACGCTGGACATGATGGCGGCGGTGTTCGGCGAGAAGAACAAGCCGCTGCCGATGCCGTTGAGCAGGGTGATCAGCGCGAACAGCCGGTAGTCGAAATCCACCGGGATGATCAGCAGCAGCAGGAACGTCACGCCGGTCAGCAATGCGCCTCCGGTGGTGAACAGCCGTGGCCCGTAGCGATCGGACAGCCAGCCCGAAATCGGTCCGGCGGCGAGGAATCCGATGGTCAACGGCAACAGGTAGATGCCGGCCCACAGCGGGGTGGACTCGAAGTCGTACCCGTGCAGCGGGAGCCAGATGCCCTGCAACCAGATGATCAGCATGAACTGCATGCCGCCGCGTCCGATCGAGACCATCAGATTGGCGAAGTTGCCGAGCCCGAAGGCCCGGTGCCGGAACAGCCCCAGGTGGAACATCGGGTCGGCGACGCGAATCTCCACCACGCAGAACACCGCGAGCAACACGATGCCGCCCAGCACCGCGGAAAGCACCCACGGGCTGGTCCAGCCGGTGGCGTGGCCGCCGTAGGGCTGGATGCCGTAGGTGATGCCGGTCAGCAGCGCGGTGAGACCGAGGCCGAAGGTGATGGTGCCCGCCCAGTCCAGCTTGCCGGCGGTCCGGATGCCGACCTCGTGCAGCGAGCGGTAGGACCAGACCGCCCCGAGGACGGCGATCGGGACGCTGACCCAGAACACCGCGCGCCAATCCCATTCCGAGAGCACGCCGCCGATGAGCAGGCCGAAGAACGAACCGGCCACCGCCGCGACCATGTTGATACCCAGCGCGGTGCCACGCTGACCGGCCGGGAAGGCATCGGTGAGGATCGCCGAGGAGTTGGCGGTGAGCATCGCGCCGCCGACACCCTGGACGACGCGCCAGACGATGATCCACATCGCACCGGCGCCCCCGTGCCACGGATCGAAGGACAGCGCGACCGCCGACAGCGCGAAGATGGTGAAGCCGAGGTTGTAGACCCGCACCCGGCCGAAGATGTCGCCGAGCCGCCCGAACATCACCACCAGCACGGCAGTGGCGAGCAGGTAACCCATCAGCATCCACAGCAGGTATCCGACGTTGCCCGCCTCGAGCGGGTTGAGCCCGACACCGCGGAAGATCGCGGGCAGCGAGATCAGCACGATCGATGAGTTGACGGCCGTGAGCAGGACACCGAGCGTGGTGTTGGTCAGAACGATCCACTTGTAGCGCGGATGATCCCGGTCGTAGCGCAACCGGCGCCGGATGGTCCGGACATCGCCCGGATCGACTTCGATGGATGGATTCGTCACGGCAGCCCCTCACCAGATAGTTACCACCGCTAACTATATAGTTAGCGGATGTAACCATCAACCGGATACCCGCCGCAGGGCAAGATAGGTTAGCCTTGGCTGATTTGCTTTGAAGGAAGGTGCGACGATGAAGTTCGTTCGGACGCGCGGCCGTTGGCCGCGGGCGGCGCTGACTCTGATGGCGGGAGTTCTCGCCCTCACCGTCGCCGCGTGCGGATCCTCCGAGGACGAGTCGGCGTCCGGTGGCGAGAAGGTGACCATCACCCACGCCCGTGGCGAGACCACCGTCGAAGGCACCCCGAAGAAGATCGTCGCCCTCGGCAACCAGTGGCTGGACACCACGCTCGCGCTCGGCGTCGTCCCGGTCGGATACCTCGACAATGTCGCGGTGGCCTCCAAGAGCACGCCGCCGTGGGAGCCCAAGAGTCTCGAGTCGGCGAAGGCGCTCACCAGCACCGGGAATATCGCCGAACAGGTCGCGACCCTGGAGCCGGACCTGATTCTGGTCGACCCGTTCATCGCCGATCAGAAGACCTACGACGAACTGTCCCGTGTCGCACCGACGCTGCCCGCTCTGAGCAAAGCGTCCGTGGCGCCCTGGCAGGACCAGGTCACCGCCCTCGGCAAGGTGCTGCACAAGACGGACGAGGCGAGCAAGGTGATCGCGAAGGTGGACGACAAGATCGCCGCCATCGCCGCAGCGAACCCCGGCCTGAAGGGCAAGACGTTCGCCAGTACCTGGCTGGCCGGTCCGGCACAGCTGATGGTGTTGACCGACCCCGGCGACGGGTCGTCGAAGGTGTTCACCCAACTGGGTCTCGGCATTCCGAAGAACCTCACCGAGCTGCCCGCCAACCAGGGCAGGCTGGCCCTGTCCCCGGAACGGGTCGACGAGCTGACCGCCGATCTGTTGCTGGCCGGCTACGCGCCGGGGTTGGACGAGAAGTATCGGCAGCTACCGGGATACGCCGACTTGCCAGCGGTAAAGAAGGGCTCGGTCGTCTTCCTCACCACCCAGGAGATCAGCGCCGTGAACACCCCCACCGCGCTCTCGGTGCCCTACATCCTGGCCAAGCTGGAACCCGCCTTCGCCGCCGCGGCGAAATAGGCGACGCGCCGGTCAGCTCGATCCCACAAGCAGCGGAGGTTCGGCCCTTGCCCGCCGCCACATATGCACAGCAGACCAGATTCGCGTTCCGGCACGGCGTCACCTGCCTGACCGATACGGCGGGCTCGGTGCTGACCGATCCGCCGCACCAGGAGAAGCTGACCGGCCTGACCGCCGGTCAGCTCCAAGCGCTGGAAACACTGAACCGCGGACCGGCCACCCTGGCGGAGATGGCCACGGGCGGTGACGGTGTCGCCGGACTGATGGGCAGGCTCGCCGACGACGGCTGGCTGTGGATCACGGTGCGGGACGGCGGACGCGACCTCTACACCATCCGCCCGTTCACGCGGTCCGCGCCGCGACCGAGCACACCGCTCCCCTGGTCGGCGACGCTGTCGAAATTCGCCGTGCTGCATCGCGACTCGGAAGGCTTCGTGCTCGAGCACCCGCGGGCGTGGTGCGATCTGCGCATCCACGACCCGCGCTTGCTGGCGTTGCTCGACGGGCTCGGCGCGGCCGACGCCGACGTGCCGATCGCCGTCAAAACACAGTTCGCCGACGACCTGCACTGGTGCGGATTCCTGGTCGCGGACGCCTACACGGAGGACGACGAGTTCCCACAAGCGGAAGGCGCCTGCCCGTTCTGTGGTTCCATCGCCGCGGCACGCTCGGCGAGCAGGCCGTAAGCCGGGAGCATTCCGCAGCCGGGCCCTCGTTACGTCTGGGCGCGGATCTCCTCGTCCGTCATCGATGCCACCTCGAGGTAGAGCCGGGCGACCGCGGGCAGCCTGCCGTCCTGGCCTTCGCGTTCCTGTAGCCGCTCGGCGAACCGCGCGACGGTACGGGTGGCGAAGAGGTCGGCGACCAGGGCGTGGTCGGCTTGCAACCATTCGCGTACCCGGGCGATGACTGTGGTGGCGAGCACGGAATCGCCGCCGCGGCCGAAGAAGTCGTCGTGCACGCCGATCGCCTCGATCCCCAGGACGGTCGCGACGATATCGGCCAACGCGGCCTCCACGTCGTCGCGCGGGGCGGTGGCCTGATCCTCCTCCGCCTCCGGTTCGAGGAGGCGGACCACGGCGCGGCGGTCCAATTTGCCGTTCGCGGTCAACGGCATCCGCGCCAGGAATTCGACGCGAGCGGGGACCATGTAGCCGGGCAGCAGATCCGAGACCGCCGCGGTGATGTCGCCGATCTCGGCCACGTCACCCGCGACGGCGGCGACCAGCTTGGGCGCGCCAGCACCGACGACCGCCGCGACGGCGTGCCGCACGCCGGGCACCGTGCGCAGCGCGCTCTCCACCTCGCCCAGCTCCACCCGGTACCCGCGGATCTGGACCTGATGGTCGGCGCGACCGAGGAATTCGATCGTGCCGTCGGGCCAGTACCTGGCCAGATCACCGGTCCGGTACCAGCGGATACCGTCGTGCTCGACGAAACGCTCCGCGGTCCGCTCCGGGTCGTTGCGGTAGCCCGCGGCGACGCAGACACCGCCGACCCACAGTTCGCCGGGCACCCAGTCGGGGCAGTCCCGGCCCGCGGGACCGACGACGCGGCACCTGACATTGCGCAAGGGAACGCCGAACGGCACGGTGGCCCAGTGCGCCGGCGGTTCGCCCTTCACCTCGCAGATGGTGGTGTGGATGGAGGTCTCGGTCGCGCCGCCGAGACCGGCGAAACGGCAACCCGGCACCTGGACCGAGAGCCTGCGGGCCAGATCCGCGCCGACCCAGTCCCCGCCGAGGATGACCGCGCGCAGCGAATCGCCCAGCTGGTCACCGCCGATCTCCAGGATCATGTCCAGCATGCTCGGCACACAGTTGAGGATCGATACCCGGTGCGTGCGTAGCAGCTCCACCCACGTGGCCGGACCGGCGCGTTGCTCCGGATCGACGGTCACGACCGATCCGCCCGTCGCGAACAGGCCGAAGATGTCGTAGACGGAGAGGTCGAACTCCAGGGCGGACAGTCCGAGCGCGCGACCTGTGCTGCCGACTTGGAACCATTCGTTCAACGCGTCGATGGTGTTCATCGCGCCGCGATGCGGGATTTCGACGCCCTTCGGGACGCCGGTCGATCCGGATGTGAAGAGCACGTAGGCGATCTCGCCGGTATCCGGGTAGACGGGCGCGGCCAGCGGCCGCGGGTAGTCGCGGGCCGCATCGATGGACAGACACGCGATCGGCGCCCCCAGGTCCGCGCCCTCGATCGTCAGCGCCGCAGCGATACCGCCGGTGCGCAGGATCTCCGCGCGTCGCCCGACCGGTTGATCGGATCCGATCGGGACGTAGGTCGCCCCCGCGGCGAGCACACCGAGCACAGCAAGGACCTGGTCCGGCCCCTTCGGCAGCTGAACCGCGACCGCGTCGCCGGGCCGCACGCCCTCGGCGCGCAAGGCGCCCGCCACGGCCAGCGCCCGGGCGGCCAATTCCCCGTAGTTCCACACCCCTTGCTCGTCGCCGAGCCCCCACAGCACCGCGGGTGCACCGGGATTCGCCGCCGCGTGCTCGAAGAAGCCCTGATGCAGGCAACGCGCACTGACCGGGCCGTCGGTGGCGTTGACCGCGGCGCGGACCTCGGCTTGGGCGACCGGCAGCCGCACGGCGGCCTCCGCGTTCCACCCCGCCGCGCCTTCCCCGAGCCGCCCGATGGCCGCGCAGTACCAGGCGAACATGGCGTCGATCAGGCCGTCGGGAAAGGCCGACGCGCGCACGTCCCAGTTCAGCAGCAGCCCGCCGCGGACCTCGGTGACCTGCGCGTCGAGCAGCACCTGCGGTCCCTGCGAAATGATCCACACCGGCTCGCCGAAGGTTTCGGTGACCTTGTCGGCGAACAGTTCGCCCAGATTCAGAGCACTGGTGTAGACGACCGGGGCCAGCACCGGCTCGCCGCGCTGCCTACCCAGATCGCGCAACACTTCGAGCCCGGAATAGGCGGTGTGCGCGCCGCTTTCGTGCATCCCCCGCTGTAGCGCGCGGGCGCGGTCGGTGACCGACATGCTCTCGGTGACGTCGACCTCGAGCATGATCGAGGAGGTGAAATCGCCGATCACGCGGTCGATGTCGGGGTGCACCGGATCCCGGTGGAACAGCGGCACATTCAGCAGGAAGCGACTCTGCGCCGACCAACCGCCGATGGTCTCGGCGAAGACCGCCGCCAATGCCATCGCCGGCGTGATGCCACGCTCGTGCGCGGCGGCGAGCAACCGCTGCTTGGCTTCCGGCGGCAGCCAGTGGTCGTATCGCACGGTGCGGTTCGGGTCGGTGCGCTCGCTGACCGGAACGGTGGGAAGCTCCGGTGCGCCCGGCAATTCCGGCAGCCGCTCCTGCCACCACTGCCGGTCGCGGTCGCGAGCGGCGACGTCCTCTTGGTGCTCGGTGCGGTGGCGACGGTAGGTATAGCCGGGGGCAGGCACGGCCGCCCCGTGGTACAGCTCGGCCAGATCGGAGATCAGCACGCGATAGCTCATGGCGTCGCCCGCGAGCATGTCGACATCCAGGTGCAGCCTGCTGTGGTCCGGGTCGCGCAGGGTGAGCGTGACGTCGATGGCCTGGCCGTCTTCGATGGTGAGGCGCTGATGGGTCTTGCGCTCGCGCAACTCGGTCAAGGCGGCCTCGGTCTCCTCGGGGGACCGATCGCGCAGGTCGACGACGCCGAACACCGGTTTGCCCGGGGCGGTCATGGTCTGCTGGGTGCCATCCGGCAGAAATCTGGTGCGCAGCATCGGATGTGCGGCGACGAGCTCGGCCACCGCGCGCTCGAGTCGCGCGGGATCGATGCGGCCGCCGTCGAATTCGACGTACAGGTGCGCGGCGACTCCGCCGAGTTCTTGCTCGTCGGAGCGGCCGATCCAGTACGCGTGCTGCATGGTGGCCAGCGGGAACGGAGCCGACTCGTCGTCGGTGGCCGCGATCGGTGCCACCGTCTCGATCGGCACCGTCTCGATCGGCACCGGCTCTGCCGATCGCCCGGCGGCGTCGTTCGCGCCCAGCAGACCGTGCCACGAAGCCACCGTGGGACTGGCGGCCAGCTGAGCGAAGTTGATGTCGGCGCCACGCTTGCGCCAGCCGCCCGCGAGTTTCATCGTGCGGATCGAGTCGAGCCCGAGTTGGATGAGGTCGTCGTGATCGGCGATGTCCGCGGCGGTGAGCCCCAGCTGACCGGCCACCGCGGCCCGGATCTCCTCCAGGCCGATGTCCACCATTCCTTCTGCCCGACGCTGTGTCGACTCCATCGCGCTGCCACTCCTTGTCTGCCGCCGGATCGGCGGACCGAGACTGCTGCGGCATAGCTTAGCCGAGCCTAAATAGGTTTGCCTAACCTACATCGGCGCGCGCTTTCGGCCATTCCCGAGCCAATTCGAGCAACTGACGCAGACCATGGGCACGATCGCGGCTACCGGATGGCAGCGCGGCGAACGGGGCCGCCTGCGCGACCGGTCGGAGCCCGGCGGCTCTGGACCGGACGGCATGGGCGATCCGACGGGCATGATCACCCGCACCGGGACCGGAGGCGGCCTCGCGTTCCGGCGCCGGGGACGGCATGTAGGGCTTCAAATGCAGGAGGGCGTCCTGGATCTCCACCGTCATCCGATAGAGCCGTGACGCCGCGCCGCTGTCCTCTTGGCTCAAGACGACTTCCGGAACGGCGGCGGTCAGGTCACACCACAGGGGATGCAGGCGGCGACAACGCCGGCCTGCCCGATCCAGCCCCGCTCGCACCAACACGGCGGTGAACAGTGGTATCGCCGTGAGTGTCGCGACGACCAGCAGGCAGAAGAACGACGAGACCGCCAAGACATTCCCGGGATGACTCGGCGGCACACCACCCATCGCGCGGACGACAGTGAGGAGTGCCGCCACCGCCCAATACACCGCGAGGAAAAGCAGAATCGAATAAGTCAGCTTCTCCTTCAGCGAACGTGCGGCGGTCCGCAACTCCCGGACACTTGCCTGCGCCACCAGATACCCGCTGGCGGCCATGGGCAGCTCGGACAGCGTCCATACGATCTCGTCCAATCCGACGTGCAGCACGTCCCGGGCGGCAGGCGAAATCACCAGCGTCACCGCCGAAGCGACGGCGGCGACGGCGTTGTAGATCCGCTGCCGTCGCAACGTCACCTCGGGCCGCGCGCCCGCGACCAGTTGCGCGAGCACCAGCACGACGGCGGTGGTCACCAATCCGCAGCACAGGAACAGCCGCTGGCCGAGTACGGGGAATCCCGCCGCGCTGACGGTGACATAGAGCGCGAGGCCACCGACATTCCACGCCCACGCCCGGTTGATCATGCGATCGGTGATGGTGTCCGCGACGAGGAACCATCGCCCGGCCGCGATAGCGGCGACAACCAGGATGACCGGGAACAGGAACCACGCAGGCACGGAATCCATCGCCGTAGACCTTAATCGCCGCGGCGCGCCGCGGACCAATCGTGAGCCGGTCGCGGTCCGCCGACCACGACCGGCTCTCACGGATCATCGTTGCGCGGACCATGATTCGCGCAGCATGGCCAACGCGTCACCGGACAGCCCCGAGGCCGACATCGGCTCGTACCGATGTTCCTCGGGTGCCGGCGCCGCCTGCGCGGCCTGATCGGTGGCCGCGTCCACCGCCGCCGCCAGTTCGTGGAGGGTGAAGTACTCGAAGATCATCTGCGGGGTCAGCGCCAGGCCCGCCTCGCCCGCTCGCGCCGCCCACTGGATCGCGATAACGCTGTCGCCGCCGAGCGCGAAGAATCCGTCGGTGCGGCCCACGTCGGTGATCTCGAGCAATTCCTCCAGGAGTGCGGCCAGCGTGCGCTCGGTCTCGGTCTGCGGCGGGCCTGGTTCGGCCTCGCCGACCGCGACCTCCGTGGTCGAGTAGCGCACCACGGTGCGCGCGGTGTCCCAGCCCTCCGGCGCGAGGTTCGATTCCCGCACCGCGCTATCGGGTTTCGTGGCGAACGCGGACAAGATCCGCACCAGCGTGTCGACGAAGACCTCGCCGGAGGCCGGGTCGTAGAGCTCGGAGTTCACCACGACCCGCACCAGCAGTTCGCCGCCGGGTTGCACCAGGAAGTCCAGGTGGAAGTCCATGAACGCGGCGTCGTACTGCGGCGTGAGCGGAGTCAGCGTCGCCTCCCCGCGCGCGGCGAAATCGACCGTCGGCGCGGTGTGCCCGAACTGCATGATCACCTGGAACAGCGGGTTGCGGCCGAGTACCCGGGGCGGGTTGAGCGTCTCGACGATTCGCTCGAAGGGCACGTCCTGATGGCCGAGGGCGCTGAGCGCGGACTCGCGCACCCGCTCGAGCACGGTGCGCAGCGTCGGTTCGCCCGAAAGGTCGTTGCGCAACACCATCATGTCGGCGAACAGCCCGATCAGCCGGTCCACCGATCGCCCGGGCCGGTTGGCGACCGTCGCGCCGATCGGCACGTCGTCACCACCGCCGAGCGTGTGCACCAGCACCGCGGCCGCCGCCTGGCACAGCATGAATTCCGTCGCGCCGGACGTCTCGGCCAGCGATCGCAATGCCTGCCACGTCTCGGCGGGAACGATGCGGGTCGCGCTCACGCCGGCGTGGCCGAGCCGCGCGGGCCGCGGGCGATCGTGCGCGACCGCGATCTCCACCGGCAGCCCCGCCAGGGCGCCCCGCCAATAGTCGAGCTGTCTACGGCCGTATTCGCTCAGATCGTCGCGGCCGGGTGCGTGGTCGAAGGTGTCGCGCTGCCACACCGCGAAATCGGCGAATTGCAGCGTCAGTTCCGGCCAGGACGGAGCGGCGCCGCCGACCCGCGCCCGGTAGGCGACGGTGAGGTCCTCGATGAACACTCGGCACGATTCCCGGTCGGTGACCATGTGATGCGCCAGCACCGACAGCACATGGGTTCGCTCGTCCAGAACGAACAGGCGCAATCGGACCAGCGACTCCGCCGCCAGATCGAAGACGTGGCTCGCCTCGGCTTCCAGAGCTTCCTCCAGCCGGGCAGCCACCGTGTCCGGATCACCGTCGAGCACAGTGCGCGGCAGCTCGACCGGGCCGGCCGGGGCCACCCGCTGATACGGCGTCCCCTCATGTTCCGGGAAGCTCGTGCGCAGCGACTCGTGGCGGCCCATGACGTCGGCGAGGGCGTCGGAGAGCGCGTCGATGTCGAGTGCACCGTCGAAACGGATGGCGAACCGGAAGTTCTCCCAGCCGAACGGACCCTCCAGCTTGCGGCGCAGCCACAACGCACGCTGCGAGTACGACAGCGGAACCCGCTCGGGGCGTGCCTGTTTCGTCGGCATCGCGGCGTCGTCGCCAGCCGTGCGTCCGGTGGGGGTGACCTCGTCGAGATTCTCGCCGAACTGATCGTGATACCGGGCGACCAGATGCGCGGCCAGGCCCGCGACCGTCGGGGTGTCGAACGGCGCGCGCACGTCTATGTCGACCCCGAAGGTGTCGCGCACCAGCGCGACCAGCCGGGCCGCGAGCAGGGAGTGGCCGCCGAGTTCGAAGAACGAGTCGTCGGCGCCCACCCGCTCGGCGTCGAACAGCTCGCCGTACAGGGCGGCGAGCCGGATTTCGGTGGGCGACTCGGGCTCACGGTAGCTGTGGGTCTTCGCCAGCACGGGCTCCGGCAGCGCGCGGCGATCGAGCTTGCCGTGCGCGCTCAGCGGCACCTCGTCGATCACCGCGAACGCCGCCGGGACCATGTGCTCGGGCAGCGTCGCCGCGACCGTCGCGCGCACCTGCTGCAGATCGATCTCGGCTCCCGGCGCGGGTACCAGGTACGCGGCCAGGATGGGGCCGAGCCGCTCGTGGTCGGTGACGATCGCGACGCACTGCGCGACGCCGGGGTGGTCGGCGACCGCCGCCTCCACCTCCCCGAGCTCGATCCGGAACCCGCGCACCTTCACCTGTTCGTCGGCGCGCCCGACGAATTCGATCTCGCCGTCGGCGGTGCGCCGGGCGAGGTCACCGGTGCGGTACAGCCTGCCGCCGGGCAGGAAGGGATCGGCGACGAACCGCTCCGCGGTCAGGGCGGGCCGGTCCAGATAGCCACGGGCGAGCTGACGGCCGCCGAGGTAGATCTCCCCGAGCACGCCCGGCGGCACCAGCCGCAACGAGTCGTCGAGCAGGTAGACGTAGACGTTGCGGTTCGGGAATCCGATCGGCACGATCCTGGTGCCCTGCGGCCCGTCGACCGGCATGGAGGTCGAGCACACGACGGCTTCGGTGGGTCCGTAGTGGTTGCGCAGATCGGCGTCGAATTGCGCGGCGAAGCGGTCGGCGATCTCGCCGGGCAGCGCCTCACCGCCGACCGGCACGTGCCGCAACGCCCGCCAGTCGTTCGCCTCCGGCAGCATGAGGAAGGTCGCCAGCAGCGACGGCACCATGTGCAGCACGGTGATCCCGTGCCGGGCGATCAGCTCGGCGACATAGGGAATGTCGCGGTATGCGTTGGGTTTCGGGACCACGATGCTCGCGCCCGCGATCAGCGGCAGGAAGATGTCGGCCAGCGACGCGTCGAAGCTCACCGAGGTCGCCTGCAGGACCCGCTCCGGGACGCTCGCGTCCCAGTCGGCCGCGAAATTCACCAGGTGGTCGGCGATCGCGTCGTGCGGGACGGGCACGCCCTTGGGCTGCCCGGTGGAGCCCGAGGTGTAGATGACGTAGGCGATGTTCGACGGGCGCAGCGGTGCCGTGCGGTCGGCGTCGGTCGGTTCCGTGTCCGGCAGCGCCGCCGCCTCGGTCATCGCCGCGGCGATCGCGTCGGCGTCGAACGACAGCGTCGGCCGGGCGTCGGACAGCAGATATTCGATGCGATCCAGAGGATAGGCCGGATCGATCGGCAGGTACGCGGCGCCCGACTCGAGCACCGCGAGGCTCGCGACGATGAACTCGATGGAGTTCGCCATGCGTAGCGCGACGAGCTGCTCGGGTCCGGCACCGCGCCGAATCAGCCAGTGCGCCAGCCGGTTCGCCCGCCGTTTCAACTCGGCGTAGGTGAGTTCGGCGTCGTCGGATACCACCGCCACGCGATCCGGGGTCGCCGCCACCTGCCGCCGCACCAGGTCGACCAAGGTGGTCGCCGGTGCGTCGACGAGCGGACCGTGCGACGCCGCGATGATCTCGGCGCGGTCGGCGGCGCCGAGGATGTCGATCGCGCGGACCGGTTGCCCCGGATCGCCCACCGCGCCGGCGAGCAATACCAGGTAGTGCCGCAGCAATTGATCCACCACCGACCGGTCCAGCTCGTCGACGAGATAGGTGGCTTCCACGCGCGCGCCCGCGTCGTCGAGGACGACCATCAGGCCGAGGGGCTCCTGCGCGACCGCGCTTCCCCACGGCAGCTCGGTGGATCCGACATCGGCGAGATCGAAGCCGTTCGCCCCGCCGCGCACACTGAAGCTCAGCTGCACCAACTGGGCCAGGCCGTCGCTGCCCGCGATGCGGTCCGAGCTCACCTCGCGGACGACCCGTTCGACGCCGACGCCTTGGTGCGCGAACGCGTCGCGGGCGGCGTCCCTCGTCGCGTCGACCAGCCCGGCGAACGTCTGCGCCGGATCGATGCGGGCCCGCAACAGCAGCGTGTTGCCGAAATAGCCGATCAGTGCCTCGGCGTCGCGGCCTCGGCGGTCGGTCACCGGCACCGCGACGAGGAAGTCCGTCGCCGCCGTGTACCGATTGACCAGCGCCTGGAAGGCGGACAGCAGCACCATGAACGGGGTCGCCGAACGTTCGCGCGCGACCTCGGTGACCCGGTCGAGCAGTTCGGGCGGCAACGGCAGCACGCACTTGTCGGCATTGCGCGTGGCCGCGGTCGCGGCGAGCGCCCCGGGCAACTCGAGTCGTTCCGGCAGCGGAGTCAGCCGGGCGCGCCAGTACGCCAGGTCGGCGTCGTCGTCGGCGGACCGCTCGGCGAGCGACACGTCGACGTACTGCGACCGGATCTCCGCCGGCGCGTCACCGCGGTAGGCGGCGTTGAGCTCGGCGAAGAAGACCGACCAGGAATCGTCGTCCCAGCCGATGTGGTGGATCGTGAGCACCAGCACGTGTTCGGCCGGACCGGTGCGCGCCAGCGTCACCCGTAGCGGAGACTCCGAGGTGAGGTCGAACGGACGCGTGAATTCCCGCCTCGCCAGGACTTCGAGCCGCCTGCCTCGCCCTTCCTCGGACAGGTCGCTGAGATCGTGCTGCTGCCAGGCGATTCCCAGATCGGTGTGCGCGATCTGATACGGGTCGCCGTCCGCGCCCGCGTGGTAGGTGGTGCGCAGGATCTCGTGCCGCGCGACGACGGTGTCGAAAGCGGCGCGCAGTCGCGCGCTGTCCAGTGGACCGTCGAGACGGTAGCCGACACAGACGTTGAGCGTCGTGTCCTCCGGCGCGACCGTCTGCAGGAACCACATCCGCTGCTGCGCGGACGAGAGCGGAGCCGGTTCGCCGGGGCGCCTGCCGCGCTCGGGTGTCGCCTGGGCGGGCGCGAGTTGCTGTTCACGCAGTCGCTGCTGGAGCAGCCGCTTGCGCCGCTCGAGGATCTCGTCTGACATGGGGGTCCTTCAGGCTGGGAATTCTAATGGGCTGAGTGGCTCGGAGATCGCGGTCAGTCGGCGCCGACGGTCACCACGGAGACGGCGCGCTCGAGCGCCGCGACGGCGTCGTGCCACAGCTCGGCGAGCCGGGCCACCTCGGCGGCGGTGAACACCGCCTCGCTCCAGCGGAGCATGGTGACCAGCTGCGGCCCGTCGGCGGTGGTCCGCACCGCCGAGACGACATCGAGCGCGTAGCGAAGCGGGAAGTCGGGCTCCGCGACGAGCGGAAGACACTCGTGCAGCGCCAGATCCGGGATCGGCGCCCATGGCCGCCCCGCGCCGGCCATGTCGAACCGGCCCAGGTAGTCGAAGAGCACCTGCGGCTGCGGCGCGCCGGCCAGCTCGGGCGCTCGGTCGAGGTAGCGCAGCACGCCGAAGTCCACACCGCCGTTGGGCAGTTCGGCCAGGTGCTCAGCGATGTGCTCGAGCAGTGCGGCGGCACGAACCGGATCCGCGAGAGCCGTCGCCACATCCACGCTCTCGGCGCCCGCGCCGAGCCGGGCGGGCACGATGCTGGTGAACCAGCCCACCGAGTGCGCGCTGTCGACGTCGGCGCCGAGCACCTCGTCCTCCCGGCCGTGGCCTTCCAGCGCGACATACGCGCCCGCGGCGGGGTCCTGACCGCGTTCCGCGCGCCAGCTCGCCAGCGTCATCGTCAATGCGGCCAGCAGGAATTCGCGCACCCCGGCCGCGCCACCGCCGAGGCTGTCCAAGATCGCCGCGCTCGTCTCGGCCGAGGTCGGCACCGGGTGGACCCGGTAGGAAGCCCAGGTGTCGGACGTCGGGTCGGGCAACCGGGCGCCGAGCACCGGATCCGGTGCGGCGACCTGGCGCGTCCAGTAGTCGCGCTGAGCCGAAACCGCCTCGGAGCCAACCCGTTCGCGCAATAACCGGGCCCACTGCCGGTAGCCGGTGTGCTCGACGGCCGGGGTCGGCGTGCGTCCCGCGGCGACCTCCGCCCAGGCCGCTTCCAGGTCGGCGGAGATGATGTACCAGGAGACCGGGTCGACGGCCAGGTGGTGGATGGTGAGCAGCAGCACGTCAGGGGCGCCGGATCTGACGAACCACACGGCGCGCACCAGATCGCCGGTGAACGGATCGATCTCGTCGGCGACCGCATGGCCGCGAGCCGCCAGCGTCGCGTGGAAGTCCGCGCCTTCGTCGGCCCGGGACAGGATGTCCTGCGCGCGTACGCTGCCCGGAGCGCGGGTATGGAGTTCGTAGCCCTCCGAGGTGGTGACGAAACGGGCCCGCAGCATGTCGTGGCCGTCCAGCAACGCCTGCAACACGGCGGTCAGCCCGTCCTGATCGATGCCGTCGGGCAGCTCGAGCAGGTTGCTCAGGGCGAGCCTGCGGTAGCCCCCGTACTCGTGCATCCAGGACACGATCGGCGTCGGACCGACCGGGCCGTAGCCCTCGGAGGTCGACGCCCGTTCGCGGCCTGCTTCCGCGTCGATCCGCGCGGCGAGCTCCCGGATCGTCGAGGCGCTCAGGACCGTCTTCGGGCTGATCGAAAGGCCGTCGCGCCGTAGTCGATTCACCAGGGAGATCGCCACGATGCTGTCCAGGCCGATGCCGACCAGGTCGTCATCGATACCGGGGACGGGACCGCCGGACAGCTCGGCCACCGCGGCGCACAGCCTGCGTTCGGTGCCGGTGCGCGCGGGGGCCGCCCCCGCTCCCGCACCGGCGGCCCGATCCTCGGCGAGCACCGCGAGCCGCTGAGCGTCGAGCTTTCCGTTGCTGGTCACCGGCAGCTGCTCGACGACCAGAATCCGGTTCGGCACCATGTAACCGGGCAGCCGCTCGGTCAGCGCGGCGCGCAACTCCACCGCGTCGAGACCGTCACCCACGGCGAACGCGGCCAGGCCGGGACCACCCGCTCGGCGCACCACGACCACCGCGGCGGCCCGCACACCCGGCAGCGCGAGCAAGGCCGTCTCGATATCGCCGATCTCGATCCGGTAGCCGCGGATCTTCACCTGGTCGTCCACCCGGCCGACGTAGGCCAGATCGCCGGAGGGCAAGCGGCGCACCAGATCACCGGTGCGATACATCCGTTCGCCCACGCGGTGCGGATCGGCGACGAACCGGCCCGCGGTGATTCCCGGCATGCCGACATAACCGCGCGCGACCTGGGCGCCGGCGAGATACAGCTCGCCCACGACGCCCACCGGCGCCTGTCGCAGCCGCGAATCCAGGACATAACCGGTCATCCCGGTGACCGGCGCCCCGATGGCCGGTTCGGCGTCGCCGTCGACCACGGCGGCCACCACCGCCTCCACCGTCGTCTCGGTGGGGCCGTAGCAGTTGTGCACGGCGGTATCGGGCAGCGCGCACAACTGCTTCCACAGCGGCACGCCGATGGCCTCGCCGCCGAGCGCGAGCACGGACAGCGGCGTGGCGCCCGCGTCGACCAGCCCGGCCGCGGCGAGCTGGGTGAACATCGAGGGGGTCGTATCGATCATGTCCAGTCCATGCCGGATGATGCCGTCGACCAGACGTCGCGCGTCGCGCATCTCCTCGGCGTCGAACAGGTGGATGGCGTGTCCGTCGAGCAGTCCGATCAGCGGCTGCCAGGAGGCGTCGAAACTGAGCGACCAGGCGTGCGCGATCCGCAGCGGCCGCCCGAGCCGCGCCACGGCGGGCCGGTAGACCCGGTCGCGGTGGTCGGCGAAATACGCGGCCAGCGCGGAGTGGGTGCCCACGACGCCTTTGGGTTCCCCGGTGGAACCGGAGGTGAAGATCAGGTAGGCGGACTGGTCCGGGCGGCGGCCGGGCGCGGGCGCGAACGCGAACGCGGGCAGATTCTCGGAGAGCTGGTCCATCAACAGTATCTGCGGGCTGTCCCCGATCTCGTGGAGCGCGGGCAGGCCCCAGGCGTCGGCCAGGATCAGTCGCGGACGGGATCGGCGCACGATCGATTCGATGCGGGTGGCGGGCAGCGTGATGTCGACGGGCACATAGGCCGCGCCGGTGGCGAGCACGGCGAGGATCGCCACGATCGACCGAGCCGACCGCGGCAAGGCCAGGGCGACGACATCTTCCGGACCGGCGCCGTAGGCGGCGATGACACCCGCCAAACCCAATGCGGCATCGAATAACTCGCGGTAGGTGTACCGATCGTGCTCGGTGCTGAGCGCGAGCGCGTCCGGCGTGGCGGCCACCTGGCGCGCGAACAGCTCCCATATGGTCGCGCCACGCACGTCTTCGGCGACGGCGGCCGGTGGCCGCGCGCTCTCGCCCGGTAGCAGCACGTCCAGAGCGTTGGGCCCGCGCTCGCCGATCTCGGGTAACTGCCGCAGCACCGAGATCAACCGCGCCGCGACGTCGGGACCGGACAGGGTGCGCAACGCCGCCCGCACCGCCTCGACCGTCACCACCAACTGCCCCTCGTACAGGAACGAGGTCACCGCGAGCGGGTAGTGCGTCAGGCTCTCCGACGTGATCGGCCGGAACCGAACGCCGCCGGCCGCCTCGATGGGGCGCAGCACATCGGACATGGGCGCGTTCTCGTACACGAACAGCGTGTCGAACAGCGTGCCGGAACCCACCGACCGCTGAATCGCGGACAGGCTGACGTAGGCGAGATCACGCATCGGAGCAGCCTCGCGTTGCAGCCGCGCGCAGTCGCGCACCACAGTGCCCGCGCCGATAGCCACGCGGACGGGGACGGTGTTGATGAACAACCCGATCATGGTCTCGACACCGGACAGCTCGTCCGGCCGTCCCGAGACGGTGGTGCCGAAGACCACGTCGCTCCGGTCGGTCAGCCTGCCGAGCACGACCGACCACGCGTACTGCACGACGGTGTTCATCGTCAGCGCGTTCGCCCGCGCCCATGCCGTCAACCGGCTGGTGTCGGCCGCGTCCAGCGTCAGCGTGTCGATCGTGGGCACGATGGTGTTGACCGTGGAATCGCCGCGGTCGGCGATGATCAGCGGATCGAGATCACCGAGGTATTCCCGCCAGGCGCGCAGCGCGGTTTCGTTGTCGCGGGCGGACAGCCAGCCGATGTAGTCCCGGTAGGGCCGGGGTGCGGGCAGCGCGTCCGCCGCGCCGCCCGCCTGGTACAGGGCGAACAGCTCCCGGAAGAACACGCCGAGCGACCAGCCGTCCAGCAGGATGTGGTGCGCGGTCAGGACCAGACGCCGGGTGTCATCCGGCAACCGCAGCAGCAGCACGCGCAGCAGCGGGCCGCGGGCCAGGTCGAACGGCGCCCGTGTTTCGGCGGCGATGACGGCGTCGAGGTCGTCGGCCGGGTCGATCGCGCGTTCGGCCCACGGCAGCTCCGCGGCGACAGGCACGATCTGCACCGGCCGGGGAAGATCGCGATCCCAGAACGACGCGCGCAGGTTCGCGTGCCGCCGCAGAATCGTCTCGACGCTGCGGCGCAACAGCGCCACATCGACGGGTCCGGCGATCTCGTAGACGAATTGCAGTGCGTACAGATCGCCTTCGCCGGCCAGCCTGGCCAGTGAGAACAAGCCCTCCTGCAACGGGCTCAGCGCGAGCACGTCCTCGATCTCCGGCATGGGCGCCTGCGTGTTCTCGGACATGAAGCGGCCTCCTGAGCCTGTGTTCTCGGCCACCATCAGCCTCGGTTCTCGGACATGAGCAGCACGACGTCGTCCAGGGACGCGCCGCCCAGGATCGCCGCGACCGGCAGTTCGCGGTGCAGCGTCGTCTTCAACCGGGCGCGCAGATCGACCGCCTGCAACGAGTCGACCCCGAGCGCGACCAGCGGGACCGAGCCGTCGATGTGGTCGGGACCGTCGAGGAGCATCACTTGCCCGAGTTCGCGCCGGATGACCTCCGCGAGATCGTCTGTCACGTCCGCTTCCGGCTCAGCCGCGGACGGCGGCTGCGTGGACGGCGTGGCCACGGGCGCCGAAGGCTCGGGAGCCGGGAGGGCGGGTGCGAAAACCGTTGTCAGGCCGACGAGTTCGGCCGTCTCACGCAACCGCTCCCAGTCCGCGGACAGCACAATCCCGTTGCCGGTGCGATCGGCGAAACCCGCCGCGATCGCGGGCGCGGCGGGCATCGGCCGCAAACCCGCGCCGAGGATTCGCGCCTCCACGGCGGCGTGTTCCGCACCGGGCAACCCCCATAGTCCCCATTGCACCGACACGCAATCGCCGCCCTGCGCCCGCAGCCGAACGGCGAGGCTGTCCAGCATGCGATTCGTGGCCGCGTACAACGCCTGTTCGCGGCCACCGAGCGTGGCCACGAACGAGGAGCACAACAGGACGGTGCAGTCGGCGGCCGATGGCACCGTGCGCAGCACCCCGGCGAGTCCGAGCACCTTCGCCGCGGCTGCCTCGGCGACGGCGGCCGATTCGAACCGGGACCACGCGTACTGGACCGCGGCGTGCACGACCACGCTCACCGGACGATCGGCGAAACGCCGCGCCAGGTCGGCCACCGCGGCCGCTTCGGTGATATCGCAGGCCACCACGTCGATCTCGGTCCGGCCGAGTTCGCGTATCGCCCGCAGCCGCTCGGTGAGCGCGCTCGTCTCGCCGGTGCGGTTCACCAGGGTGATCCGGCACGCGCCGTCGCGGACGAACTGCGCGCAGAACTCGAGGCCGACGTGTCCGGTCCCACCGAGAATCAAGACCTCGCGCAGATCCGGAGGCGTCGAGGCACCGCCCGGCTCGGCGCGGACGAGACGCTTCGCGTGCAACTTCCCGTTCCGCAGCGCGAGTTCGGGCTCGCCTTGCACATGGATGGCTTCGAAGATCTTGTCGGCCACCGTGGCCGGATTCAGCGTCGCGGCGTCCGGCGGCAGGTCGAGGTGCCGGAACGCGATGCCGAGATGGTCCAGGCCCACGCTGCGATACGCGGCGCTCGCCGCCGAGTGGGCGAGCGACGGGTCGTCTTCCGGCGTCGCGGCCTCCGCACCGATTGTCACCAGCCAGCATTCGGTGACGCCCGGAGCGATCGTGGTCAACTGTTCGGTAATGCGAGCGAACTCGGCGAGTTCCGTGACAGCGCCTTCTTCGTCCGCGGCCACAGTCGGCGCGAGCAGCAGCATCATGGTATCGGCGGGGGTCTCGGTGCCGGAGATGGCGGCGCCGTGGCGCGGGGCCCGCGCGTGCATCGCCGCCGCGAGTTCGTCGGCGCGAGGGTCGTGATCGGCGAGCAGCACGGTCCGCGGTGCGGCCAGCGCGAACCGGGACAACTTGGTCCACTCCTCGCGCAACCGCACGGGCGGCACGGCGACCGGGACCGGCGCTTCGGCCCCCGATTGGTACGGCGCCCACAGCCTCTTCCGATTCATCACCGTGGCGGGGAAGTCACGCAACGGCAGCGTCGGGCGCTGCTGCGATCCGGTGCGCAGTGCCTGCCAGTCGTAGTGCAGGTCGTGCACCGCGACCTCGGCCAGATTCCGGGTGAACTCACCGAGCCCGTTCGCGGTGCGCAGTGACGTCCCGGCGATGCGGAACTCACGGGCGA
The DNA here is from genome assembly GCF_040630775.1 of Nocardia sp. NPDC005745. Taxonomy (NCBI): domain Bacteria; kingdom Bacillati; phylum Actinomycetota; class Actinomycetes; order Mycobacteriales; family Nocardiaceae; genus Nocardia; species Nocardia sp. NPDC005745. The sequence goes on from NZ_JBEXYF010000017.1 coordinate 176,758, forward strand.
CCCGCCCCGGCTCCGGCGCGACGTGGGCCAGATTCTCCCGCAGCGCCGGCTGCAACGTCGGATGCTCGGCGATCTCGACGAAGGTGTCCACGTTCTCGGCCGCCGCCACGATCGCGCGATCGAAGCGGACCCGGTTGCGCAGGTTCCAGTACCAGTAGTCGTGATGCGTCGATTCGGCGGTGATCGCCGCCCCCAGCGTGCCTCCGTAGCAGGCGATCTCGCCGATCTCGAAGGTCTTGCTGCTCAGTTTCTCCAGCCCGGACTGAAATTCACCGCGCAACCGCGTCATCGCGGAGGTGTGCGACGGGAAGGACATCTGAATCTGCCTCGCGAACAGCCCTTTGGCGGTCGCGGTCGCCACGAGTTCCGCGATGGCGGCCTCGTGGCCCGAGACGCCGATCAGACGAGGCGAGTTGACGATGGAGACCTCCGCCCACCCCGAATTCCGGGCCAGCAGCTCCTCACATTCCTCCCGGTCTGCGCCGAGCACTGCCACCGCGTACCCGTCCGACAGGTCCCGCTCCAGCAGTTCGGCCCGGTGCGTGACGATCGACACCGCATCGCGCAACGTCAGCGCCCCGGCGACCACGCAGGCGGCGAGTTCACCCTGGCTGTGCCCGATGGTCGCGGCGGGACGCACGCCCGCCGCCCGCCACATGGCGGCCAAGCCGATCAGGTGGAACATCCTGGCGGGCTGCACTTCCCAGAGCGTTTCGCCGTACTCCTCGTCGGCCGCGAGCAGATAGCGCACCGGCCGCGCATGGCCGTATCGCTCCTCGTGCACCGCCGCGCACTCGTCCACGGCGGCCCGGTACGCAGGCGAGAAGTCGTAGTACGGCTTGCCCATGCCGGGGCGCTGGCTGCCTTGGCCGGGGAAGACGAATCCGACGCGGCGTGCCGCGACGGCGCCGTCGGAGGTCACCACCGCCGGATGCGCGGCGTTCGCCGCGACCGACCGCAACGCGTCGAGCAACTCCTCGCGCGTCGTGACCATGGCCAACGCGCGAAACCTGCGGGCGATCCTGGTGCGGAACAGATGGCTCGCCAGTCGATCGGGGTCCACCCGCGGGTGGGTTTCGGAGTAGGCCAGGATCGCGGCGGCCTCGGCACGCAGCCCGGCGGCGCTGTCCGAGGAGAGCAGGACCGGGGTGGTGCCGTCCGGTAGCCGATACTCAGGCATCACTGTCCTCCTCCAGAACGGGCATCCCGACGATCGCGTGCGCGTTGGTCCCCGCCACCCCGAATGCCGACACCGCTCCGTAGCGGACGCCATCGATCGGCTCCCACGGTGCGTATTTCGTCGCCAGCCGCAGGCTCGTGGTCTCCCAGTCGACCGCGTCGGTCGGGTTCTCCGCCCACAGACTCGGCACGACGTGACCGTTCGCGCCGCACAGCAGCATCTTGATCAGGCCGAGCAGGCCCGCCGCCGCCTGCGTGTGACCGATGTTCGACTTGACCGATCCCAGCAGTGCGCCCCGCGCACGCTCGGGCGCGCCGTACATCCGCATGAGCGCGGTCAGTTCGATGGGGTCGCCCACCGACGTGCCGGTGCCGTGCCCCTCGACGAGACCGATCTGTTCCGGTGCGACGCGGGCCGCGGTGAGCGCCGCGCGGATCAGCCGTTCCTGCGCGTCGGCGCTGGGCACGGCCAGCGGGGCGCCCTTGCCGTTGTGATTGACCCGGGAGCCGAGCAGTCGCGCGTAGATCCGATGACCGAGCCGCCGTGCCCGCGATTCCGTCTCCAGCACAACCGCTCCCGCGCCCTCGCCCCACAGAGTCCCCGTGGTGCCCGCGGAGTACGCGCGGCAGTGGCCGTCGGTCGACAGCGCGTTGTTCTTCGCGAACTCCACGAACATGCCGGGTGAACCCATCACGCACACGCCACCCGCCAGGGCCCAGTCGCATTCGCCCGCCCGGATCGCCGCCGCCGCCTGATGCAGGGCGGTCAAACCGGCCGCGCAGGAGGTGTCCACACTGATCGAAGGCCCGATCAGCCCCAGACTGTGCGAGATCCGGCCGGCCACCGCGCCGAGCGTGGTGCCGGTCATCCGATAGCCGCTGTGCTCGCTGACGCTCGCCATCCGCGGCCCGTACTCCAACGGCGTGACGCCCATCCAGCACCCCGCCTCGGCGCCGTCGACGGCGCCGGGATTCAATCCGGCGTCCTCGACCGCCCGCCACGCGACGCGCAGTCCCACGCGTTGCTGCGGATCCATCGCGACGGCTTCCCGCGGCGTGATCCCGAAGAACGCCGCGTCGAATTCCGTTGCTTCGGAAAGAAACCCGCCCGCATCGCGAACGTCGGTCCAGCCGTCGTTGCGGCCGAGGGTGAGCAGCTGTTCGATCGGCCATTCCCGGTCGCGCGGCAGCGGCCCGATGAGTTCTTTCGAGTCGGTGAGCGCCGACCAGAATTCCTGTGGACTGTTTATTCCGCCGGGGGCCTCGACCCCGATTCCGACGATGACGATATGGTCTTCATCCCCCGAAGCCGATCCTGACATGCTGAACCTAACTGGAAAGAGCGGACTGTCCGGCGTCGGCGGCTGCGGCGGAAAGCAATTCCGCGATGCCGTCGATGTGGTCGTACAAATAGAAGTGCCCGCCGTCGAAGAGCGTGACCGAGCCGCCCCGAGCGCTGTGCGCGAGCCATGGGCGCAGTTCGGCGACGGTGACGAAGTCGTCGTCGGCGCCGCCGATGACCTCGATTCGCGCACCGACCCGGACCTCCGGTTCGCACACGTAGGCATCGAAGGCGCGATAGTCGGCCCGCAGCGCGGGCAGTGTCATCCGCATGATGTCGCGATCGGCCAAAACATCCGCGCCGGTGCCGTTCAGGGCCGCGAGCCGGTCGAGCAGCGCCTCCTCCTCGGTCGGCAGCGGTTCGCTGTCGGCGACCAAGGCGGGCGCCACCGCGCTGGACGCGCCGAGCAGCGCCACCGGCACCCCGGCGGCCTCGGCCTGACGGACGAACTCGAAGGCCACCATCGCGCCGACGCTGTGCCCGAATACCGTGATCGGAATACCGCGGTGATACGGGGATTCGAGGAATTCCGCGAGCGCACCGGCCGCGAGTTCGGAAAGACTGGCGGGCATCGGTTCGGCGGCCCGATCCTGACGTCCCGGATATTGCACGAGGACGACGTCGAAATCCGCACTGAGCCTCTTGGACATGGTGCGGTAGGTCGAGGCTCCACTGCCTGCGTGCGGGAACAGCACCAGGGGCGGCAGCGTTTCCACGGCGGGCTTGTGGAACTTCCGAATCCACCCGGGTTTTCTCGACATCCAACAGCTCCTACACATAACGCGGTATCAGCGAAAAGACACCGCGGACAAATGGATTCGGCCGCGGCGCGCTGCCCCGCGCCGTCCTCCGGGAACGACAGGGCCTCGCCGACCACGAGAGGTTAGCATAGGGTAACCTTACATTCATCCAGCAGGGCCACTACCGAACGGAGCTCGACGACCGATGAACCCCACTGAAACGCCCTATGTCATCGCGCGCGAGCTGACCGACATCTCCGACGAACTGCGGGCCGTGCCCGCTCCGCCACTGCCCGCCCTGCCCGCTCCGTTCGACATCCGGACGGTCGACGCGGACGGCGCCGACGCCGAGCTGCTCACCGAGTGGATGAACCGGCCGCATCTGATCGAGTCGTGGGAGCAGCCGTGGCCCGTCGAACTGCGCAGGCAGAATCTGCGCGCGCAGCTGGCCGGAACCTATTCCCGCCCATGCATCGTCGGCTACGACTTCGCCGCCGCGGGCAGGCCGGAACTGGGCCGTCGCGACATCGCCTACCTGGAGTTGTATCGCCCGGCCAAGGACGAGATCGCCAGGATCTACCACGCCGACCCCTATGACGTGGCCTTCCACCTGGCCACCGCCGACCCGGAGGCGATCGGGCGAGGCATCATGTTCGCCTTCGTCAGCGGCCTGCTGGCCGGGATCTTCGCGGAATCGAACTGCCGTCGCATCCTGGTCGAACCCGATCACCGCAATGTCGCGGTGCGGCGCATGACCGAGCGGTTCGGCGTTCCCGATCTCGGCGAGTTCGACATCCGTCCGGACCGCCGCATCAAGCTCTACTATCTGCCGCGCACCCCGGCGGACATCCCGACCGTGCGGCAGTGAGGCGCGGTGCGCGGCGTCGATAGCGTGGGCACTCATCCGAGCGCTCGCGCGGCGGCGCCCGTGAGGTGCGCACCGGACCGCCTGGTGACCGGTTGCAACACCCGATCGGAAAGTTCGCCCAGGCAACTGAGATTCGGGAACCCGGGCCCCTGCGCGACCGCCGCCAGGTTGGGCAGGTAGAGCTTGGTCTCCATCCCCGACACGGCGAGGTCGTAGCCGATCGATACCTCGATCCGCTCCTGGGTGGGTCTGCCGCCGACCGCCAGCTCCAGCAGGTCCGCCGCGTCCTGATCGAACAGGTTCAGGAACCACAGCGGCTGGCCGCCGGTGGCATCGATGACCAGGTCGAAAGTATGCGATTGATCCGGACGCCGCTCGTTGCGCAGCGTCAGCGCCACCCCGTCCCCCTGCTCGGCGACGCGAACCGCACGGCCCTGCAGGTGATGCACCCGGCTGTCGCCGAGCAGGCTCTCCTGCACCCGCACCGAGAAGACGCCGCGGTCGGTCCTGCGGATGACGTCGCGCCGTTCCTGGACGGTCAATGCCGCCCACTTGACCGGATCGCTGAACAGCGAGTTCTCGAAATAGCTTTCGCCACGGGTGTAGATCGTCGCCATCGGCGAGATCACCGAGATCGACAGCATGCCGTGACGCACCAGCTCGTCCAACGCCGATCCCGCCGTCTCGCCGCCACCGATCACCGCGACCCGGGAGGCGACGGGCAGGCTGCGCCGCCCGGCCAGATCCCAGAATTGCGCGATGCTCAACACTCGCGGATGGTCGGCGAGTGCCTTGGTGCTGACGCCGGGACCGGTGATCATCAGCCCGGTCGCGTCCAGCCGGATCGTGCCGTCGCCGGGATCCGTCGCGGTGACGAGCCAGCCGTCGGCGGCGGCGCCGATGGAACGCACCGTGCCGGAGACGAGTTCGAGATCGATCCGGCGCGCCACCCACTGGAGATACTTCGCCCAGACGTGATGGGCCGGATTCGGACGACCTCGATCGATCCATTCCGCGTAGGTGCCCTGTTCGATCAGGAACGACGTCCAGCTGTAAGCCATCATGGCCGCGTTGATCTCCTGGTTGCGCCCGCGCGCCCAGGTCGAGTGATACGGGAAGCCCACGTCCTTCTCCGGGCTCGTGCCCAGCCGGTGCCTGCCGTCGGTCCAGCCGCCGCTCGGCAGCCAGTTCCCGCCCACCGCGTGCGCCTCGACGACGACGACCCGCGGCGCCGGCAAGCCGAGTTCGCGCATCACGTGCGCTTTCGCGGCCACCGCAAGGGCTTTCGGGCCAGCTCCGATCACCAGAAGCGTTTCCACCGGTTCTCCACTCTCTCCGACGTCCCGCGGCTTCCCGCTGGGTGCACGGGTTCACTCCCGCGCCGACAACCAGAACCCGTCCGGATTATGTTTGCATAGGCTTACCTTATATTGCACACTCGTACCCGACCAGAGCGGTGACACTCACACCCGCGAACGATTGGATGAACAAATGACCAGGACTTCGAACAAGGCCCTTACCCGGCTCGCCGCAACGACGCTCGCGCTCGCGGCCGCGCTCGCCGGCACAGTGGCTACCGTCGCGCCCGCGGTGGCGGCGCCCATGGTCGCGCCCCTGCACGCTCAGGCCCCAGGCGCGGGTGAGCTCACCGCCAAACTGCGCGTGGCGATCAACACCGGCGCCTCGCGCAGCGCGCGGGCGGCGGAGCTGGAATCGGGCGACGCGGGCGTCGCGACGATGGACAAGATCGCGGGCCTGCTCGCGGCCGCTCCGCCGAGCCTGCGCTACAGCGTGGTCAACCCGTCCACCTCCGGCGACCGGGTCGATGCGCAATTGCTCGTCACCACCGAGGGTTACCCGGACTTCACCTACGACGTCTCGTGGAAGCAGATCGACGGCTACTGGAAGCTGACCCGCCAGGCGGAGTGCAGCCTCGCCTCGGCGCTCGCGCTGTCCTGCTGATCCCGAACCCTCGCACCCCCGGGCAGTGCCCGGGGGTGCGACCCTCGGCGGCGCTACGGAAAGCACCACGCGACATTCAACTTTCGTTAGGCTAACCTTAGTGTCATGGGCAAAGGCTTCAACGGTCTGTTAGTCAAGGCGTGGGGTGGGAACGACTACCGGCTCACCGTCACGTCGACCGAACACGTCACCGACAAGTACGTGCGACTCGGCTTCACCGCAGGCGGGCTACTCGCCGATCACCCGGTTCACCCCACCCAGTGGGTTCGGTGCTGGTTCCCCGACGGCGAGAGCGGCAAGCTGCAACAGCGCGGCTACACCCTGGTCGACCAGGACCCGGACGGTGACCGCTGCGCGATCGAGTTCGCGCTGCACGATGGGCTCGCCGCCCGCTGGGCGCAGAACGCCTCGGTCGGTGACGAACTCGACGTGTCGGTGCTCGGCTCGAATTTCCAACTGCCGGAATCCACCCCCGGCGAATACCTCATCTTCGGCGACACCGCCTCGCTGCCCGCGATCAACTCGCTGCTGGACGCCATCGGCGACACCCCGGCGCGGGTCTGGCTGGAGTGGCAGCACGAATCCGACATCACCATCCCGCTGCGCAACAAACCGCACCACCAGGTGACGTGGTTGCAGCGCATCGATGACGGCCGATTGCTGCGCGAAGCGGCCCAGGAACTCACCTGCCCGGCCGACGCGTTCGCCTGGGTCGCCTGCGACGGTCACACCACCCGCTCGATCGTGAAGAGCTTCAAGACGACGCACAATCTGCCCAAGACAGCGATCAAATTCCAGGCCTACTGGAAGTAGGGTCTTTCTTCACCACGCCGCACCGCTCCCCCCCGCGGTGCGGCGTTTTCGTCGACCCGAAAAATTGCTAGGTCGCAACAGGTTCCAGATGCCAGCCCGCCGCGCGAGAGCGCTCGTTCCAGAACGCGGCGTAGCGGCCGTCGAGGGCGAGCAGTTCCGCGTGCGTACCGCGCTCCACGATCCGTCCACCGTCCACGAACAGGATCTGGTCGGCGTGGGCGATGGTGGCCAAGCGGTGCGCTACGACGATCACCGTCTTGTCCTTGGTGATCTCGTGCATCCCGCGTACCACGACCGCTTCGCTGTGCGGATCCAGCGCACTGGTCACCTCGTCCAGCAGCACGATCGGCGCGTCCTTCAGCAGCGCCCTGGCGATCGAGACGCGCTGGCGCTCACCGCCGGACAGCGCCGCGCCGCCCTCGCCGACCCGGGTGTCGAAACCGTCGGGAAGACGCTCGACGATCTCGTCGACCCTTGCCGCGGCCGCCGCGCGACGCACCTCGGCGTCATCGGCCTCCGGCCTGCCGATCCGGATGTTGTCGGCCACCGACCGATCGAACAGGTAAACGTTCTGGAAGACCAGCGACAACTGATCGAGCAGCGTCGCCGACGGCTGATCACGAACGTCGTGCTCGCCCACCACCACCCGGCCCGAATCCACGTCGTAGAAGCGGGCGGCCAAGCGCAGCAAGGTCGTCTTGCCCGCGCCGCTCGGCCCGACGATGGCCGTGGTGGTGCCCGCGGGCACGCTGAAGGTCACTCCCGACACCACCGGTTCACCGGGACGGTAGCCGAAACTCACGTCGTCGAAGACGACCGACGGCGTTCCCGGCGTGACCGGTGCCTCCGCCTCCGGCAGCACCGGTTCGTCGAGCAGTTCGGTGACGCGGTCGGCGGCCGAACCGGCCGAACGCAGCGCGCCGCCCAGCTGCGCGGCTTGATTGAGCGGCTCGATGAACCGCGAACTCACCGCGATGAGCGCGATCGCGACGGCAGCGGAGATGGCGCCGTCGGTCACCCGCGCCACCGCGACGTACACCAGTACCAGGAAAACCGCCTGCACGAAGAGGGCGAACAGAATCAGCCCCGGCACGCTGGCGAACACCATGCGCGACCCCGCCGAGCGCTGCCCTGCCAGGGCGGCGTCGAGCGCCCGGTTTCCCGAGCCCACCGCGCCGAACGCGCGCAGCACCGGCTGGGCCTGAGCGAATTCGATGACGCGCGAATCGGCTTCGGCCGCCGCCGCGTGCATGCGCTGGTCCGCGCTGGTGTAGGCGCGGTTGGCCAAGCCGTTCACCAGGTAGAGCACCGGCGCGGCGAGCAGCATGGCCAGCGCGATGCGCCAGTCGACCATCAGCATGCCGACCGCGACCGCGAGCGGGACGATGACACCGGTGAGGATCCTGGCCAGCAGATAGGCGACCAGGCCCTGCAACTCGCGCACGTTGTCGACCATCAGCCGCCCCAGCGGTCCGGCATCATGGGTCTCGAACCAGCCCAGGGGCAACGCGTTCAGATGGTCGCCGAGCCGAGTCTGCAATCCGCGCTGCATACCGATGCCGACACGCAACCCGATCGCCGCCTGCAGGTAACCGAACACCACCACGCCCGCGACGGCGGCGAGCATGCCGAGCGCCCATAGCCAGGCGCGCCCGAGGTCGTCGTCGAAAAGCGCCGTCAGCACCGGGACCAGCAGCAGATACGCCACGGCCTGACTGAGGGCCTGCGCCACGATGACGGCGAACAGTTTCGGGGTCAGGTGGGCGAATTCATCCGGAACCAACCCCAGCACCTTGCGAATCATCGGACACCCTCCGCACTGTCGACGAGGGCGATCCGGCCCAGCGCCGCTTCATTGATCTCCCACAACCGCTGATAGGCGCCGCCCGCGGTGACGAGACTCGCGTGATCACCCTGCTCGACCAGTCGTCCCCGTTCGAGCACCAGGATTCGATCCACCCCGGTGATGGTGTGCAACCGGTGCGCGATGACCAGCACCGTGCGGCCCGCGACCAGCACCGCCAGCGCGTCCTGCACCGCCGCTTCGGATTCCGGGTCCGCGAAGGCGGTCGCTTCGTCGAGTACGAGGACGGGGGTGTCCGCGAGCAGGGCCCGGGCGATGGAAAGCCGCTGAGCCTCGCCGCCGGACAGGGTCGCGTCGACGCCGAGCTCGGAGTCGTAGCCACGCGGCAGCGCCACGACGCGATCGTGGATCTGCGCGGCACGGGCGGCCCGCTCCAACGCCGCGTCGTCCGCGTCGGGCCGGGCCAGGCGCAGGTTCTCCCGGATGCTGCCGCGAATCAACCGCACGTCCTGGAAGACGAATCCGACCGTGCGGTAGAGCTCTTCGCTCGGGAAGTCGCGGACGTCGCGGCCACCGATGGTGATTCGGCCCGATCCCACCTCGTAGAAGCGCGGAAGCAGTTTGGCCAGCGTCGACTTGCCCGATCCGCTCGGGCCGACCAGCGCGGTGATGGTGCCGGGAGCGAGTTCCAGGTCGATGTCGCGCAGCACGTCGTGGCCGGAGCGATAGCCGAAGCCGACCCCTTCGAACCGGACCAGGCCTGCGGGCGCGGATGCCGGTTCGGCGGCCTCCGGAGCCCCGGTGCTCAGTTCGGGGGTTTGCTGAAGATCGTGCAGGCGCTGCGCGGCCACCGCGGCCGCCCGCAGCGCCTGCGCGCCGTAGCCGAGACTGAGCAACGAGCTGCCCAGCCCCAGGCCGACCAACAGGAACGGCAGCACATCCAGGGGCTCGACCCAGTCCAGGCCGACTGTCGCCAATCCGCCGAAGACAACGACCAGCATCACGAACACCGGGGTGACGACGATGTCGGAGGCCGCCTGCACCTTCAGGATCGGCATCTTCAGCCGGTGGACGCTGCGCGCCTGGTGCTCGACCGCGTCCTGGAACGCGCTGTGCGCCTTGCCCGCCTGGCCGAACGCGCGCACGACCTGGATGCCGTCGACGAATTCGATGGTCGCCTGCTTGGTGGCCTGTTCGGAACGCGTGTAGACCACGAAACGGTCCCGTCCGTCCCGGTCCATCATCCGGCTGTAGAGCACGGCGTACGCCAGGACCGGCAGCAGCAGTATTAAGGCGAGCCGCCATTCGACGGTGAACAGATACCCGAGGGTGATCAGCGGAACGGTGAGCGCGCCGACGAACTCCAGGCGCGCGTGCGCCACCAGGTAGTGCAGGGCCTCCACGTCGTCCTGCAGATACTTCTTCACCTCACCGGACGTGCGCTCGCCGAACCAGCCCAGCGGCACCCGGGTCAGCTTGGCCGCCAGTGCCCGGCGCACGGTGAGCTGATATCCGGCGTCGACCAGATGCGTCCAGGTCAGCGCGGCGGCTTGGAGCAGGGCGCGGGCCACCAGGACCAGCACCGCGATCGTCAGCAGGCGCCACACCCGATCGGTGTCCACCTGGTCTCGGAGCAGTTCGCGGCAGGCCTCCACGATCAGCACGAAGGGCACGACCGCGCACGCCGACGCGACGGCAATGATGACGCTCGCGACGGTCAACGGGCCGCGCACGGGCGCGAGAATCTCCTTGCGGGCCCGCGCCTCTTGCCGCTTGCGTTCTTTCAGCACCGTCTTCGGCGGCCGGTTTCCCGTCTGCGCCGCGGGCAGCGGCGCGACCTCTACCGTCATCTGGACCCTCGTCTCTCACCCTTGCGGCATCCGTCACTGGAATCGCCCCATCCTCACACAGGAACGCCCAGTAAGAAAGGTTAGCCTAAGTTACCTTGCCTCGTCCGGCCCGTCTTCATCGCTTCGCGCTCGATGCGTCGGCCCCTGGCAGATCCGGCCCCGCGCCCCGCGTGCTCGTCCGGCTCGCCGTCTCGTGGGGCAAACCCCGCGCCTCGTGTCGCGCAAGGGCATTGCGCCGGACACTCGGCGGCATACCGGCTGTTGTCCTTGCCGACTTATTTCGTCAATGTGTGAAAACTGTTCCGGACTCGCGGTTTTCGAACTCCCGACGCGTCGGGGAAGCCTCCGTGAACGGCGGCGCATCCTGGTCCGACAGCTCGTGCGCATCGCTGAATTCAACCGAAAGCGAACCCATCCGACGCGCAGGAGCATCGAATATGTATGGCACGGCGAATTTTGCGGTTCTTTCCGATTGCGCGAGAGATCCCGGCGAACTGACCGCGGGCCAAGCGCACACGGCCATGCAGGTGCACCTGGATTGCAACGTCGAATTGTGCCGGGTCCGGCGGCGCGCACGCAGGACGCTGGTCGAGGCTCGGCTGATGGTGCTCGACCAGCGGGCCACGCCGTAGTGGCGTTCGCGATGGACGCGCGGCGCTCGTGCCTCGGCTCGCCGGTGCGCACGGCGATGAACTCGCACGCACCGGAGTGGCTTGTGTGCGTGGAGCGGAATCGTCCCGGCGGCCGAGGTGTTGACCCTGCCATGACCGCAACGGCATCCGATCGATCCGCCACCCCCGTCGTGGATACCGAGACCGAATTCGGCGCGAAAGTCGCCGGACGACTCGACCGCGAGTCCGTTCTCTGGCTGACCACCGTCGGCCCCACCGGCACACCGCAGCCGAACCCCGTCTGGTTCCAGTGGCGCGACGGCGAGTTCCTGATCTTCAGCAAGCCCGGCCAGCCGAAGGTGCGCAACATCCAGCGCAACCCCCGGGTCTCGCTGAACCTCAACAGCACCGAGCACGGCGGCGACGTCGTCGTGCTCACCGGCACGGCGCGCGTGGTCGACCAACGCCCCGGCGCGGACGAGATCGACGCGTTCACGAAGAAGTACGCCGACGGCCTGCGCTCGATCGACCTGACCGACGAGCAGTTCTACGCCGAGTACTCGGTCGTGCTGCGCGTCACCCCGGACCGGCTGCGCGGATTCTGATCCCCATGATGTTCGAGCCGCCGCCGCCCACCGCCGCGTGGCGGCACCGCACCGCCCGCGAGGGATTCGAGGTGGCGTATTTCCGGGTCACCGAACTGGGCGTGCTGATCGACGGCTGCACGACGGCCGTCGAGGACGGCGCGGCATGGGTGGTGGACTACCGGATCGCGCTGGACACCGAATGGCGGACGTGCCGGGCGCAGGTGGGCGTGCGCAAACCGGGCGGCTGGAACACGCTGGTGCTGGAGTCCGACGGTGCGGGGTCCTGGCTGCTGGACGGCATGCCCGCGCCACTGCTCGACGGCTGCCTCGACGTGGACTTGGAATCCTCCGCGCTGACCAACGCCCTCCCGGTGCACCGGTCGGCGTGGGAGATCGGCGACGGCGCGGACGCCCCCGCGGCCTACGTGTACGCCTCCGGCGCCGCGGTGGCCCGGTTGGAACAGCGCTACGTCCGCATCGCCGACGGCGCGCACGGACCGCGGTTCCACTACGACGCCCCTGAGTTCGACTTCACCTGCACCCTGGGCTACGACAAGTCCGGCTTGGTGCTGGATTACCCGGGTATAGCGGTCCGCGCCCACTGAGCGCCCGGCGCGGCACGGCCTCGGTTATCCCTGATCCGGCCTGCGGTTAGGGTCGATACCGATGAGAAGGCGGCAACAACCGCCGTTGCCCAAGCGGCACGGCTTGGACCCGGCCCGGCTGCGACTACCGGAGCAGGGTCACTGGGCGACCATCCGGGACCACCTGGTGGAGCGCCTGCCCCGGGTGCCCGCGACGCGGATCGACGAACTGCTGCACGCGGGCGGCATAGTCGACCTCGACGGCCCGATCTCGCCCGAGGCAGCGTACGTGCCCGGCGGCGCGGTCTGGTTCCACCGCGATCTGCCCGAGGAGACGGTGGTCCCGTTCGACATCCCCGTCGTGCATCGCGACGACGACCTGCTCGTGGTGGACAAACCACACTTCCTCGCCACGATTCCGCGTGGTCAGCACATCTTGCAGACCGCGCTGGTGCGGCTGCGCCGGGAGCTGGACCTCCCCGACCTGATCCCGGCGCATCGGCTCGACCGCGTCACGGCGGGCCTGCTGCTGTTCGTGATCAACCCCGCCCGCCGCGGCGCGTACCAGACCATGTTCCACAAGCGCACCGTGCGCAAAGAGTACGAGGCGATCGCGCCGTTCGACCCCGCCCTCGAACTGCCCCGCGTGGTACGCAGCAGGATCATCAAGGAGAAGCACGTGCTCGCCGCGCAGGAGGTGCCGGGCGAACCCAACGCGGAGACCGAGATCGAACTGCTCGAGCACCGCGACGGTCTCGGCCGCTACCGGCTGCGCCCGCACACCGGCCGGACCCACCAGCTGCGCCTGCACATGAACAGCCTCGGCATTCCCATCCTCGGCGACGACTTCTACCCGGTGCTCACCGACAAGCCCGTCGACGACTTCACCAGGCCGCTCCAGCTGCTCGCCGCCTCGCTCGAGTTCACCGATCCGATCACTCGTGAGCCGCGCCGCTTCGAGACCACGCGCACCTTGCAGGCCTGGACTGATCCACAGGGGTGGGCGGGCTGACGACGCCCGGGATCACGCCGCACCCCTCGTTGGGCATCGTCGCCGACCGGGTGACGCTGGTGGCCCACGGAAACGGCGAGGACTCCGGCGGACCGCCCCGGTGGCGAGAAGTGATCGATCCAGCGATGACCCCGCGATGCGTAGCGAAGCAGGCATCGATTTGTAGACTTGGCCGAGATGTCTGAGCCGGCTCTAGCAGCACCGCCCCGCCCACGCCACGAAGTGCACGCCTACGTGGACGTCGCCGTCGTAGTGATCGTCCTGGCGGGCACCAATCTGATCGCGCACTTCACCACCGCGTGGGCGAGCATCCTGACGGTGCCGGTCGCGGCGCTCGCACTGCTCGCGCTGGTGCGCAGGCGCGGTCTCGGCTGGTCGGAACTGGGCCTTTCGCCCCGGCACTGGCGGCGCGGTTCGCGCTACGCGCTCGCCGCGGCGGCGCTGGTCCTCGCGGTCGTGGCGATCGGGGCGGCGCTACCGCTGACCCGACCCTTCTTCCTGGCCGATCGCTACGCGACCGTCTCCGGCGCGCTGGTCGCCTCGATGATCGTCATCCCGCTGCAAACCGTGATACCGGAGGAGCTGGCCTTTCGCGGCGTGCTGCACGGCACACTGCTTCGCGCCTACGGTGCGCGGGGCGTCTTCGCGGCGGGCTCGCTCTTGTTCGGTCTCTGGCATATCGCGTCCTCCTTCGGTCTCACCTCGGGCAACCGCGGTCTGAGCGGAGTCGTCGGCGGCGGCGTCGCGGGACAGGTCATCGGGATCCTGCTCGCCGTCCTCGCGACAGCCGCGGCGGGCGTGGTGTTCACCTGGCTGCGCCAGCGCAGTGGAAGCCTGCTCGCTCCGATCGCCCTGCACTGGTCGGTCAACGGCGCGGGAGCCTTGGCGGCCGCCATCGTGTGGCACACCACGCTGAGCTGAGCTGAATCGTTTTCCAGCGCCGTGTTGGTTTTCCAGCGCCTGCGGCGCTGGGTGTTCGCGGCCCCTTTGTGGCTCGCGCGTTTGCGCGGCCGCCGCTGGCGACTTCGTCGCGGACGCGGCGGCCGCGCAAACGCGAGCCGGGCCGCGAACGGCGGATGCTCGGTCTCGCTTCGCTCGGAACC
>NZ_JBEXYF010000018.1:0-181757 GCF_040630775.1 Nocardia sp. NPDC005745
TTGACCTGCAAAAGCATGCCCACCGCCCGCCGCTTGGCCGCCGGGCCTAGAAGTTTCCCCGAGCGATCTCCCGCAACGCGTCTTTCTCCAGCTCGGCATCAGCCAGCAACCGCTTGAGCCGGGCGTTCTGCTCCCGCAACTCCTTGAGCTCTTTGGCGGCGTCGGTGTCCATTCCGCCGTACTGGCGCCGCCAGTTATACAACGTGGCCGCAGAGATCCCCAGCTCAGCGGCGATCTCCTCGCCCGAAGCCCCGGCGGCAGCCAACTCGTCGGCACGGCGCAGCTTCCGTACGATCTCTTCCGCGGAATGCCGCTTACGTCCTGCCATGGTTCTCAGTGTCCCTTCTGGCCCCTCACCAGGGCCAACAGGACTCTAAATCCGGGCGGTCTCATTCACCTGGGACAGGCCACCACCAGTTGGTCGAATGGGTCGGTGGTGGTATCGAGCTGGCTGAACTTCCGGATGGCGACGGAAAGAGAGTTCTTCACGGCGCCTGGTCGTTTCACCTCGGTGTTCGCGAGGAGGTCGGTCAGCGCGTCGATCGCCGCGCCTTCAGTGCCGGTGAGCCGAACAACCCGGCGCACCACGGATGGTCTTTTGTCGTCGATAAGCATCGAAAGCCGGGCCGGCCAGCGGGTGATCGGTGTACTTGCCCCGGCGACTTCGTAGGTGGACTGCACGGTGGCGCCGGTCAGAAGGCAGATGGCAAGGACGAACCTGTCCAGTTTGGTGCGCAGCTCCCGGTCGGAGTGCGACTCGGAGCTGGTGACTGTAGCGGTGGCGACAAGTAGGGAGTTCGGTGGCCGGAAGACCCTCGGCGGGCGTCTTTTCCACGCGTGTTCGGCGTCGGGAATCAGTCGGCGAATCCGTGCGTCGAGCATGCGATTGTCCGGTTCGATGGTGATATCGCCGATCTGGATCTTCGCACTGTTCTCTGTCGTGAGGTGCGAGACTACGCGGGTCACCACGAAGTTGTAGGACGCGCCGGCGAGCACGGACACGAGCTCGTCGATCGCTTCGGCGACCGGGGAACCATGAGGGTCGTATGGCGTGCCGCCGTCGCCGCCGTAGGTCGCGTGCATCGAGCACAAGTAGATGCAGTGTTCCAGGAAGCTGTGGATCCACAGCGAGATGGTGAGCTGGTGCGCCCGGTTGTCATCTTCACCCGGTTCGAATGCTGCTGAGAACTCGGTGCCGATGGCATGAGTGAGCGCCGAGTACTGCGGCAGCTGCTCCAGGCGTCTGGCATCGAAGTCGATGTGCGCTTGCAAGCGTCGATGCCCGGAAGAGGTGGGGATCGCATTGTCGGCGAGGAGAACGTCGAATGCCGCGACAACAAAGCGGCGCGCGGCATCTCGCGTAAGGGGAGCGCTCACAACGACATTCGTACCAGCCTCCTTCGTGTCCGCCCGTCCCGCTGCCATAACCTCCTGTCGGTCGGACCGAGCCGGCCCGAAAGGGCCACGATTCGAAGACGCGCAACACCGCGGTGTCCGAGAGGTGGCAGCGGCGAACCTGCTCTGGGCTTACGGACGCGAATCCAATGTCGGGTACCGGCCAGAGGAGTGGTAACTCAAAAACACCCCGAACCCAGTTGGTATTCGTCGCCGCTACGCCGATCGTTACATGCCGACACACCGAAACCACTGGAGCCCGCGGTTTACGGAGGGCTCTTCCTCGGTCGTCATCCGCCACGAACCTGTGTCGGGAACGCGTTTCCACGATGGTGAGTTCCGAAGGAGGGCTGCGGGAACGGTGGAAGCCACCTGCATCCCGGTGGGGCGCTCGTAGATTACGGTCGAGCCTGTTTCGATCATCCAACGGCCACCAGCGATCGGCGGGTCGGATGTCTCTATGTAGATCTCGACTGGGACGCGCAGGTAGGTGGGGCCGGATTTCGCGTGAGCGCGTTTGCCGATGGTGCTGGCGGACGATCGCGCGCGCTGCGCGTACACCTCAGGCCATCTGCTGTGATCGCGGTCGCGGGTCTCGGGCATGGCGCGCATGCCGCGCGCGGATCTGCCCCGTGCTGTGGGCGCAACCGCCACGGCACCCGGCGTGGTCACGAGGGTCGGGCGGTCCGCCCCCTGGTCGTTCCCGGGTCGGGGTCCGTCGGACGCCGCGGTGGCTGTGCAGAGGTTGAGGTTTCTTCTTGCCTCGGCTCGGTGGAGCACGGTGGCTGTGCCGGTCGGCCGCTGCTGCACGGCCACGGCGCGGAGTTGAGGGTGGCAATGGTCGGGTCCGGTGTGCTGGTTGAGCCAGTGTTTCCAGGCTGCGCGGTGTTGGTGGTGGCGGGTGAGGCGTTCGATGCGCCGGTGGTGGAGGCCGTGCGCGTGCGTGATGTCGTCGAGGCTGGTTGTACCAGGATGTAGGCGTCCGTGGGTATGGGTGACCAGGCCGGCGGTGGTCAGGACGGCCAAGGCGTTGTACCCAGCGCTCGGGCTGACGCAGGCCGCGGCGAACACATCGGCTGGAGTGGTGAGCCCCGCGCGGGTGACGAGTTCGTACAGTCCTCGGCAGTGCAGGCCGAGGAATGACCAGGCGGGATGGACGGGTTCCACTCGTGCGCGGCTGATTTGAGCCTGGTCGGGGCGGATGGGGTGGACGCCGTGGTGTGGTGTGACCAAGGCGTAGCGGTCGGCGAGTAGTCCTTGGCCTGGGCGGATGCGGAAGATCGGTGCGCCGGGTAGTTCGCGCAGTTCCCGTAGCACGCCCCATACGGTGGATTCGGGCAGGTCGCCTGCGGCCAGGGACAGGGATCGGCCACCGAACTCGACGACGGGCACGCCACGTGCGATCTGCCCGCTGACCGCGGAAGCCCATGCCAATGCCTGCAGCACCGCCAGCACGGTCCACCGTCGCGGGGATCGCGGCCACTGCGCGTGCACCCACAGCGTCGCGGCCGCCAGCCACCGCTGCTGTAGGTGTGCCGCCGAGCGGGGCTCGGGTGAGCCCCCTGTGTCTTTTGTATTGTGCGCCACTGACAGGAATGCGGGGACGGTGCGTTCGGCCCACCGGCAGACGGAGATCCAATCACGGTGCATCGCTGCGTCGCCGCCGTGGCCGTAGCGGTGGTAGGCGTCGGCGAACCCGCGCCAGCTGCCACCAGCGCCGGGTAGCTGCGCGCGCACGTCGAGGTAGGAGTAGCCGCGCACGACCGCGGCGGCGAGCACGGATTGGCGTGCGGCGGAGCGATCCAGCCGGCCCGCGCGCGTGATCCAGCGGCCATCAGCGGGCGTAGCGCCGTCGCGCGCGAAGGCTTCGACGGTGGCGGAGATCGGGCCTTGGCGGCGGTATTCCGCGCGCAACCGCGCGCGCTCGCCTTCGCCCTCCCACAGCTGCATGGCGTGCGCGGTCCGGTCGGCTGCGCACGATGCGCGCGGTGTCGCGCGCGCATCGTGCGCGGTGTTCGCGTCGTGCGCGGTTCTGGCCAGCAGGTGGTGTAGTCGGGCGACGAAGCCGGGCGCGGATCGGGTGGTGAGGGTGTCGATGGCGTCGTCGAGGCTGCCGTCACTGCCGTCCAGGCGGCGGTATCCGCCTTGCTTGCAGCGTGATCCAGGCGGGGTGATGCAGCCAGTGACCGGGTTGAGCATCGGTGTGATGTCCAGGCTGGGCGGCCGCGCAGCGAGCAGCCGGACGAGGGATTCGGCCTGGACGAGGTCGAGGGTGACTCCGAGGGGTAGGGGGATGAGGATGTGGCGGCCGCCGCTGGTGGAGCAGTCGGTGATCGCGCGGCCGCCGGCTTCCCGAATCCAGCCCAGGCAGCGGTGGACGTCGCGTTCGACCGCAGCGGTGCCGTCGCGGGCGCTGTCGAAATCCAACGCCAGCAGTCGGGCGCGGCCGTCACGATAGATCGGCACCGCCGCAGGCTGGTCGGGCAGCTTTCGGGTCAGAGTCCGGGCGTGGTTGTTGTAGCGGCCGAGGGTGGGGTTCCACAGGCGCATCGAGCGGCGTGCGGCCAGCAGGGGCGCCAGCCGCATGAACACCGCACGCGCCACGGCGTCATCGGTGCGATCGTCAATGGTTGTGCACGTAGGTTTTTCGGGCGCAGCGGGTAGCTCGGCTTCAGTGGAGTGTGCGTGGTCGCCGCTGCGATCGGCAGCGGTTGATGACGTGCGCAGGTGTGAGCTACCTTGGGGGTGCTTGGCATCAGCAGCCTTCAGGGTTGTGTTGTTGGTAGTGCCCTCAGCCGCTAACTGGGGGCGCTACGCGTTTTTCGGGAGTTGTGAGTCGACTGGTCAAGCCGACTCCAGCGGCGAGTCTGTAGTGGCGTCCTTTCTGGTTCCGGAACTAGTGCGTGTTCAGGCGGGGTGTGGTGCCTGCGGGCACTGCTTGGAAACTTCGGGCTAGGCCGCAACCCCCTGGTCGGTGGTGGTGGGGTCGAAGCCCAGGGATTCAGCGCGGGCGATGATGCGGTCGACGGTGGAGCGCGCCCACGGCGAGGAGGTGATCGCGCTCATCTCGGTGGCGATCCGGTTGGCGTTGAGGCCTTGGGCAGCCAGCTGCAGAATGGCCACGATCTGCGGCGCGGGCTTCTGCACGAGTTTGCGCAGCACCAGCTGCTCGGCGATCTCACCGCACGAGCTGACCGTCACCGCTGTCGTGATGCCCCCGTCAGTTTGTGGTGTTGCTTCAGCGGGCGGTTGAGATGTCGACTGCTCAGCGAACCCGGGGGAGATAGCGACAGCGGTTGCCCCGCTCCGGCCTGGCGGTGTGAAACCCGCCGATTCGGATCCAGCGGCGGTCGTCGTGGTCGCCGACGCGGGATATGCCGGTCTCGCTGGCACGGCCATCGGCGACAGTGCCGGCCGATTAGAAGCTACGGCGCGATCCGCAGAGCCGACACCGCCGTCGGATGCAGAAGATTCGTGCGCGGATGTTTCGGTGCGGCGGGTGGCAAGCGTGGCGATCATCTCGGCGTTGCGGGCGGTGAGCCATGCGTGCAACCACATCAACACCACCACCATGATCGGGGCGACGGAGTATTCCGCGGCGCGACCGAGATCACCAGCAGCCAGGTGCGGGCCGCTGTTGAGTCCGACCGTCGCGGTCAGCAACACCGTCTCGATCACCACGATCTTGGTGCGCTGCACGGTGATGCCCAGGCGTGCAGCGGTGGCGGCCTGGGCCATGATCTCGAGGATCGGCACCGAAATCATCGCCTCGATACCGAAACTCAGCGCCCACAACAGCCACCAGCTCACCTCCCCGCTCGCGCCGTCGGGGGTCAGGTTGCGGCCGACGTTGACCGCCGACCAGAGCAACCCGATGGCCATGACCGCCCGCAGCCGCCACGACGAGCGGGTCGCGCGACGGTGCAGCATCCCCTCCAGCGCATCAGGATTGGTTTCGCGCCGCCGCTGTGCGCGAGCGCGCCGGTGCCAGCGTTGCTCGGCGGCGTCCTCACGCTCGATCGCAGCCGAGGTGCGGCGGTCACGCTCTGCATCGGCCAGTTCGGCACGGAACACGCGTTTGCGCTGGCGGCGCTGCTTGGCGCGCATCCACACACGCAGGGCCCGTTCGGCGGCGATCTCCCGTTCGCTGTGCACGTCATACAGCGCGCTGTGTCCCTGCCAGGGCAACTGTTCCTCAGCCAGCGCGACACGCCGTGCCAGATCCGTCGGCATCACCCGGTCGCCGCGGCGAGACCACCATCGTCCGGACTCGACCACGAATTCTTCCGGCCGATCGGATGACTCGTTGGACGCGGCCGCAGCGGAGTGGAGACTACTGGTCATCGTGCGCCCTCCAGAGCAGGGATGTTCGCCGAACCGCTCCTGGCCCGATCCGAGCTGGGTGGTGTTGTGGCCAAAGGATGGGGTTCGCCGGTGAGGTGAGCGATGGCGGCGGCGACTTCGTTGATGGTGGCGGTGGTGTAGATGCCGGTGGTGCCGCTGCCGTTGTGGGAGTGGCGGGCGAACTCGCTCGCTACGGCCGGGCCGTAGTGGCGTTCGACCCATGTGGTCGTGATGTGGCGTAGCCAGTGAATCGAGATGCCGTGAGAATGAACCCACGGCAGGTGGCGGCCGAGGCGTTCGAACAGGCCGTTGTATCGGCGGCGGGTGATCGGTTTCCCGTTGCGTGCGCGCAGCAGCTGCTCGTTCGGTGCCGCGCCACGCTGCTCGGCGTGACGGCACAACGCGCGCATCAGGGTGGGGGAGACCGGCTGCCACAACTGAGTGCCGCCCTTTTCCCGCAGCAAGATCAGCGACTGCACCGGGTCCAGGTCCTGCGGCCGCAACGCCAGCGCCCCACCACGGCGGCATCCGGTCTCGGTGTGCAGCCGCAGCAACAAGGTATCCAGCTCCGGATCGTTGCCCGTGGTCGCCGCGACATGAACGATCTGCGCGAGCAGATCGCTCTGCAACGCACGACGATTCGAGCGGGTGCGCTTCGGCTTGGTCAACCGGACCGCAGGGTTGTCGCGCGGGTCGATCACCTGGTTGTCCTCGGCGTGTTTGTACAGCCGCCGCAACGCATCGATCACGTGACGGACCACGTCACGGCCTCCGCGGTCGCTGCGGCGGATCACCCGTTGTGCGCGGATCGCCTCACACAACCCCTGCAGATCCGCGGTCGTCGGCTCGTCCAGGCGCCGCTGCGCCCACCCGGGCTGGGCGAGGATCTTGTTCCAATATGTTTGATAGTGGTTGCGGGTCAGCCCGGTGGGCATTGCCGCCAGCACCGTCGGGATGTACTCGGCGAAAGCCGGAACAGCTCGGGGAGATTCGGCGCGTGCGGTCAGGTCGTCGACGCTGAGCCCGAGACGGTCCATCATCATCTGCACCGTGGCGATGTCGGCGTCGGTGCGCGTGCTCATTGCCCGGCTCCTTCGCAGAAGCGGCGCGCCAGGATCTCATCCACCACGTGCGCGGGATACACCACCAGCAGCGCCTGCTCGGGGTCGGCGGCCAGCAGGACCCGGTCGTGGATGCGGATGCCCGCGCTTCGACGGATCGCTGCCGGCAGCGGAAGGTGGCCGTGTTTGGTGATGCCGCGGCGGCCGAAGCCGGGGCGGGTGATCACGATCAGCCCGCCGCAGATCCGCCACGACAACTGGTCACCGGGACGCCAGTCCAGCGCGGTGAGAACGGTCTTGTCCACGACGTGGCCGTTGGTGTCGACCGGGCGGATGCTGTGCACGGCCGTCCGCTGCGGCGGTTGCTCGACATTCCCCAGCGGCAGTCCCGGCACACCGGGCATGGTGTCGAGGCCACCGCCGACCGTGGCCAGTGCGAAGGAGGGTACGACCGGAATGAGTGTGTCATCGGTCACACTTTTCACCCCCCGAAGGGGTAAACTCGCAGGTCGCGGGGGTGATCCGAGGGTGGGTGTCCAGGCTGTGCCCGGACACGATTTCTGAGGCATATTTGCCACGTTTTTGTGTCCGGAGGGGGACTTGAACCCCCACGCCCGATAAAGGGCACTAGCACCTCAAGCTAGCGCGTCTGCCATTCCGCCACCCGGACCGGTGTGCTCAGCAAGATTATCGGATCGCTCCGCGTGGACCAAATCGCGGCTGGGCTTGCGGATTCTCGAACGAGTTGGGATGGGTTGGTCGGACCATCATCCGGTGACGGCGGGAGCTCCATGTGGCGCTGTTCGACTGGGTGCGTGATCGGCATGTCGGGCTATGTGACGGAGCGGCTGGCGTGCGGGGCTAGCGCTGCTCGATCGCACGGACTAGGGCACCGGGCGTGACGGGTATGTCGTCCGCGGGATCTCGCCGATCGGACCCTTGTGCTGCCGATCTGCGGCAGGCCGCGCTCGGCCGTGTGTGGCGGCAGTACGGAAGCGGCCGGAGAAATCTCGCCGGGATGCGGCATGGACGCTAATGGTCGAGGCTGTGGGAGACGGAGTTACCAACAGTAAGCGGACCGTAGTCCGATTGTCGAACCGCCCGATGACATAGACCGGCAGTGGCAGTGCCGCGTGTCGCCGGCATCATGGACTGACTTCAGTGGGGGACTGGCCGCGGTACGGGTGCACGAGGTGTCGCATCTGCTGCGCGACTACCACGGTTGGGACCGGCCACCCGCTCGGCGGTCCGCGTCGCCGGTGCGGGCAATCACTAGATCTATGGCAGGCCGGTTCGGCGCTCGGTCGGGGTGCCGGGGTGCCGGGGTGCCGGGGTGCCGGGGTGCCGGGAATGGTGTTGCCGAGTTTGTCGCGAACGCGACCTCGACGCTCATCGGCACATCGGTATCGGTCACCGACACCCAACTGGGCGGCGCGTGCCTGGAAGTGATGGCCCCATCCCGCGTCTCGGGCGGACGGCGCGCGGCCTCGAATAACACCGGAGAGTCGCGGAAATACCTAGGCCTGCAACATGGATGCGAGATCGACGGATCGCCGGCATTGGGCTCATGGCAAATCGGCATGAGTTATCCACACGCACACAACACGTTTCGGTGGCGTCGCGCATCATGGTGATGACCACGACCCAACACGAACGTGCGGAGCGGTGAGCACATGCCCACGACGGATAACCTGCTGTACGGCGGTACACGCTGGGACGAGCGCGGCCAGTGGTGGTATGAGCTGATCCGCGGTGACGGATCGGCCGAGCGCGTGCCCGGTCTCGGTACACGCTTGGCGTTCCGGGTCCGCGACACGGCGCGATATTGCCTGGGATATCTTGGATTCGGCAGTTTCCCGGGGCGGCGAGCGTGTCCGGATTCCGCACAACTTCCCAGCGGCCGGCGGTGCCCGCATTGCCGAGCGCGGGAAGGGTGGGCGGTGGTGCATACCCACCGCGGACCGATCTCTGCCCTGCCCGAGCAGATCCGTGATTACGTGTCGCAGCCCCACCATCTCTATATCGCCTATTTCGGTGACGGACTGGCCAAGGTGGGCACGGCGTCGGCGGTACGTCGGCATCGCCGCCTGTACGAACAGGGCGCGCTCGCCGCCCGATTCATCGCCGACTCACCGGATGGCTTGCATGTTCGCGAACTGGAGCGGGTGGTGTCGGCACAGGCCGGATTCCGGCAGGCCGTCGGCAGCGCGGCGAAGACTCGTGTACTGACCAAGCCGCTGGCTCCGTGGGCGGCAGTGGAGGCCGCAGTGGCCGCCGCAGCCTCCGACGCGCTCGCTGTGCTGCCCACCGGGACGATGCGCACCGGAACGACCTGGTCGGGTGGCGGCGAGTTCTATCGCACAGTGGCGGAGCGGGGCCGCTACGCGACCGTCGTGGATTTCGGCGGGGTGATGCCGGGGGAGTACGTCCTCGACGCGGTGACTGCGCACGGGCACACCATCGCTTGCCGCGACGGATCCGATTCCGGAGAATTATTGCTGGTCAACGACAGTCAGCTCATCGGGCGGCGTATCGAGCTCGACGAGTCGATCACGGTCGGGTCCGTTGCCGCGCAGACGAGCTTGTTCTGAGGCCTCCAGGACCTGACTCGAGCGAGTGGAGCGTTCCCCTCGATCACGGAGCTGTGGGAATGGATCAAGTCGAGGCGGGGTGGGTGAACCACGGGTGCTCGATCATCGGCCCTGCCTCGCGACCGTGGGGGAGAGCCGGGCAGCCCCATGGTCTCGTTGTCGCAAGGCACATCCTGCACACGACCTCGGCAGCGTCGCGAACACAGCTTGATCGCCGCATCGAAGCCCTGATGGCGCGGATCGCGCACCGTCGATCGTGCCGGTCAGGAACGGCAATGAACGGGTCGCGGCTGGGCCCGCCGCTGCCGGGGATGTCCACCACCACGGCGTTGTCGGCGAGGGGTGTGAGGTGCAGATGAGTAGCCGGTACTCGATCTCTCAAAGCCATGGGTCACACGCTCGCCTCAGCGGACGGCGCGTCAGCCGACCCGGACCGATGGCGAACTAGCACCGCGCGTGTACACGAGCGAACGGCGAATGCCAGCCAGTTGCCCGCCGTGATCGGTCAGCCCGAGACGGGCCGGGGAGAGTGCTGGCGTACCGAGTTACGGGGCTGCACTACGACCCAGAAATCCTCCTGTGCTGGCCAATCGGTGTGAGGCGATCCTCGCTGGAGCGGCCATCGAAGGGCAAGCCGTAGAGGATCGCAGGGAGACAGGTAGGTAGCTACTCGCGTCGCGAGGAAGATGTGCGCCCACACTCGACTGGATCCTCGAGGGCATACCGGCCTCGGGGGGAGGTGATCATGAGAAACGGCTCGCAAGCACTTCTCGTCGCGGTGGCCATAGCTGGCCTGTTCGGCGCCGTGCCGGTATCCGTCGCGGCACCGGAGCCGATTCCCACCGTGCCCGTCCCGCCCAGCACGGCGGGACCGGTGTGGCCGGTGAGCACGCCGACAGATAGCGCGCCGCCTTCGACTGGGGAAACGCAGACGCAGACCACCACCAAGACGCCCGATCCCACGGCCACGACGACGAGTCCTGAGCCGACAACCACTACGACCAAGCCGAATCCGCCGACCACAACAACCGAACCGCTCCGGACAACTGTGCGAACACCGAGTGCCGGCCCGACCCCCGGACCGTCCGAGAATTCCGCGCCCACGCTCGTCGCTCCGGCCACCGCGGAACTCGGCACCACTATCACCGTTCGGGGCGAGCGCTGGCCTTGTGACCTGGCGCGCGCCTTTCCGGACTGGTCCGAATCGGTGCCTGCCCAGGTACGAGGTGGTGTGTTCGATGTTCGCGTCGATGTGCCCGAAGGGGTCCGACTGGGTTCGCACTCCATTTCCGCCGCATGCGTCGGAGCCTCCCAGGGCCTTGCAGCGAGGACATCCATCGAGATGATCCCCGCGCGGCTGGTCACCACTACCGGCGACCGCGCGAACACGGAACCGCCCGGCGAGCGTCCACCGTCGCCGGGACAAGCCGAGGACAGTGATCGGAACACCGGCGTCGGCGACATACTCGGTCTCGGAGGGTTCCTACTCCTCCTCGGCGCCGCGGCGCTGGTTGTTCGCGGTCGCCGGAAACGCCCGAATGAGGCGTCGCGCAACAAGGATCCGCGTCTTCCGCAGGTACACGTGCGGGTGGTCGCGGATGTCCCCCCGATGATCCACGTTCGCCAGGTCACCCGTGCTCCGGACGTGCGGATACGGCTGCGGGCCTGCGAGCCGTGGCTGAACGTCAAGGAGGTGCTCGGATGACGAGTCCAGCGTCGATGAGTGCTCGGTCGGTTCTGTTCCACAACGCCCCGCACGATGTCGAGGTGGGTGAGCTGGCCGAGCGCCTGCACGAAAGGGGCGCCGAACGCTTGGCGCTGCGCCGGGCGCCGGGCGTGGCCCGGACACTGGGGGCGGTGGCGCTGCACGAGGTGGCCGAGACCGTCGATGGGCTGCTCGAGGTCGACCTGGGCAGTGTCGCGATCGGGGGTTGGCGCCGCTACGACCGGTTGCGCTCGGCGGCGATGCGTACCCGCGCCGGTGGAACCGAACAGGTCACGCTGTTCGAACACGAGATCACGCAAACCTACCGTCCGGGCTTGGAGGTCACCGTCGACGGAAATTCGGTCGGGGAGTTCACGATAGAACTCTGCGTCGCGATACTGCTCCAGCCGCTCGCCGCCACCGTCCGCAACGGAATGCTGGCGGCACTGGGCCCCGGTGACTGCACCGTGACGGTGTCGATCGGCGCGCCGGAACTCGGGCCGATCATGCGGCGCGAACGCAGACTGCACACGGCGACGATGATCGACCTTCGACGGCCCGTACCCCTCGTCGAGCTGCCTCCGACCTTGCCCGCCGGGCGCCTACCCACGGCGCGACCACCGCAAGCTCGGTGGGCCGGTGGGTGAATTCGACCGACTCCTCGCGGTGAGGATCTGCGCAGTGTGGCGGTGGCTAGGGCCGTGCACTCGCAGTTGTTTCCGGCCGTGAGGAACCGAGCCCGTTCACGCGTCTTCTACCCGAGGTTTGCTGCGGGGCGCGGATACGAGCGCCTCTACGTTGCCAGTTCCAGACGGGTACAAGCTCGGTATTCCCATCGAGAACGCGAACGAGAATGCGTATTTGATCGAGATCGATGCCCACGGGCGCCAGATGTTGGAAATACTGACCACCGGCCGATCCTGCCGGAGTGCGCGGGTCGACTTGGCTGGGCGGGAAGGCGATGAGCAGGTCGGTCGCCGTCCGGATACCGAGTTGACGCAGTTTCACCCGGGTTCTGGTGCCGGCGCGAACGCCGGGGCCGAGACTACCGCCGAGTTGCGCGGTCCAGCTGGGATCTTCGGTGGAAGGGTGGGACGACGGCTTGTCACCGAAGCGCAGGGAGCGCCGGCGTTCGTGCCGTGTCACCTCGCTGTGATCGAGGTGGAAGTAGAGCTGAGCCTGATCGATCCAATCCACCAGACGGCCCAGCGGGACACGCGTGTGGAGCATGACATCGATGAGATTCGCCGTCACCAGACTCTGCATGTCTTCGATGCCTTCTTCGATGAGCCGCGATTCGTACCACACGTTCAGGCCATCGAGCTGATTGAGCGGATAGTGCGGTGTGAGCTGGGGGACTGCGGCGCGGAGGGCGACCGCGGCGGTCCTGTGGAGAGCATAGACGCCGACGATCGGAAAGGAGCCGACGACGAAGGCTACCGCCGATCGAACGCCGGGTTCCAAGCTGTCGATCAACTGGTGCAGCGGCACCAAGGTGGTGAAGACGACGATTATTCGCAAGAGCGCGGAGGCATACGCACTCGGCCTGAGGTCGCTTTGGAAGAAACGCCGGACGAGGCTCTGGACGGTGAACGCGTAAGCGCCGAGAAAGCCGAACTTGAGGATGTCCCACACCGTGGTGGGGTTCTCGACGAAGTCCAGATCCCAGAGGGTCGCGGTCCAGCAGGTCGCGAAGCCGATCGTGGCGAGGAAGACCGGGAACAGAGTTTCGGTCTTCACCGCGAAATCGGATCCACCCGCGGAGGACACCGCACGCCCGTAGTAGGCGTTGAATTTCTGTCGGTAGATATTGTAATCGTCTTCTTGGAGGTAGCCGCCGTCGGCGATCCATTCCTCGTAGAACTCGGAGGATCGCGGTGGCCGGGGCAAGTATTTCGGCTCGTCCACTGCGAGCCGGTGAAGGTTGAGGACGTACTCGTTCCACAAGGCACTCGCGCGCTGGCCCAGAAATCGGATATACAGCCAGCTGGGCAGGAAGGAAAGCACCCAGACGATGAATATCTTCAGCACTCCGGTGGACAGATCGTCTGCCGAACTATGACGGTGGAATCCGCCCCACACGGTGAGGAAAGCGAAAACGATCGGGACGACGATCAGAACATTCATCCACACGAGGACGACCTCGCGGCTGAACCACCCCCACGACCGGCTCCGCGACGGCACACGACCGATGGGCGTGCGGCCCGCGAGGGGGTCGGCGATACCTCGGGTCAACGAAAGCAGGGATTCTCGCGCGTGCGGGTGCTCGTGCAGCGCTCGATACAAGTGCTCGGTGAGGCGTTTGCGGCCACCCCTGCTGCCTGTGGCCTCGACAAGAGGGCTGAGCGCGGGGTCACTGCGGAACAATTCGCCGAGCTCTGTGTCGATGGCGTGGGCTACTCGATCATTCTCGGTGAGAAATCCCGCGGCCCGGAGGCGGTAGCTCTGGCTGGCCGGTGATCGAGGTTCGGCACACCTCGATGCCATCGTCAGCGCTTCGGAGAGGTCCTTTGCCAGGACATACGTTGGCGCTGTGGCGTCCATAACTTCTCCCGACGACGGTTCCGGCATTCGAATGGTGTGGCGGCTCTTCGCGGAATCCACGCTAAGCCCGCCCCGTCGGCGGGTGACGCGTAGCCCACTACTCATTTGGGCCCTTGCGCCTCGCGTCGCGCCGTGCGGAAAACGCTTACCGAATCGGACGGGCACCGCCGCCGCGCAGAATGACTCGATGAGCGAGTAGTGAACTACCCGAATTCGAAATAATCCGACCGAGCACTTCGATGATCGTCGTGCCGACTGTACGCTGAGATCGTCGATCCGGAGTCCGGCATCATTCGCCCCGGGTTCTCGACATTCCTATGAAATCCCATAGTTCGACGAGAGGGTCAATCGATGATCAATACACACACG
The DNA here is from genome assembly GCF_040630775.1 of Nocardia sp. NPDC005745. Taxonomy (NCBI): domain Bacteria; kingdom Bacillati; phylum Actinomycetota; class Actinomycetes; order Mycobacteriales; family Nocardiaceae; genus Nocardia; species Nocardia sp. NPDC005745. The sequence goes on from NZ_JBEXYF010000018.1 coordinate 14,010, forward strand.
GTAGCCGCAGGAGACACTCTCTCTGCGATTGCGAAGAGATTTTACGGTCAGGCCGCGCTTTTCCAACTCATCGCCGTGGCCAGTGGCGTTCCGGATCCCGATTCGATACGCGTCGGGACGGTGCTGATCATCCCCGAGGTGAACCGCAAGCACACGGTGGTGCGAGGCGAAACACTGTCCGGATTGGCAGGGCATTTCTATCGCCCGCAGAACTCGCATCTGTTCCCGCTGATCGCCGCGGCGAACGGAATCGACGATCCCGACCAGATCCACGCTGGTCAGGTACTGATCATTCCCGGCATCTCGTACAAAGTCGTTTCCGGCGACACACTGTCCAAGCTCGCCAAGCGCTTCTACGGTGATGCCACACTGTTCCCGCTGATCGCCGACGCGAACGAGATCCTGGACCCCGACGTCATTCACGTCGGCCGAGAATTGATTATTCCCCCGAAGAACTAGGAGATAACCATGGCAGCCGAATGGCATACGGTCGTCGCAGGCGAGACCCTGTCGGGAATCGTCAAGAAGAAGTACGGCGATCTGAAATTCTTGCAGAGGATTGCCGACATCAACGGTATCGAGAACCCGGACTTCATCAGAGTCGGCCAGCAGATCATGCTCCCCTTGCGGTCCATCCTCGCCTCGGCGGGCTAGACCGGATGCCGAGTCGTCCTCGCAATTGCGGCGGCCTCCGATCGCTCACCTCGGGACAGCAAGGGCCGACGGTATTGCTGTTGCCCTCCCAGCAGCGGATGCTCCACTCCTGGGAGGGCAACGTTCTCGCCGCCCGACAGGATCGCGCAGGCGACCCGCGACCCGATCGGTCACCCAGCACGAGAGCGGCGACCGGTGGAATCGTGGGCCTCAGTCAGGGCTTGAGCGGATCGTGGCCCCAGTTCATCAGCGAGTACCGCCACTTGCTGTCGACGATGTCCCCGGAAGGTCGTTGCTCGAGATGGCGGTGCGCGTAGCCGACGACTTTGCGCATGTGCGCGTAGTCGTCGTCGGTCAGGTCGTTCTTCTCGAGGATGTCCACGATGCGGCGTCCGCTCCGGTGCCCGGTCGACTCGCCGCCGCCTTCCGATTTCTGTCCCACCGATTTCGACTCGTCGGTGTCGAGCCAACGACGTAGTTCTTTCGCCGTCATATTGACGATGTTGTCGAATTCCGCACGTGTGTCCTTCTTATCTGTCGTCATGATTTCAGTCGTCCTGCCGATGAAGAGCGTCGGGTTTGTGTACCGCGTCACGGCCGCTTTTCGCACTGCGCACCCGGTACTGCGGATCTTCCTCGGATGCCCGGACGGTCCGACCGGCGGCTTCGGTGTCGGATGTGATCACCTCTTCCACCTCACCTTCGGCGGTACCGCCGTGGCTCTTCCATTCCACTTTGTCGCCTTTGCTGAAGGATCGCTTGCTCATGGCAGATTCCTTACCTGATCCCGTTTCCGACGTGCACGTGGTACCCCGGCCGGTACGCCGCAAACCGATAGCTGAAGCGATGTTGCATCGTTTGGGCATCAGTGCGGGAGGGATCGCGGGATTGAAAGCGTGACGTGCGGGTCAGAGGAGTTCTTCAAATGTTCGTTCGAATCCCAGCGCGCCGCGACCGTCGGCGACCTGACGGTCGAGCAGGTTTTTCAAGGGGGCGACGAAGTCGAGGGTGACGTTCGCGTCGCGGCTGGCGCGGTTTATCGCGTCCAGTGCGGCTTTGTGGAACGCGATGGATTGGACCGGGTCGGCGTATGCGGCGGTGTCGATGACGGCCCCCTGATGTGGCAACGACTGGGTCATGGCGCCGACCCACGCGGCGGCTCGTCGGCCGAATTCGGCGGCGGAGACGCCGACCGAGCGCATCATGGCCGCGCCGTGCAGGAAGCCGCCGAACATGGCGTACATGGTGGCGAGCAGGGCGAAGTCGTAGGTCGAGGCGAAGCCCGCGTCTTCGCCGAAGTATTCCGCGGCAGCGAGCAATTCGAGGGTTTCGCGGTGTGTGTCGAAGACCGTCCGGGAGCCGCTGTAGAGGATGGAGGCGCCGGGTCGGCCGATCATGGGCGGCACCGCCATGATTCCGCCGTCGAGGTAGTCGCAGTCGTGACCGGCAGCCCAGGCGGCGAGTTCGCGAGCTTCGTCGGGGGCGGTGCTGGTCAGGTTGATCAGTTGTCGTCCGGCCAGTCGGGCAGCGACCGGGTCGAGGGTGGCGTGCACCGAGGCGTGGTCGAGCAGTACGGCGACGATCGGGCCGTCGGCGCCGATCGCCTCGGCGACGGTCGCGGCGGTGACGGCTCCGGCCGCGAGGAGTTCGGCGTCCTTGCCCCGGGTGCGGTTCCAGAGGGTTGTCGGCACGCCGGCCTTCAGGAATGTCGCGGCCAGCGCCTGGCCCATCGCACCGAGTCCCAGGATGGTCACCGGGGTCTTCGTGGTCTCCGCCATTGCGGGTTCAACTCCTTGGGTTCGAGAAACGTTCTGGTCAGCGCGCCGTGACCAAGAGTGCTCGTTGCCCGACGGAGCGGCAAGTACCTACTATTTTGTCCGGTACTTACCAATTGGTTTGTGAGCAGGTAGCGAGGTGTATGGTGGGCGCGAAGCGATCGGGGCCGTATTTCTGCGGTATCGACGCCGCGATGGATGTGGTCGGCGGCAAGTGGAAGGCGCTGATTCTCTGGGAACTGGAGAACCACGGCGTGCGGCGCTTCGGCGAGTTGCGCAAGGGGCTGCCGGGGGTCTCGGAGAAGATGCTGATCCAGCAGCTGCGGGAGCTGGAGGAGGACGGGATCGTGAGCAGGACCGTCTACCGCGAAGTGCCGCCGCGCGTGGAGTACCGGCTGACCGAGATCGGCGTGGCGCTCAACGCCGCACTGGAGCCGTTGGGCGCCTGGGGACGGGACCGGATCGATCGGATCGGGGCGCCGCGGGTGCATCAGCTGCCCTGAGGTGAATCCTTCAAAAGTGAATGTTTCACTCGGGCAACATCGTTCAGCGGAAGATCAAGCTACTAGTTGGTAACTATAGTTACTTTTGTGCACACCCTGTGTAATTGACGCATAACCGGGCCCGTCGTATGTTCCACGTCACAACTTTTGCAAGATGTGGGTGGCAGCGCAGATGTCGGATGATGGGTATGACCTACGGGTCTTGCTGACGCGGGCGCTCCGCCGGATACAGGAGTTGGAGGCGCGGCCGCAGCGCGAGCCGATCGCCATCGTGGGTATCGGCTGCCGTTTTCCCGGCGGTGCGGAAACGCCGCGGCAGTACTGGGAACTGCTGTCCTCGGGCCGCGACGCGATCGTCGATGCGCCGCAAAGCCGTTGGGCGGTAGCGGATTCCGCTCCTCGGCGGGCGCGTCGGCGGGCGGGCCTGCTGACCGGTCCCATCGATGCCATCGATGCCGAGTTCCTCGGCATCGCGCCGCGCGAAGCGGCGTCGATGGATCCGCAGCAGCGGCTGGCGCTCGAAGTCGCCTGGGAGGCAATGGAAGACGCGGCACTGGCACCGGACACCCCGGCAGCGGCCCGCACCGGTGTCTTCCTTGGCGTCAGCTGGCAGGAGTATCAGCGCACGATCACACCGGATTGGGTGAGTTCGGTGGACGCGCACACGCTCACCGGGACGATGTCGAGCATCGTCGCCGGGCGGGTGTCCTATGTGCTGGGGTTGCGCGGTCCCGCCGTGGCGATCGACACGGCGTGTTCGTCATCGCTGGTGGCGGTGCATCAGGCATGTCGCAGCCTGCGGGCGGGGGAGTGCGACGTCGCGTTGGCGGGCGGGGTTAATCTGCTGCAATCCGAACTCACCTCGGAGGCGCTGGCCCGGATGGGTGCGCTTTCACCGGACGGGCACTGTCGTCCTTTCGACGCTCGCGCCAACGGGTATGTGCGCGGCGAGGGCGCGGGAATTGTTGTCCTGAAGACACTTTCGCGAGCGATCGCCGACGGCGACGCGATCAGGGCGCTCATCCGCGGCTCGAGTGTGAACCACGACGGTCGTTCCATGGGGCTGACCGCGCCGAACCCGACGGCCCAGCGCGAACTGCTGCGCGACGCGCTGACCGACGCCGGATGCGCCGCCGACGAGATCGGTTACGTGGAGACGCACGGCACCGGCACGCCGCTGGGCGATCCGATCGAGATCGAGGCGCTGTCCCAGGTTCTCGGTGCGCCGCGGGCGGATGGGTCGGTGTGCCTGCTGGGGTCGGTGAAGTCGCAGATCGGTCACCTCGAAGCGGCCGCGGGTATCGCCGGGCTGATCAAGGTGGTGCTGCAACTCGAGCACGAACGCGTTCCGCGCCAGCACGATTTCGCCACGATGAACCCCAAAATCACGCTCGACGGCACGGCGCTGGCGCTGCCGACCCGCGATGTCGTCTGGCCGCGCACGGAGCGGACGCGGCTGGCGGGCGTGAGCTCATTCGGTTTCGCGGGCACCAACGCGCATGTGGTGCTGGAGCAGGCGCCCGCACCGCAGCCGCGTGCGGACCCGGAAGGACCGGCGCTGCTCGCTCTTTCGGCACGCACACCGTCCGCGCTCGACATCCTGTCTCACCGCTACGCCGGGCAGTTGGCGCGACCGGAGGTGCCGCTCGCCGATGCCGCCGCCACCGCCGCGCTGGGACGCATGCATTTCGTGCACCGTCGCGCGGTCGTGGCGCGAACGGCCGAGGAGGCCGCGCGCCGGCTCGCAGAACCTTCACCTCGATCAATGAACTCGATTCCGGGCAAACCGCGGATCGCAATGCTGTTCACCGGACAAGGCGCACAGTATGCGGGGATGGGTGCGGCACTCGACCGCAGATATCCGGCTTTCCGCGCGGCGCTCGACCGCTGTGACGAGTTGCTCGGACCGCTTCCGGGCGGAATCCGTCTGCGGTCGCTGCTGTTCGAGGCGAACGAGGAGTCGCTGACCCGCACCGACTACGCGCAACCGGCTCTTTTCGCGATCGAATGGGCGTGCACCGAACTGTGGGCGGCGTTCGGCATTCGACCCGACGTCGTGCTGGGACACAGCCTGGGTGAACTGGTCGCGGCGACGGTCGCGGGCGTGTTCGACCTCGACGCCGGGTTGCGACTGGCCGCCGAACGCGGCCGGTTGATGCAAGCGGTGCCCCAGCGCGGGGCGATGGCGGCGGTCTTCTCCGCACCCGAGGAATTCGGAACGCTGTGGGAGGACCTCGCGGCGAGTGTGTCGGTGGCCGCGGTCAACAGCCCCGGACAATTCGTCGTCTCCGGAGCGGTGGACGCGGTGGAGCAGGTGATGCGAGCCGCCGAGAAACGGTCGATCCGCACGGTGCGGTTGCCCGGCACGACGGCGTTCCACTCGCCTCTGTTGGATCCGATGCTGGCGGACTTCGAGGCCCGGGTCGCCGAGTTGGTGCCCGCCCCGCGCGTGGCGGCGATTCCGCTGGTGTCGAACGTGACCGGCGCGCGGCTCGAAGGCCCCGTGGATGCCGCGTACTTGCGTGCGCATGCTCGCGGCACCGTCCGTTTCGCCGAGGGCGTGCGCGCGGCCGCCGAGTCGGGCGTGGACGCCTACCTCGAGGTGGGACCGCATCCGGTGCTGCTGGAATTCGGGCGGCACGCCGATCCTGATGCCTTGTGGCTGCCGAGTATGCGCCGGACCGCCACCGACGATGAGGTGCTGCTGACCGGTCTCGGCGCGCTGTATTGCGCCGGCGCGGAGATCGAGTGGACCTCGGTGGTGCACCCGGACGCGCGGCGGCGCAACGGTCTGCCCACCTATCCTTTCGAGCGAGAGCGGGTCACTGTGCCGATCGCTGGCACCTCTGCGCGCACCGGATACCTTGCCGAGCACCGGTTTCGGGACCGGGCGGTGGTGCCCGCGGCGGAACTCGCGCTGCGCGCGTTGCGTGCGGCCGGAGGCGCCGACGACGAGCTGATCGATTTCGTGGCCGCGCGGCCGGTGCCGCTGGAGGAACTGGCCGAGCCGCACGTGTCCGTCGCGGGTGACCGCACCGAAGTGCGGTTTCACGTCGACAACGGCAGTGTCACCGCGGTATCCGCAGCGGTTCGCGCCGCCGCGGGTGGGACGCGCGACTCCGGCGAACTGTCCGCGGCGCGGCTCGCGCCGACCACCGAATGGGATGTCGAAGACTTCTATCGTCGCTGTGCGGACGCCGGATTGACGTTCGGTCCACGATTCCGCTGGCTTTCGCGGTTGCAGCTGGGCGAGGGCAGCGTGCTGGCCGAATTGAGACGCCCGGCGGAGCTGGCCGACGAACCAGACGCCTGGCTGCCCTGTCTGCTGGATGCCGCGGTGCAGACCGGTCTCGCGTTGGTGTCCAGGGACAGCGACACGGCTCGACTGCCGATTGGTATCGGCCGTTTGCGTTTGTCCAGCGTGAACGCGGTTGCCACTGGGTGGGCGCTGGCCGAGCGCACCGGCCGCACGGTTCGTATCACTGTTTTCGATACCGCCGGGGCGGTGGTCTGCGATATCGAAGACGTATGGTTCGCCGAGTCCGGCACTGCCGGGCAGTCGCAGGATCGGGATCGCATGTCCGGCCTCACTCACCGCCCCCTCTGGGAACTCGCCGTGGTGTCGCCGAGCGGACGGGGCCCGGCCGCCGTGTTGGTGATCGGCGTCGGGCAACAGGCCGACCGGCTCGCCGCCGCCTTGCGTGCTGCGGGCACCGATGCGGTGGCAGTGGAGCGCACGACCGATCCGGCCCGCTGGCCCGGCGAGGAGCGGGCAGTGATCTATCTGTCCGATGCCGAAGCGGACGACACTGCCGAAGCGGCGCGTGTGGAAACACGATTCGCTTCGAATGCTGTGCAACGGATGGCTCGGGCAGTCACCGACGCGCCGCTGTACCTGGTGACCATCGGGGCAACCGGAGCACTGTCCGGCGAACCCGTGCGCCCGGCCGCCGCAACCCTGTGGGGACTGGGGGCGGTGGTGCGCACCGAGTTTCCCGAGTTGCGCTGTCGCCTGATCGATCTGCCCGACGGCGCGCGCTGCGACGACCACCGCCTGGTGAGCGAAATCCGTTCCGATGCGGCGAACTTCGCGATCGCTTTGCGCGGACGCCACCGCTACACGCTGCGGATGCAGCCCTCCGATGAATTCTGGGGAGTGCCTCAGCTGGACCGTGGCGCGGCGTATCTGATCACGGGCGGTCGCGGAGCGCTGGGGTTGACCGCCGCGCGCATCCTGGCGGAGGCCGGTGCCGGCATGGTCGTGCTCGCCGGTCGCAGCGCCCCTGGTCCGGAAGACGAGCAGGAGATGGCGCGGATCTCCGCCTCGGGGGCGGATGTCGAGACCGCGGTGGTCGACGTAGAAGACCGGGAGGCGTTGTCCCGGCTGCTCGCTCGCTTCGGTCGCGAGCTTCCGAGGCTGGCCGGGGTGGTGCATTGCGCGGGTGTTCTGGACGACGCCCTGCTGATCGAGCAGACTCCGGGCCACATCGATCGGGTGTTCGCGGGAAAGGTCGGCGGCGCTTGGCACCTGCACGAGCTGACCGCGGGCAGATCGCTGGATCTGTTCGTGCTGTTCTCGTCGGTCAGCGCCGTGGTGGGCACGGCCGGGCAGGGCAACTACGCCGCGGCGAACGCGTATCTCGATGGCCTCGCCCGCCTGCGTGCGGCGCAAGGGCTGCCTGCGGTGAGCATCGCGTGGGGCCCGTGGGCGGGCACCGGCATGGCCGCGGGACTGAGCGACACGGCCCGCCGAGCGTGGGCACGCCACGGCGTCGCCGAACTGGCCGCCGAGGACGGTGTTCGAGCGCTGCGCTCGCTGCTGTCGGCCGAGGGAGTCGTCGCGGTATTCCCCACCTTCACCGACGTACCGGCGGAGCAGGAGGCGATCGATCAGGGTGACTCGCAGGATGTTCGAACCTTGCGTGGGCTCGGGGAACTGCTCGATCTGGTGCGTGCCCACGCCATGACCGCCCTCGGCCGCACGACAGCCGTTTCCGACCGCACGCCCCTGCGGGAACTCGGGCTGGATTCGATGATGGCCGTCGAGCTGCGCAACGCGCTCTCCGCTGATCTGGGAGTACGACTTCCGGCGACCCTGCTGTTCGATCATCCGACCGTCGCCGCGGTGTCCGAGGAGATCGCCCGGCTCGATGCGAAGTCAGCGCCCGGTCGCACAAGTCGAGCGCAAGCCGCACAGCGACCGACCACGCGCACCTCCGAGCAGCTCACGCCCTCGGTATACCCCCCCGAACTCCCGGTTACACCTAGTACACCGAACGTGGCGCAGCTCACAGGGCGCGAAACGAGCGCTGCCGCCGACGATTACGCCGACGCCATCGCGATCGTCGGCATGGGTTGCCGCTATCCCGGTGGCGTGCGCAGCCCTGGCGACCTGTGGCACCTGCTCACCACCGAGACCGACGCGGTGACCGAGGTACCCGCGCAGCGCTGGGATGTGAACGCCGTCTTCGATCCGGACCCGGACGCCGAAGGCAAGACCTACACGCGTTGGGGCGGCTTCGTCGACGGTGTCGAGGATTTCGATGCCGGGTTCTTCGACATCTCCGTCGGGGAGGCGCGGATGCTCGACCCGCAGCAGCGGCTGCTGCTGGAAACGTCGTGGGAGGCCCTGGAACATGCCGGTTATCCCGCGAGCCGCCTGGAAGGCAGCCGGACCGGCGTCTTCGTCGGTCTGATGTCCAATGACTATGCCGAACGGATGGCGCGGGCCGGTGTCGCGCCCGACGCCTGGTTCGGCACCGGCAATCTGTCCAGCGTCGCCTCCGGGCGGCTGTCGTACTTCCTCGGCGTGAACGGTCCGAGCCTCACCATCGACACCGCGTGCTCCTCGTCGCTGGTGACGGTGCATGCGGCGGTGCGCAGTCTGCGCAGCGGCGAATGCGATCTGGCGTTGGCAGGCGGTGCGACGGTGGTGCTCACGCCCTCGCTCGACATCTACTTCGCGCGGGCGCGCGGCCTGGCCGCCGACGGCCGGTGCAAGACCTTCGACGCGCGTGCCGACGGCGTGGTCTGGAGTGACGGGGCGGGGGTGCTCGTGCTCAAGCGGCTGGCCGACGCCCAGCTCGACGGCGATCGGGTGCTGGGGCTGGTGCGCGGATCGGCGGTCAATTCCGACGGTCGTAGTCAGGGATTGAGCGCGCCGAATGGTCCGGCGCAGGAACGAGTCATCCGTGCGGCGCTGGCGGACGCGTCGGTCGAGGCGGGCGACATCGAGTACATCGAAGCGCACGGCACCGGCACCGCGCTGGGCGACCCGATCGAGGTTCACGCCCTCGCCTCGGTGCTGGGCGAGAACCGCACCGAGGCCGCGCCGCTGTGGATCGGGTCGGTGAAGTCGAATCTCGGCCACACCCAGGCGGCGGCGGGCATCGCCAACATCATCAAGGTGATCGAGTCGATGCGGCACGAGCGCATTCCCGCCTCGCTGCACTTCCGTTCGGGCAATCAGCACATCGATTGGGATTCGATCGCGGTCCGCGTCGTCGCCGAGGAGCGCCCGTGGCGGCGTTCGCGGCGACCGCGGCGGGCGGGGGTGAGCGCGTTCGGGATCAGCGGGACGAACGCGCACGTGGTGATCGAAGAAGCGCCTCAGGTCTCCGAAACCGGTGCGGTGACCGATTCCGGGCCCTACCTGCTGGTGCTGTCGGCGAAGAGCGCCGAGGCCCTGCGTGCGCTGGCGGCTCGCTACCGCGATTTGCTGGCTGCCCATCCGGAGACGGCATTGCTGGATGTGTGCGCGTCCGCCGCCGTCGGCCGTACACATTTCGGTGAGCGCGTCGCGATCGGCTTCGATACCGCCGCGCAGTTGCGCGCCGCGCTCGAGGATGTCGCCTCGGGAGTAACCGCGAGCGGTTCGGTCGTCGAGGTGACGGGTGGTTCGGTCGAGCTGGGTCGCCGGTATGTCGCGGGGGACGAGATCGACTGGGCGGCGGAATATTCCGGTCGCCGGTGGCGCCGTGTCGACCTGCCGACGTATCCGTTCCAGCGGAAACGGCACTGGCTGGAGCTCGAGCCGCGCTCGGAGGACACCAGCTCGTCGCACACCCTGCGGCTGGCACCGGAGATGTTCGACGGACACCGGCTGCGTGGCGTGCCGACGGTACCCGCGGCGTGGTTGTGCGTTCGGTTGAACGAGATCGCCGCTCGGTTGCCCGGGGCGTGGGAGGTCGCCGGGCTGCGATTGATCAAGCCGCTGGAAGTCACCGCCGAATCGGTGGTGCGGGTCCTGCTCGAACCCGGCACGGACGGCTACGACGTGCGCTTCGTCGGCCCCGGCGATGCTCGGACCAGCTTTGCGACAGCCACTCTCATTGCCGCAGCCGATGATTCGGCCGAATCGCACGATGGTGTGACGAGTGATTCGGACGCGCGGGTCTGGCCCGCCTACTACGACACCGTGGCTGGGCTGGGCCTCGAACTGGGCCCCGACTACCGCTGCGCCCTCGACTTCCGGCGGATCAGTGACACCGGGTCCGAGGCCGTGTTCCGCCTGCCGGGTAACGGCGCACCCGTGCTCGACCCGATCGTGCTCGATGCCTGCCTGCACAGCCTCGTGGTGACCGCCAATGGAGGCGAAGGGATGTTCTTGCCCTCCGAGATCGGTCGTGCTCGATTCTTCGGCGGTCCGGAGCTCGGAGAATCGATCGTCCGATGCCGGGTGCGGGTGACCGAACGCAGTGCGCGCGTCATCGTCGGTGACGCCACGCTGCACTCGGCGTCCGGGCGAACGCTCGCCGCTTTGCGGGGGGTGAGCCTGCTCAGCGCGAAACCAGATGCCGTATCGAAAGCCGTCGCAGCCGACTCGTCCAGGCTCGGACGTCTGCTGCACCACCTGGAATGGATTCCCGTCGAGAGTGGAGCGTCGGCGAGGGAGCAGCCGGCAGGTCGCTGGTTGATCTTCGGTGACGGGCCGGTCGGTGCTGCCGTCACCGCAGGATTGGGCGCGCGCGGCATCGAAACCGTGGTTGTTCGCCCGGAGGACGAGCACGCGGACGAGACCGTTTCGTCGGCGACCACGCACCCGTTCCGAGGCGTCGTGTTCGCGTGGACGGCGGCGTCCGCGCAGACTCGTATCGAAGCCGCCTTGCGGTTGACCCGCGCGCTGGATTCGGGTGCGCACCGTCCTGCCGCGCTGTGGTTACTGACGGTGAACGCCCAGCGCGTCGCACCGGCCGACCGGCCGGATCCCGATCAGGCACTGTTGTGGGGCTTCGGACGCACACTGGCCACCGAGCACCCCGAGTTCGGATGTCGCTTGCTGGATCTGACCGCCGGATCGTCCGTCGACAGCGCACCGATTGTCGACGGCTTGCTCAGCGGTCGCACCGGAGAGTTCGCGATTCGGGACGGCCGTTGGCTGACAGCTCGTCTCGCCGACGGCCTCGCGTCCACCGACGACTACCGATTGGTCGCGGACCGCTCCGGCGACTTCGACCGGATGCGGTTGACGTCCGCAACGCGGCGCGCACCGGCGTCCGATGAGGTCGAAATCGGCGTCGCCGCGACCGGTCTCAACGCCCACGACCTGTGGGTGGCCTCGGGCATCCATCCGGAAGGTGTGCTGCCGTTGGGCTCGGAATGCGCGGGCCGGGTCACCGCGGTCGGCGCCGACGTCGAGGGAATCGCGATAGGTGACCGAGTTGTCGCCTTGGTGACCGGCGGTTTCGCTTGTCACGTGACGGTGAATGAGGGGATGGTGGCCCGCCTGCCGGATCACCTCTCCTTCGCCGAAGGCGCGACCGTGCCGTACTCCTTCACCGCCGCCTGGCACGCGCTGTTCGACCTGGGCGAGCTGCGCGCGGGGGACCTTGTGCTCGTCAACGCCTCCGCCGACGGCATCGGCATGGCCGCGGTCCAGCTGGCCGCGCACGCCGGCGCGCAGGTGCTCGCGACCGCCGCGCTGTGTCGCTGGGCTGAGAGCGCGGGTCTGCCGGTCACGCGGATCGATACCTGGCGCGGCGACGAGGTGGGCGAACGCGTCCGGGCGGCGACCGAGGGGCGCGGGGTGGATGTCGTCGTCGACAGCTTGGGGGACGGCTTTTCCGCGCACGCCCCCGAGATCCTCCGCACAGGCGGTCGATTCGTCGAGGTCATCGATCCGGTGCAGACCGGCGCGGTTCACCGGCGCGACGATGTCGACCACCGGCCGTTCGATCCGGCCGCTGTCGGCGCGCGGCGGCTCGGCGCGATCCTGCGCGGCGTGATGGACCTGTTCGACCAGCGTGCACTGACTGCGCTGCCGCACGCGGTGCACGGTATCGACCGTGCCGCCGAGGCGTTCCGCGCCATGTCGCAACGAAATCATCCGGGTCGCGTCGTCCTGCTCGCCAGGGATAGCCCCGCCGCGCGCGGGGACCGGTTGCCCGATGGCACCTACCTGGTGACCGGAGGATTCGGCGGCCTCGGTGCGGCGGCCGCACGGTGGCTGGCCGACCGTGGCGCCCGGCACTTGGTGCTGGTCGGCAGACGCGCACCGGACGCGGCCGGGGAGCGGCTGCTGGAATCGCTGCGCGCCGTCGGAGTCGGTGTGACGGCGCGGCAGGCGGATGTCAGCGAGCGCGCGGCGGTCGCGGCACTGTTGCGCGGCATCGCGGAATCCGAGTTCCCACCGCTGCGCGGCGTCATCCACTGCGCGGGAGTGCTCGACGACGGCGTGGTGACCGAGCAGACCTGGTCGAGGTTCGAGACCGTGCTCGGGCCCAAATATCACGCGGCGCGTCACCTCGACGAGCTCACCCGAGATAAGCAATTGGAACTTTTCGTCACCTACTCCTCGGTAGCGGGCCTGCTCGGCACCCCGGGCCAGGCGAACTACGCCGCGGCCAACGCCGCCTTGGACGCGCTGGCCTGGCGGCGGCGGGCCGAGGGACTGCCCGCGCTGAGCATCGGGTGGGGACCGTTCGCGGATGTGGGTATGGCCGCCGATCGGTCCGATGTCACCGCGCGGCTCGTGCGGCGCGGTCTGCCGCCGCTGTATCAGGACGATGCGGCCGCGGCGCTCGAGCATCTCCTTCGGCACGACAGCACTGCTCCGGGCGTCTTCGAATTCGTGCCGGAACGGTGGTATGCGCACCGGGCGCCGCACGTGGCAGCGCCGCTGCGAACCCGACCGGAGACCACTCGGGCATCGGCGCCGCCGGTCGCGTCGAACGACAGCGCCCCCATGGAGGCGCTGGTGCAGCGCGTCGCGAAGCGCGTACTGGACAGGGCTGGAGAACTCGATCCGGATGTGCCATTGCACGACACCGGGGTCGACTCCCTCACGGGGATGGAGTTGCGCGCCGCGCTCGCCACCGAGGTGGGGATGCCGTTGCCGGCCGGGCTCGTCTTCGACTACCCGACCGTGCGTGACATCGCGCGGTTCCTGCACCGAAAGGGTGCGCTCGCCTCCACTGGAGGCGAACACGAAACCGCCGATCACGTGCCTCCGGTCGCGCCCATGGCGGACTCTGCGGTTCCGCCCGCGCCGCAACCTCCGGTTCCGCCCGCGACACACTCTGCGGTTCCGCCCACACCGCAACCTCTGATCGCGCCCGCGACACTCTCTCCGGTCGCGCCCACACCGCAACCTTCGGTCACGCCCACGACACCCTCCGCGGTCGCCTCCACGCACCAACTTCCGGTGCCGCGGCCGCGAGAACAGCCAGTGGAGGGGAACATTTCGGCCGAACGGGAGCCCAGAAGCGACCAGCCCACCGACGACCCGATCGTCATCGTCGGCATGAGCTGCCGTTTCCCCGGCGGAGTGCGCACACCGGAAGACTTCTGGGACCTGCTGTGGCACGGACGTGACGCGATCACCGAGGTGCCGCCGCAGCGCTGGGACATCGACGCCTACTACGACCCCGACCAGGCGGCCCTGGGCACGATGTACACCCGATGGGGCGGTTTCGTCGACGGCGCCGACGAATTCGACCCCGCGTTCTTCGGTATCGGCGCGGCGGAGGCGCGCGCGATGGACCCGCAGCAACGCTTGCTGCTCGAGACCAGCTGGGAGGCGCTGGAGCGCTCGGGCCGCGCACCCGGCACGCTGGCGGGCAGCCGCACCGGCGTGTTCGTCGGACTGTGCTTCAGCGAGTATCCGGCAACACCGACGCGCGCCGCCCAGCCGACCGCGATCGGCGCCTACTCGGTGATCGGTTCGGCGCCGAGCGTGGCGGCCGGGCGCTTGGCCTACGTCCTCGGACTACAAGGCCCGGCGATGACATTGGATACGGCATGCTCCTCGTCGTTGGTGGCGCTGCAAGCCGCCTCCGACGGATTGCGCGCGGGCCGTTGCGATCTGGCGCTGGTAGGTGGAGTCAACCTCCAACTGGCTCCGGAGACCACCATCGGTTTCTGCCGTCTGGCCTCGCTCTCGCCCGACGGACGGTCGCGCGCGTTCGACACCGACGCCAACGGCTACGTCCGCGCCGACGGTTGTGGCGTGCTGGTGCTGACCCGGCTGTCGCAGGCCCGCCGCAACGGCGATCGGGTGCTGGCCGTGGTGCGTGGCGTCGCGGTGAACCACGATGGCCGATCCAACGGTCTCACCGCGCCCAACGGCCCGGCCCAGCAACGCGTCATCACCGACGCTCTGGAGAGGGCGGGCGTGCGGCCTGCCACGGTGGACTATGTCGAGACACACGGCACCGGCACCCCGCTCGGTGATCCGATCGAGGCCACCGCGCTGGCCGAGGTGTACGGGGCGGGCCGCACGCAGCCGCTGCTCATCGGGTCGGTCAAGACCAATATCGGGCACGCCGAGGCGGCGGCCGGTGTCGCGGGGGTCATCAAAGCGGTGCTGATGTTGCAGCACCACCGGATACCGCCGAGCCTGCACTTCCACACACCCAATCCGCTGATCGACTGGGCCGCACTGCCGCTGGAAGTCGTGCGTGAAGGGCGGGACTGGCCGCGCACCGGCAACGAACCGGCGATCGGGATCAGCTCCTTCGGGATGAGCGGCACCAACGCGCACGTCGTTCTGGCGCAGGGTGACCCGGCACAGGCGCCGCGACCGGAATCGCCGGCCCCGGAGGTACTCGTCCTGTCCGCACGCGACGAAACAGCCCTCGCCGACAGCGCCCGGCGTTGGGCCGACGAAATCGACTCGGCGGGTTCGTCATTCGGCGATCTGGCCTATACCGCCGCGACCGGCCGCACCCATTTCGAAGAGCGGCTCGCGGTGGTCGCCGAGACCGGCGACGCCGCGGCGCGAGAGCTGCGGAGCCGGTCCGACCTGATTCGCGGCCGGGTGGAGCGAACAGCGCGCGCGAAGGTGGCGCTGCTGTTCACCGGGCAGGGATCGCAGTACCCCGGCATGGCACGTGCGTTGTTCGATTCCGAGCCGGTCTTCCGCGACGCCCTGCGGCGCTGCGACACGGTGCTGGGACCGATCGCGGACGGAATCGGGCTTGTCGAAGCCGTGTACGGAGATCACGGGCCGGAGTTGCTGCGGAGCACGATGTTCACTCAACCGGTGTTGTTCGCCGTCGAGTGGGCGCTGTGGGAACTGTGGCGGGCTTGGGGGGTCACGCCGGCGGCGGTGCTCGGGCACAGCGTCGGGGAGTACGTCGCCGCTTGCGCGGCGGGCGCGATGACCATGGAGGACGCCCTGCGCCTGGTCGCCGCACGGGGGCGGCTGATGCAGCGCCTACCGGACGGCGGCGGGATGGTGGCCGTCGACGCTCCGGCCGAGCAGGTTTCCCCGCTCGTAGCACGGCATGAACCCACGGTGTCGATCGCCGGCTACAACGGACCGGCACAGGTGGTGGTCGCCGGGCCACGAGCCGCACTCGGTCTGCTGCAGGAGGAGTTGTCGGCGGGCGGTATCCGGACCGCCGAACTCGCCGTCTCGCATGCCTTCCACTCCGCGGCCATGGATCCGATCCTCGACGACCTCGCCGCGGCAGCCGCCGGCGCGACGATGACCGACCCCGCGATCCCGCTGATCTCGAACCTCACCGGTGCGCCGCTGCGCGCGGGGGAACTCACGCCGGAGTACTGGGCGCGGCATGCGCGTCAGCCGGTGCGATTCGCCCAGGGCATGCGGGCCATGGCCGAGCTGGGCATCGGCGACTTCCTCGAAATCGGTCCGCAGCCGACGTTGTCCGCGCTCGGCGAGCGAGCCCAAGGCTCGGCACGGTTCGCCGCGTCGCTGCGCCGCGGACGCGGTGACCGCGAGACGATGATGACGGCGCTCGGGCAGCTGTTTGTGGCGGGCGTGCCGGTGGACTGGGAGCAGGTGCACCGGCCGCGCGATCGGCGGCGTGTGCTCGCCCCGACATATCCGTTTCAGCGGCAACGTTATTGGATCGACTCTCGATCCGAGACAGCCGCCTCGACGCCACCGGGTAACTCCGGGCATAGGTCGGATCTCGCGGTGCGATCCGGAGGCGCACTCGCGGAGCGAGACACCACGCCGGTGCGATTCGCGGGCCGCTCATCACGACCCGACAACGCGCCGCTTCCGGATCCGAACCCAACTGCCCCTGAGTACTCGAAGAGTGCGTCGGCCGATGCCGCCGCTACGCGGAACGCCTCGAACGGTGCTGCCACACCGCAAACGAACCCGGTACGGCCGGAAAGCGCTCCGGTGCGGACTCCCACTCGACAGAAAGACCGTGCCGGGTATCCGAATTCGCGCGGGGCGGCGTCTTTCGATCTGGTGCTCGGGCCGGAGTCTCCGCGCTATCTGGCCGATCACGTCGTCGATCGGGCTGTCGTCGTACCGGGAGCGTGGTTCGTCGCGACGATCGCCGACGCCGCGCGTGAACTCGTCGCCGGTGACCTCGTCGCGATCGAGGACCTCGTGATCGCCCGCGGTCTCACGCTGAGCGGCCCGCAGCCGGTGCGGGTGGACGTCGAGCCGACCGGCGACGGGTGGGCGGTGCAGGTGTCGAGCGAAGGTTCCGGCACGCACGCACGCGCTCACGTCCACACCGGAACACGCCGGATTCCGGGCGGTCCCGGCCTGGCGGAGATCCTCGGCGACTGTCCGGAACACCTCGCCGCGGCGAACTTCTACGAGCTGCTGGCCCGAGCGGGCCTGCCCTACGGCCCTGCGTTCCGCCGTGTCACCGGCGTGCGCTTCGGCCGCGGCGAAGCCCTGGTCACGTTGTCGGATCCCGACATCGACAGCGGCGTGGGCATGGTGCATCCGGTTCTGCTGGACGCGGCGTTCCAAGCCACCTACGCGGCGATGTCGCCGAGGGCCGAGGAGCAGACGTGGGTGCCGTTCGCGATCGACCAGGCACTCGTCTCGGTCGCGGCGGGCACCGTTCGATTCGGCCATGTGCGCGTCGTCGAGCAGACGCCACAGCTGTGTGTCGCCGATGTTCGACTGCTCGATGAGGAGGGTCGCCCGGTGCTGGTCGCGAACGGATTGCGCGTGATGCCGACACCCACGCCGAACGCGGGCGGGCAGCCGCCCCTTGTGCCGCACGACCGGACCGTCACGGACGCCTACCGCATCGACTGGCAGGAAACCGGCACGGCACTTCCCGCCTCGGCGGCCGGGCGCTGGCTGATCATCGGCGCGCCCGGAGACTTCACCGAGGGACTCGCCGACGCTTTGCGGGCGCGCGGCGCGGAGTGCGTCCTGGCCCGGCCCGGCAATGGGTTCGCGTTCCGTGCCGAAAACGAGTTCGAGGTCGACCTGGGCGTCCCCGCGGCGGTGCGTGCGCTGCTCGGCGCGGTGAGCGACGGACGGACGTCGTTGCGCGGGATCGTCTCGGCGCTCGCCCTCTCCGCCGACGATGCCCCGGCGCCGGTCGCCGCGGAACGTCTGGTGGTGGGCGCTCTGCATCTCGTGCAGGCCGCGGCGCTGGCCGGAGAGCCCGCGGTGTGGCTGCTCACCCGCCACGGTCAACGGGTCGATCCCACCGATCAGGTGGCTCCCGAGCAGTCCGCGCTGTGGGGCTTCGCCCGCAGTGCGCAGCTCGAGCATCGCGAAATCGGGTGTCGGATCGTCGATCTCGATCAGCTGGGCGACATCCGCTCGGTGGTCGACGCGCTCGTCACGCCGCAGGCGCCGCGCCAGCTCGCGCTGCGCCGGGGACGTCGGAGTGTGCCGCGGCTGGTGCCGTTGGAAGTCATGCAGGGCGAGTCGGCGGTGGCGTCCGCGGCGGGGGGGACGGTGCTGATCACCGGTGGTCTCGGCGGAGTCGGCTTGCGGCTGGCTCGCTGGTTCGTCGACCAGGGTTGGCCGGAGCTGGTGCTCGCGGGGCGGTCGGCACCCGATGCCCGAGCGGAGTCGGTCATCGCGGAGTTGCGGGGACGGGGGGCGCGGATCGTGGTGCGGTCGCTCGACGTCGCCGATCGCGACACCGTGGCGGCAACGCTGGACTGGATCGACCGCGAGCTGCCGCCGCTGGCGGGCGTGGTGCATCTGGCCGGGGTGCTCGATGACGGCGTGGTCGCCGAGCAGACGGCAACACGCGTCGGGCGGGTTCTCGCGCCGAAGACGTTCGGGGCATGGCATCTGCACGAGTTGACCGCGGCTCGTTCTCTGCGTTTCTTCCTGCTGTTCTCCTCGGCCGCGGCGGTGGTCGGTTTGCCTGGGCAGTCCAGCTACGCCGCCGCCAACGCCTTCCTCGACGGTGTGGCCGAGTCGCGCAGTGCGGCGGGCTCGCCCGCGCTGTCGATCGCGTGGGGTCCGTGGGCGGACACCGGGATGGTCGAGCGACTCGGCAGCGGCGCCGTGCAGCGGCTGGCCCGGCGTGGCTACGGCATGCTGCGCCCTGAACAGGCCTTCGACACACTCGCCCACCTGCTCGGTTCGGTACTACCGGCGGCGGTCACCGTGCTGCCGCTCGCGCGGCCGGAGGTAGGCGGAGCCGACGTGCCGGACGTGCTGCGGGATTCGGTCACACCCACTATCGCGGATGTCGACCACGTCCCCGCCGCAAGCGATCCGACGGCCGAGATGGAGGCTCTGGTTCGGCGCTGCCTCGGCCTGGCGCCCGGTGACGACCTCGATCGTCCGCTGCACGAACTCGGGCTGGATTCGGTCGCGGCCCTCGAGATCCGCGACGAACTGTCCCGCCGCAGCGGTCACCGCCTGCCCGCGACGCTGGCGTTCGAGTACCCCACCCCGCGCGCGGTGGTCGGCCTGCTGGTGCGGCTCGGATCCGCTGCCGAGCCGTTCGTGCCGCCGTCGATCGAGAGCCATGGCGATTCCTCCGATCGAACGGTGGCGCGAACGCCCGCTCCGACAAGGCACAACGCGGATACTTCGATCACACCGAACGGCGACGCTCGGCCGCAGACGGTCGACATCGAATCAGCAGCACACACCAACGAGCCCGGCACCAACGGCCGCTCATTCGCGCACGACCGGCAGCTCACACACCAGCCGCTCGACCAACGTGCCGCGGCCGACTCGTTCGCGATACCGACCGCAGTCGACCCGGCCACCGCCTCTGATGCCGGCCGCGACACCGGCGCGGTAGGGGATATCGCGATCGTGGGTGTCAGCGGCCGCTACCCGGGCGCCGATGGACTCGACGCGTATTGGCGGGTGCTGGTCGAGGGACGCGACTGCGTCACCGAGATCCCGCCGCAGCGCTGGAACCACAGCCGCTATTTCGTTCCCGATCGGCACAACCCGTTCACCTCCTACACCAAGTGGGGCGGATTCCTCGACGACGTCGACTGTTTCGATCCGCTGTTCTTCGCCATCTCCCCGCGCGAGGCGGAAATCCTGGACCCGCAAGAGCGGCTGTTCCTGCAAACCGCCTGGGCCGCATTGGAAGACGCCGGGCATACCCGCGCAGACCTGGCCCGTGGCGGCTTGCGCCCGGAGCAGGCCGGGGTGTTCGTCGGCGTCATGTGGGGGACCTACCAGATGTTCGGGGCCGAGGAGTCCCGCCTCGGGCGCGGCACGCTGCCCGGGTCGACGTTCTGGAGCATCCCCAACCGCGTCTCGCACGCCTTGGACTTCCAAGGGCCGAGCATGGCGGTGGACACGGCGTGCTCGTCCTCGCTCACCGCGCTGCACCTGGCCTGCCAGAGCATCCGCACCGGCGAATGCAGGCTGGCGGTGGTCGGCGGCGTCAATCTGTCCTTGCATCCCTACAAGTTCGTCGCGCTCAGCCAGGGGCAGTTCGCCTCCACCGATGGCCGCTGCCGCTCCTTCGGCGCGGGCGGCGACGGGTATGTGGCCAGTGAGGGCGTCGGGGCGATGGTGCTGCGGCCGCTGGCCGACGCCGAAGCCGACGGTGACACCATCTACGGCGTCATCAAAGGCACCGCGATCAATCACGGCGGTCGCGTCAACGGGTTCACGGTGCCCAATCCCGACGTACAGGCGGCGGTGATCCGCTCGGCGCTGCGCGCCGGTGGGGTCGACCCGGCATCGGTGTCCTACATCGAAGCGCACGGCACCGGCACCGCACTGGGTGATCCGATCGAAATCGCGGGTCTGTCCAAGGTTTTCGGCGGCTCCGGTGTGTCCGAGCTACCGATCGGCTCGGTGAAGTCCAATGTCGGCCACCTCGAGGCGGCGGCCGGTGTCGCGGCCATGACGAAGGTGCTGCTGCAACTGCGTCACCGGACCATCGTGCCGTCGTTGCACGCCACTCCGGCCAACCCGAACATCGACTTCGCGGCGACGCCGTTCCGGATTCCGGCCGAGCCGCTGCCGTGGCCCGGCGGGGATCCGGCGCGCCCGCGCCGGGCGACGGTGAGTTCGTTCGGAGCGGGCGGAGCCAACGCCAACGTGGTGATCGAAGAGTACGTCGACCGCAGGCCGCCGACCCGGTTCAGCGGCGGGCAGGTCGTTCCGGTCTCGGCTCGCGACCGCGACCGGCTGGTGGAGTACGTCGCCGCGCTGGACCGTTTCCTCGCCGCGCAACAACCGAACCTCGCCGATCTGGCCTACACGATGCAGGTTGGTCGTCAGGCGGGCAGCGCGCGCGCCGCGTTCGTCGCCCGCGACATCGACCAGTTGCGCGCCGCCGTACGCGCCTGGGTCGACGACGCGCCCGGCGCCAGGTCGTGCCGGGATGCGGGGGAGGACTCCCGGATCGCGCGCTGGCTCGACGGCGGTGAGATCGATTGGGCCACCGTCCGCGATCCCGGACCTCGCCGTCGCATTCCCGCGCCCACCTATCCGTTCGCCCGGGAGCGATACTGGATTCCGGATGTCGCGCCGGTGCCCGGCTCCGCTTCCGCGCCGAGCCCGCAGACCGTGCCGGGCTCCGATTTCGCCACGAAGCCCACGCCCGGCCGGCAGTCGGCGTCCGGACCGGACAGCGTCGGCCAACCCGCGGCGATTCCGCAATCCACGTCAGCGGAACGCCGATTGCTGGTTCCGGTATGGCGAGAAGCTCCGCTCCCCAGCGGTGACCTGCGCGCCCGCCGTAGCTTGATCGTGTACGACGCACGTACTCCCCACCCTCTGGTGGAGGCTCTCGCCGCCGCAGCGGGCGATCGGGGCCGTCTGGTGCGGTTGTCGGACCTGCCAGGCGACCTGAATCGCGACGACTTCGACGCGGGTGCGGCTCTGGGCCGGGCGCTCGCGGCGCGCTACCCCGATACCGACTGCGTGCTCGACGTGTGCGATCTCGCTCCCGCGGCGGCAGGTAGGCCCGCGGGTGATCTCGGCCGGATGGGGCTGTATCAGGGTGTGCTCGAGGCGCGCGCCGGTTCGCTCGCGCTGGTGCATGTTTGCGGCGGCAACGTCGGTGCCGAGGGCCCGGAAGCCGCGCCGCTGGGCGGTCTGGTCGCCGCGCTCGCCGCGGAAATCCGTGACGTGCGCACGCGCAGCGTCCATGTGGTCGCCCAGCGAGAGGCGGTGTGCGCCGATCCCGCGCGATTGCTGGCCATCCTGGGCGCGGAGTGCGCCGCCACCGAGGACAGCTGCCCGCGGGTGCGGTATCGCGACGGAATCCGCGAAGCCGTCGAACTGGCGGACGCGTCCGCACGCGAGAATCTCGTCGTCGATCCCGCACGCACCTACGTGGTGACCGGCGGGACGCGCGGACTCGGCGCGGAGTTCGCGGCGGCGCTGGTCGAGCGTGGGGCGCGCCGCTTGGCCGTGCTCGGCCGGGATCCGCTGCCGCCGGAACCGGAATGGGACCGCGCGGCCGCCGGATCCGGGTCGGTGGCGGAGAAGGTGCGGCGATTGGTGGCGTTGCGTGACCGCGGCGTCGCGGTGCGGACCTACTTCGGCAGCCTCACCGACGCGACAGCGCTGTCGGGGTTCTTCGACCGGGTGCGGCGCGAGTTGGGTCCCATCGGTGGCGTGCTGCACTGCGCGGGAAGCGTTTCCGGCGAGAGTCCGGCGTTCGTGCGCAAGACCGGCCCCGCCATCGCGACCGTGCTCGAACCCAAGCTGGCGGGTACGGCGGTCCTCGCCGACGTGCTCGCCGCCGACCGTCCGGATTTCTTCGTGTTGTTCTCGTCGGTGTCGGCCGTGCTGCCCGGCTTGGCGGTGGGTCTGTCGGATTACGCGATGGCCAACGCGCATCTGGACCGCTTCGCCGAAGCCCAGCACGCGCTGGGAAAACCCTATTTCCGGTCGGTGGAGTGGCCGTCGTTCCGCGGCACCGGGTTCGGTGAGGTGACCAGCGCGGCCTATCGGGCCACCGGCCTTCCGGCGCCGAGCGCCGCGGAGGGGTTCGAGCTGCTCCACGCGGTGCTCGGACTGCCTGCTCCGGTCGTATTGCCATATCACGGTGCGGCAGCCGATCTTTCGACGCGCACCGGTCGGCCCGCGCCGGAAACGGCGGCCGCACCGGCTGCGCGGCCCGCGGCCGCGACCGGGTCCGCGGAGGCGTATCAGGAGTTGCTGCGGATCTTCTCCGACGAGTTGAAGCTGGCCCCGGCCCGTTTCGAGGGCGACAAACGGTTCGAGGAGTACGGCGCGGACTCGGTGCTGATCGCCTCGGCGGTGCGCCGGATCGAGCAGGTCGTCGGTCAGCCCTTCGACCCGGCACTGGTGCTGGAATTCCCGACGCTCGACGAGCTGGCGAGTCTGTTGACCGAGCAGTATCCGGAACGCTTCGCGCCCGCACCGCCACCGGATTCGCCTGCCGATCCGCAGCGTGCGTCGAGTGCCCCGCCGCAGACGGAGCAGCGCGGAAAGTCACGCCCCACCGCTGCCACCTGGGCTGCCGACACACGCCGCGGCCGGGCAGCCGAGCCCATCGCCGTGATCGGCATCGGCTGCCGGCTGCCCGGCGGCGACACTCCGGCGGCGTTCTGGCGGCTGCTGGCCGCCGGTGCGTCCGGCATCCGCGAGGTCGACCCGGCTCGCTGGGATCCCGCCCGGTTCTACCGCCCCACCGGCGGGCCCGGGCTGACCAACAGCAAGTGGGGCGGGTTCGTCGACGGTGTGGATCTGTTCGATCCGGAGTATTTCGCGGTCACCGACGAACTCGCCTGGCAGATGGACCCGTTGCAGCGGCTGCTGCTCGAGACCTCGGTGCTGGCCACCACCGATGCCGGTTACCGGCGTGACGAGCTGGCCGGCAAGCGGGTCGGCGTCTACGCCGGCAGCCGGGCGGCGAACTACTTCAACCGGATTCCGGTGCCCGACCGGCACACCGTGATCGGTATCGGGCAGAACTTCATCGCCGCGCGCATCTCCGACTTCTTCGACTGGCACGCGGGCAATGTCGTGCTCGACAGCGCGTGCTCGTCGTCGCTGTTGTCGGTGCATCTGGCCTGCCAGGCGCTGCGGTCGGGCGAGGTCGACGCGGCGCTGGCCGGCGGCGTGGAGGTGCTGCTCGACGAGATGCCGTTCGTCACCCTGTCGGCGGCGGGTGTGCTCTCGCCGCACGGGCGGTGCGCGACGTTCTCCGAGGACGCCGACGGTTTCGTGCCGGGCGAAGGTGCGGCGCTGCTGCTGCTCAAACGGCTCGACGACGCCCTCGCCGACGGCGATCGGGTCTACGCGGTGCTGCGCGGCTCGGCGATCGGCAACGACGGGCACACCATGGGCATCACCACCCCGAACATGCGCGCGCAGATCGAAGTGGTCACCGCGGCGCTGGAGGCGGCGGGCATGTCGCCGGACGCGCTGTCGTATCTCGAGGCGCACGGCACCGGCACAATGATCGGCGACCCCATCGAACTGAAGGGGTTGGCGACCGTGCTGGGCGACCGCTCGCGGGGCCCGGAGCCGTGCGCGGTCGGCAGCGTGAAAACCAATATCGGCCATCTGCTGTCCGCGGCGGGCATCGCCGGGGCGGTCAAGACGATCCTCGCCGTGCACCACGCGGCGCTGCCGCCGTCGCTGCACTGCGACAACCTCAATCCGCGTTTCAAGTTCACCGGTTCGCCGCTTCAGGTCAACCGGGAACTGCGCCCGTGGCGGCCGGCCGACGGCAGGCCACGCGCGGCGGGCGTCAGCTCGTTCGGCTTCGGCGGCACCAATGCCCACCTCGTCATCGAACAGGCGCCCGACGGGCACCGGCCGACGCGCCACCCCCTGGATCCACCCGCCTTCCGCAAGAGGAGCTTCATGCTGCCGAAAACGGTTCCCAGCACATCGACGGAGCCCGCGCCGCGGATCGTGGTCCCGATGACGGCGAGCGCACCCGCGCCGTCGTTCCTGCGGGTGGAGCCGCTGCGATGAGCGGGATCGACCTGGACAGCTTCGCCACCACCCTGCGCGCCGAGGACCCGGTGGTCCGTGATCACCGGGTGCACGGTGTCCGCATCCTGCCGGGCGTGGTGTATCTCGACATGATCCTGCGTGCGGCGATGGCCGCGGGGTACCGGCCCGGCGACCTGACGATCCGGGAGGCGTTGTTCCAGCGTCCGGTGGCCCTCGGTGACGACGGCGCGGTGCGTATCGCGTTCCGGGTCGATCGCCCGACCGGCCGCATCGCCATCGACGTGCAACGCTTGGACGCGGCGGGCCAGCCCGTCGGGCCGAACGAGCCGGTCGCGGAATGTGTTGTGCTGCTCGCTGATTCGTCCGCCGAACCGCCCGGAATCGATGTCGCCGGGTTCCGGGCGGCGGCGCAGGCGCGCGGTATGGCCGAGATGTACGCCCAGAGCGGCAGCCGGGGTATCGAGCATCGCGACTTCATGCGCGCCACAGGACATTTCGACCGCCGCGACGACCTGGTCACCGCGACACTCGGTCTCGGCCCCGAGGCGGCCGCGCATCTGCCCGGATTCCTGCTGCATCCCACGTTCCTGGATGCCTCCACGATCGTGCCGTTCATCGACCCGCATCGCCTAGGCGTGGACGACGACAGCGCGTTCATCCCGATCTACTTCGGTGACGTGCGCGCTTGGCGGGCCACTCCCGAGGAGGTCTTCGTGCGGGCCACGGTCCGCGGCGGCGGGCACCGCGGAGACCTGCTCGAAGCCGAGGTAGCCGTCTACGACCGGGACGGATCGCCGGTGGTCGGCTATCGGCTGACGTCCAAGCGGGTGCGGGGCAGCGCGGACATTCAGCGGTTGCTGACCCCACCGGAGTCGACATCCCCGCCGCGACCGATTGCTTCCACCCATGTGGCTGCCGCCGGTGATCCGCGTGCGGTGATCACCGCCGACTTGGCTGCTCTCGTCGCGAGCGAACTCGGTGCCGATCCCGCCGGCATCGCGACGGATGTGGGGTTCTACGAGCTCGGCCTGGATTCCGGGCGCCTGCTGCGGTTGACCGCGGAGTTGGAGGCGCGGGTCGGCGAGCCGCTCTATCCGACGCTGCTGTTCGAGTACCAGACCATCGAGGCGCTCGCCGGACATCTCGCCGACACCGTCGGCACGAATTACCGGCCCCATGACGCCACAGCGCATCCCGCCCCCGGTACTGCCTTCGACGAGCCGGTCGTGACCGCGACAGATTCCGTCGCGGACGTGCGCACCGCCGAGCCGCCAACGGAAGCGGTCACAGCCGTCCCCCCCGCCGCGGTTCCCGCAGGGGCGGACGACCTGATCACCTTCGGATTCGACTGGGAACCCGATGCCACCACGCATCCGCGTCACGAACCGGAGGGGCTGCTCGTCTTCGACACCGCCGAGCACCCTTACCCGCACGACGAGGCCGCCACCGTCATGCGGGTCCGGCCGGGTATCGAATTCGTCTCCGGTGCAAACACTTTCGTCGTCGACCCGGCGAACTCGCAGCACATGCAGCTGCTGGTCGCACAGCTGACAGCACGGCGGCTGCGCTTCGACGCCGCGGTGTATCTGTGGCCCGAAGCGGCCACGGATCCGCAGACGTTGATCGAGCGGGTGTATCTGCCGCTGCGCGATCTACTGCGCGCGGCGGCGGTGCCGGAGTCGCCGGTGCGCCGGGTGCTCGCTTTCACGCCTGCTACCCCCGCGGGTGAATCGAGTTGCGCACTCCTGGGCGGCTTGGCGCGCACGCTGCAGCTCGAGCAGCCGCAACCGCTGCTGCGTGCCGTGCAGCGCGACCCCGCCGAGGCGATCGGCGACCTCGTGGCCGCCGAACTGGGCATCGATGAACGCGATCCCGACACCGAGATCCGCTACCACGGCGGACGACGCCAGGTCCGCCGGGCACGCCTGCTCACCGACCCCATGCCGAGTTCCGGCGACGCGGCGCTGCGCCCGGGATCGGTGGTCGTCGTCACCGGAGGTTTCGGTGGAATCGGGCAGCAGCTGTCTCGCCGCCTCGCCGGCGAGTACGGCGCCCGCCTGGTCCTGGTGTCGCGCCGTCCGCTCGACGCGGCGGCCGCCGGACTGCTCGGCGAACTCGCCGGCCTCGGCGCGGAAGCCGTTCATGTGCGCGCCGACGTGTCGGTGGCCGCGGACGCCGAACGCGTCGCCGCGATAGCCCACGCCACCTTCGGACCGGTCGATGTGCTCTACCACGGTGCGGGACAGTTGCGCGACGGGCTGCTGTCGAGCACCGGCCGCGACGACGCGCAATCCGTTCTGGCGCCGAAGGTCTACGGCGTCGAGCACCTGACGCGGGCGCTACCGGAGGCCCGGCTGACCGTGTTGTTCTCCTCGGTCTCTGCGGTGCTGGGCAATCCCGGGCAAGCCGATTACGCGGCGGCCAACCGCTATCTGGACGTCTTCGCCGAACAGCGCGATCGGGCCGGAAGCCGGACGATCAGCGTCGGCTGGCCGCTGTGGGCCGAGGGCGGCATGCGCCCGCCCGCCGAGCAGATCGCCGCTCTGCGGCGGGCCGGTGCCGGATTGCTGCCCACCGCGACCGGAATCGATCTGCTGTTGTCGTGTGGCACGCTCGACCGCGCTCACCTCGCGGCGATTTGGGGCGAGCCCGATGCGTTGCGGGCACGACTGCAACCGGCAGCCGCGTCCACCGCCGCTGCCGCCGTGCCGGTACCGGGCGACGAGCGCGGCGCGCCTGTCGAGGAGCCCATCGCGATCGTCGGCATCAGCGGCCGTTATCCGGACGCCGACGACATCGAGGAGTTCTGGCGCAATCTGCGCGACGGGCATGACGCGGTGCGCCCGGTTCCCGCCGAACGCTGGTGGCTCACCGCCGTCCAGGGCACTCCGGGCGCGCCGCCGATGATCGGCGGATTCGTGCGCGATGTGGGGGGTTTCGACCCTCAGTTCTTCCGGATCCCGCCCGTCCAGGCGCCGCTGCTGGACCCGCAGGAGCGTTTGTTCCTGCAGCAGGCGTACGCGGCGCTGGAGCACGCCGGCTACCACCACACCGATCCGGCCGTGCGGGCACGCCGCGTCGGTGTGTTCGTGGGCGCCACCTGGAGCGACTACCGGCTGCTCGGGGTCGCGGCCACCCGCGACGGCGATCCCGTCGCGGTGGCCTCCATCCCGTCGTCCATCGCCAACCGCACCTCCTACACCCTCGGCCTGCGCGGCCCGAGCCTCACCGTGGACACCGCGTGCTCGGCGTCGCTGACCGCGCTGCATCTGGC
Organism: Nocardia sp. NPDC005745; assembly: GCF_040630775.1. Taxonomy (NCBI): domain Bacteria; kingdom Bacillati; phylum Actinomycetota; class Actinomycetes; order Mycobacteriales; family Nocardiaceae; genus Nocardia; species Nocardia sp. NPDC005745. The sequence continues at coordinate 41,784 of NZ_JBEXYF010000018.1, forward strand.
GCGGCGCAGTCTGCTGGACGGTGAATGCGACGCGGCGATCGTGGGCGGGGTGAATCTGCTGCTGCACGAGGACAAATTCCTGCTGCTGCACAGCCTGGGCATGATGTCCGACAGCGGCCGGTGCCGGCCCTTCTCCGCCGGCGCCGACGGCTATGTCCCCGGCGAAGGCGTCGGCGCGCTGTATCTGAAGCCGCTGTCGGCAGCCCGCGCCGACGGCGACACCATCCACGGCTTGATTCTCGGCAGCGCGGTCAACCACGGCGGGCAGACCTCGGGATACAGCGTGCCGCACCCCGGGGCGCAAGCCGAGGTGATCGGCGAGGCCCTGCGCGCGGCCGGGGTCGACCCCGCCGCGATCGACTACCTCGAGGCGCACGGCACCGGGACACCGCTCGGCGATCCGATCGAAATCGCCGGGCTGGCAACGGTATTCGGCAAATCCGGGGGCAGCGGCCGCTCCCGCGCACTCGGGTCCACGAAGTCGAACGTCGGCCATTTGGAAGCGGCCGCGGGCGTCGCGGGCCTGACACGCGTGCTGTTGCAGATGCGCCACGGCCGGATCGCGCCGACACTGCATGCCGAACAGGCTGGTCCGGCCATCGCGTTCGACTCGGTGCCGTTCCACCTGCCACGGGAATTGGAGGATTGGCCACGCCGCACCGTCGACGGCGTCGCGGTGGCGCGGCACGCGGGCATCAGCGCGTTCGGCGCGGGCGGCGCCAACGCCCATGTGGTGCTCGCCGAATTCGCCGACGACCGGATTGCCCCGGCCGGGACGGGGGAACCCGAGATCTTCGTGCTCTCGGCGCGCACCCCGGAGCGGCTGCACCGCTACGCCGAGACCATGGCGCGGCACTTCCGCACCCTCGATCCCGCGGACTTCCTCGACGCGTTGCGCACCTTGCAGGTGGGCAGGCCCGCGCTGGCACACCGTCTCGCGGTGGTCGCATCCTCCCCGGTGGAGGTGGCCGACGCACTCGACCGGTTCCGCACCGACCAACTCGGTCCGGTGGTCACCGGAACCGTCGACGCACAAACCCAGCCGCTGCTCGCACCGGCGACCGACGACCAGGAACTGGCCCGCCGGTGGGTCTCGGGCGCCGACATCGATTGGCGCGGGCGCGGCGGCCCGCGGCGTCGGATCCCGTTGCCCGGCTACCCGTTCGAACGCGCCGACTACTGGATAATCGCGCCGCCGCGCTCGGGCTTCGACACCGCGGTGCGGCGATTCGAGGCGGCGCTGCAGCCCACCGGCATCGTGGAGCCCGGTCGAGCCGAACTCGGCCGTTACGCGGCGATGCTGCTGTTCGCCACGCTCGCGGGCATGGGACTCACTGCGGGGGAGTGGACTCAGGAATCCTTGGACGCGCGCCTGGGAGTGCGACCGGGGTTCGGTCGGCTGCGCACCAGCTGCCTGGACATCCTGCAACGACACGGGCTCGTGCGCCGGCACGACGACCGGTTCGAGGTCCCCGGCCCGCCACCCGGCACCGGCGGGATGCGCGCCGACTTGCTGGCCCGCTTCCCGGAAACCGCGCCCTACGTGGCATTGCTGAATGCCTGCCTCGCGGCGTATCCGCGCGTGCTGCGCGGGGAGCTGTCCGCGACGGAGGTGCTGTTCCCCGGCGGCGACCTCGCATTGGTGGGCGCGATCTATCGAGGCAACGCCGCCTACGACTTCACCAACGGCTTGCTCGCCGAATTGGTGGCGGCGGTCGCGCAGCGGCCCGGTGACACGCGGCCGCTGCGGATCGTGGAAATCGGGGCGGGGACGGGCGGTTCCACGCACGCGGTGCTCGACGCGCTCACCGCGCGCGGGATCGCGTTCGACTATCACTACACCGACGTCTCGCACAGTTTCCTCACGCACGGACGGCGCACCTTCGGCACGCGCGAGAACCTGCGTTTCGCGGTGCTGGATATCGACGCCGATCCGGTCGCGCAGGGATTCTCCGCGCACCAGGCCGACCTGGTGCTGTGCGCCAACGTTCTGCATGCCACGCGGTCGATCGACGCGACCCTGCGCAACATCCGGCGGTTGCTGGCGTCCGGCGGTGTGCTCGCGTTCACCGAGGCGACCACGGACCTCGAGGTGCTCGCGCTGACCTTCGGGCTGCTGGAGGGTTGGCATGCCTACCGCGATCCGGAGGCGCGTATCCCGCACTCACCGTTGCTGTCCGAGTCACAATGGCAGGCCGCGTTGTCCGCGGCGGGATTCTCCGGAGTCCGTTCGTGGGGGCCCGGGCTGTCGGCGGACGAGGAGCCGAGTTTCCGGCTGCTGGCCGCGGTCAGCGCCACCGCGCCCGCCGCTGCGCAGGCCGCTCCCGTTGCCGCCGCACCGGCCACGATCGCGCAGCCCTCTCTCGCGGTCACCGCCGAACCCACCGCCCGTGCGCCGCTCCCCCCGGGGATGGCAGCCGAGCCGGCGGCCGCCGCGCAACAGCTCGCCGCGGTGAGCGCATCCCCGCAGCCCGGCAATGCCGCGGCGCTGGAGGCCGAACTCGTCGCCATCGTCGCCGACGGGCTGGGTGTGGCGCGCGGTGAGGTGCGCGCGGACTTGCCTTTGTCGGAGTACGGGGTCGATTCCATTCTGGCGGTGAAGATCATCGACCGGGTCAACGCCCGCTACGGCTCGGCGCTGCGCCCCACGGTGGTGTTCGACCATCCGTCAATACGACTGCTCAGCGCTCACCTGGCCGGACAAGGAGCCACGGCGGCGAGCGCGTCGGCGGCACAGAGGCCCGCCCGGACATCTCCCGTCTCGAACACGGCGCCGTCGGGCGCCCGAACCGTCGCTGCGCACGCCGCGCAGTCCAGCGAGAGGTCGGCATCGATGGACGTCGCCATCATCGGCATGTCCGGGCAGTTCCCGGGAGCGGCGAACCTCGAGCAGTTCTGGCGCAATCTCGCCGATGGCCGCGACTCGGTGACCGAGGTTCCCGCCACGCGCTGGCCGATCGCGGACTACTTCCGGGCGGGGCAGGTGACCCCGGGCAAGACCTACTCCAAGTGGGGCGGATTCCTCGACGGTGTCGAGGAGTTCGATCCGGCGTTCTTCGACCTGGTGCCCGCCGAAGCCGACTACATGGACCCGCAGCAGCGGCTGTTCCTGGAGCACAGCTGGCTGGCGCTGGAAGACGCCGCCATCGACCCGAAGTCGTTGCGGCGCACCCGGTGCGGGGTGTTCGCCGGGTCGCCGGGGTCGGACTACGCCAACCTGCTGCGCAACCGTGGAGCGGCCGGTTCCCACCACATGTTCACCGGCAACAGTCCGGCCATCCTGCCCGCCCGGGTGGCCTATCACCTCGATCTCACCGGTCCGTGTCTGGGGCTGGACACCGCCTGCTCCTCGGCGCTGGTCGCGTTGCACCAGGCGTGCCGCAGCCTCGCCGCGGACGAGTCGGAGCTCGCGCTGGCCGGGGGCGTCGCGGTGTTCGTGACGCCCGAGTACCACCTGCTCGCCTCCTCGATGGGCATGCTGTCGCCGCGTGGCCGGTGCGCGAGCTTCGACGCGGGCGCCGATGGTTTCGTGATCGCCGAGGGTGTCGGCGTGGTGGTGCTCAAGCCGCTGGCCGCCGCCGAACGCGACGGCGACCCCATCCACGGGGTGATTCGCGGGATCGGCATCAATCACGACGGCCGCACCAATGGCATCACCGCCCCGAGCGTGCGTTCGCAGACCGAACTGGAACTGGCGGTGTATCGCGACGGCGGGATCGATCCGTCCACCATCGGTTACGTCGAAACGCACGGCACCGGAACGCGTTTGGGTGATCCGATCGAGATCGAGGCGCTCACCGCCGCCTTCCGGCGTTACACCGGCGCGATCGGCGCCGTGGCGGTGGGATCGGTGAAATCGAACATCGGGCACGCTTCGCACGCCGCGGGCATGGCGAGCCTGTTCAAGGTGCTGCTGGCCATGCGCGCCGGACAGCTGCCGCCCTCGCTGCATGTCGATTCGGTGAACCCGCTGCTCGGATTGGACGAGTCGCCGTTCTTCGTCAACACCGAGCTGCGCGCGTGGAGCAGCGCACCACGGCGGGCCGCGATCAGTTCCTTCGGTTTCAGCGGCACCAACGCGCACGTGGTGGTGGACGGCGCACCGGAGCAGGTGACGGCCCGCCGTGACCTACCGGGCGGCCCGCAGCTGGTGGTGCTCTCGGCCCGCAGCGCGACGAGCTTGACCCGGATGGCACGGTCGCTGCGCAGGCACCTGGCCGCGCATCCGGAGCCGGCACCCGCGGACATCGCGCGCACGCTGGCATTCGGGCGCGCCGGTTTCGAGCATCGGCTCGCCGTGGTCGGAGACTCGGTGGACGCGATCGCGGCGCGGCTGGCCGCTTTCGCCGAGGGCAACCGTCCGGCAGGCGTCTTCACCGGAATCATCGACACCCCGTCCACGGACCAGGCCGGAGCCATCGTGCTGGACGACCCGGTAGCAGCGGCACGGCAATGGGTCGAGGGTGGACATGTCGAACACGCGGGCTGGATCGACCCGGCCGCGCGCCGTATTCATCTGCCCGGTTACGAGTTCGACCGAGAAAGGTGCTGGGCGCCGGAGGCGAGTGGTCCACCCTCGTACGCGGTCGACGCTGGGCGCTTCCACGAGGTTTCCGGACCGGTGAGTGTCTCGAAGCCGGCGGTCGCCGCCGCTTTCGCAGGCGCCTCCGAGCCGGCAGGGGCTTCCCACCCAGCCGGCGTCCACGAATCCCAGCGCATCGGTGAGCCTCGGGGCGTTGCCGAGCCCCGGACAGGTGCGCCAACGCACCGCGCCGCGTTGCCGTCGACCGACGCGGTGCCACAAGCGCTGCGTGTAGGCGAGACTGCCCCCACACCAGCGGCGCCCGAGACGAGGGCACTCGATGGCACTTCGGCACCGCGACAGGCCGCCGGAGGCTCCGCGGTACCTGCGGCCGCACCCCTGGGCAACAGCGGCCTCCAGAATGTCGCCCACGACCCAGCGCGCGGATCTGTGGCGTCTGCTGCCGACCAGCAGCCGCATGGACTCGTGAGCCCTGCCACCGAGGTCCCGCCGTTGCGACAGGCCGCCGAAACCTACCTCAAAGGTCTACTCGCCCAGTACTGCCGACTCGACCCGGAGCGGATCCGCACCCGCCTTCCGTTGCAGGACTACGGCATCGATTCGGTGCTGATCAGCAAGATGAACGACCGGCTGGAATCCGATTTCGGTCCGCTGCCGAGCACCCTGTTCTTCGAATATCAGACCGTCCGCGACCTCGCGGGCTATCTCGCCGACGAGCACTCGCCGCGCGTGGCCGCCCTCACCGCCGTAACGCCGTCACCCGCCGGCGTACCCGGGGCAGCGCACATGGTTGCTCCAGAAAACGTTGCTGACGAATCCGCCGAGCCGATCCTCGACGATGCGCACGATTCCGAGGACATCGCCGTCATCGGCATGGCGGGCAAGTTCCCGATGGCGGGCACCGTCGAGGAGTTCTGGGCCAACCTGAGCGCAGGTCGCGACTGCATCGTCGAGGTGCCGCCGCAACGCTGGGATCACCGCGAATACCTGTCCGAGGATCCCGACGAGCCGGGAACAACCTACGCCCGCTGGGGTGGGTTCCTCGACGACGTGGACAAGTTCGACGCCCGCTTCTTCGGCATCACCCCCAAAGACGCCGAGGAGATGGACCCGCAGCAACGGCTGTTCCTCGAAACCTCCTGGGCCGCGCTGGAAGACGCGGGTTACTCGCCGGAGCGGGTGCGCCGCAGCGCCGCGGCCCGCGGCCTGCCCGATGCCGGGGTCTTCGCCGGCGTGGGCTACGCCGAGTATCAGGCATTCGTCGGTGTGCCGATCTCCGGCTATTTCGCGGTGGCGAACCGGGTCTCCTACCACTTCGGCTTCAACGGCCCGAGTCTCGCGGTCGACACGGCGTGCTCGGCATCGCTGACCGCGCTGCATCTGGCTTGTGCGAGCCTGCGCCGCGGCGAAGCGGCCTACGCGCTGGCCGGCGGGGTGAACGTGTCGATCCACCCCGGCAAGTACCTGCTGCTCGGCTACGGCCGCTGGGCCTCCACCGACGGCCGCTGCCGGTCGTTCGGCGCTGGCGGTGACGGCTACGTGCCGGGCGAGGGTGTGGTCACTCTCGTGCTCAAACCGTTGCGGCACGCGCGCGCCGACGGTGACCGCGTCTACGGCGTGATCCGCGGCAGCACCCTCAACCACGGCGGGCGCACCAACGGGTTCACCGTCCCCAACCCGGTCGCTCAGGCCGACCTCATCGGCCGGGCCCTCGACGCGGCGCGCGTCGACGCGGGCGACATCGGCTACGTGGAAGCCCACGGCACCGGTACCGCGCTGGGTGATCCCATCGAGATCGCGGCGCTGACGAAGGCGTATCGCCGCTCGACGTCCGCGAGTGGCTATTGCGGCATCGGCTCGGCGAAATCCAGTGTGGGGCATCTGGAAGCGGCGGCGGGTGCGGCGGGCGTGGTGAAGGCGCTGTTGCAGCTGCGCCACGACACCATCGCGCCGAATCTGCACAGCGACCCGCCGAACCCGGGAATCGACTTCACCAAGACTCCGTTCCGCGTCATCGACCGGCCCACGCCATGGCCGCGGCCCGCCGACGGCAAGCCCCGCGTCACCGCCGTCAGCTCGTTCGGTGCGGGCGGCTCGAACGCCCATGTGATCCTCACCGACGCCGAATCCGTCGCGCCGACTGCCGAAGACGGGCGACCGAGGATCGTGGTGTTGTCCGCGCGCGACGCCGACCGGCTCGCCGAACTGGCCGCACGCACCGCCGACCGGCTGCGCGAGCATCCGCTTGCGCTGCCCGACGTGGCGTGGACGCTCGCTGTCGGGAGGGCCACATTCGAGCATCGCCTCGCGGTGGTGGCCACCTCCACGGCCGAACTCGTGGAATTACTCGACAGCACAGCCGATTCGAGCGCACCGGCACCGGCCGAGGGCCTGCTGGTCTTCCGCGGGGTGGCCCGCACCCATCGCGACCTCGACGAGTTGCCCGGCGAGTCGGATGCCGAGCGCGCCGAGGTGGGCGCACTGCTGCGTTCCGGCAATCTGCCGCGGGTCGCCGAGTTGTGGGCCGGCGGGTGGACCGTGAACTGGGAACACGGTTACGGGCGGCCGTTCGGCCGGATCGTGAGCCTGCCCGGTTATCCGTTCGCGCGGCGCAGGTACTGGATCGTGCCCGAGGACTACCAGCGGCGCACCGACCCGGCGCCGCAGGGGGTCGCGAAGACGGTGGTCGCGCGGGAGACCGAGCCGCCATCGGCGGATCGGCGCAACGGACACTCCACGAACGGCGCAGCGCACCGAGACACACCGGTGCCCGCCGAACCGGTGCAGACACCCCTCGAATCGGTCGCCACCGAGCTGCCCGGCGACGAATTCGACAGCGCGTTGCGCGATCGGCTCGCCGAGCACATCCGCGACATCTTCGCCGATCTGACCAAGACCGATCCGGCCGATCTCGACCTCGACGCGGATTTCACCGACTTCGGATTCGACTCGGTGGCCACCGTCCGGATGCTCAACCGGCTGATGAAGCACTACGACGTCAAGATCCCGGCGGAATCGACCGAGCTGTATCCGACCATCGCGTCGCTGTCGCACCATCTGGTGGCCGAGGGCATCATCACCGTCGCGGCGCAAGACGCCCCGCGCCCCACCGCCGTCAGCGCGGCCACCGCGACCCAGCAGGACATCCCCGCGGTGACCATGGACGCCCCGATCCCGGTGCGATCGGTCTTCATCACCGGCGTGACCGGTGTGCTGGGCGGCAAGCTGCTGCACGATCTGCTCACGCGCACCGACGTGCGAGTGACCTGCCTGGTGCGCGGCAAGACCGTGGCCGTGGCCGAGCAGCGGATCAAGCACTTCCTGGCCACCTACGATCCGGACGCGACCCTCGAGCGGGCATTCGCCGAGCGCGTCACCACCCTGCTCGGCGACGTCTCCAGCGAACGGCTCGGCCTGGACGAGGACACCTGGCACAAGCTCGCCGACGAGGTGGACCTGACCATCCACGCCGCGGGCCGCACCACCCTGGTCACCTTCTACGACGCGCTGGCCCCGATCAACGTCGAAGGCACCCGCCGCGCGGTGGACTTCGCGCTGCGCTCACGCGGCAAGTACCTGATGTACGTGTCGAGCTTCAGCGCGCTGGGCGATCGGCTCAACTTCAACAACCCGCCGTTCACCGAGCGCGATCTCGAACTGGGCCAAGGCTACGACCATCTGCCCTACCAGCAGACGAAGTACGAGTCCGAGAAGCTGATCCGGGCGGCGAGCGAGCGCGGACTGCTGTGGGACATCGTGCGCCCCGGCAACATCATGGGCGACAGCCGCACCGGCCGGTACCCGTTCTCCGAGGTCAGCGTCAAAGGCGCGTACTACGACATCCTCAAGACGATGATCGAGACCGGCGAGACGATGCTGACGCCGGTGCACTGGGACATCACCCCGGTCGACTACGTCAGCGCCGCGATCGTGCACATCGCCCTGCACCGCCCCACCTACCGGGAGACCTACCACCTGACCAACCCCGATATCCGGCGCTACTACGACGTGGTCCGCTATGTCCAGCGCGCAGGCTACGAAGTGGATCTGGTGCCGCTCGAGGAATTCCATCGCCGCGCCACCGACCGGCAGATCTACCGGCTGGGCAGCGACGAGGTCTACGACAGCCAGACCCTGGAGATGTTCAAGTACGGCATCGAGCTGTTCGGCACGATCCACTACGAAGAAAGCTCCTACGCCGACTGCGCCTACACCCGGCGGGTGCTCGGCGCCGCGGGCATCGACTGTCCGCCGACCGAGGATCTGGTGCGGGTGTATCTGGCGCACTGCGCCGAGGTGGGATACATCCCGGCGCCGCGCGGGGCCGAGCCAGCCGCGGAGGTGCTGCGATGAGCGCCGAGTGCACGATCGTCTTCCCCGGCCAGGGCGCCCAGCGCACGGGGATGGGCGCGGACTTCTGCGCCGAATACCCCCTCGCACGGGAGACTTTCGCCGAAGCGAGCGCCGCGGTGGGCGAGGACCTGCTGCGGATCTGCGCCGAGCGCGATCCGCGGTTGCATCGCACGGAGTACACCCAGCCGTGCGTGCTGACCATGGAGATCGCCGCGTACCGGGTGCTGGTGACCGAATTCGGTTTCCGGCCGGTCGCTTTCGGCGGGCACAGTCTGGGCGAGTACGCCGCGCTGGTCGCGGCGGGCGTGTTCGAACTCGCCGACGGCGTTCGCTTGGTGCGCGCGCGTGGCGCGCTGATGCAGCGTGCCGCGCCGGAGGGGGCGGGCGCGATGGCCGCACTGATCCTGCCGGATATCGCCGGCTCCGGCGTGGCGGAGCTGGTGGCCGAGGCGGGCGCGGAGGTTGCCAACGACAATTCGACCGATCAGCTGGTCATCAGCGGTGCGCGCGAGGCGGTCGCGGCCGCGCGCGCCGTCCTCGCCGAACGTCATCCGGAGTTGCGTTTCGTCCCGTTGCGGGTGAGCGCGCCGTTCCACTCCCGGTGGATGCGCGGCATCGAGGCCGAGTTCGCCGGACATCTCACCGACTGCGCGCCGCGCATCCGCACCGAGCGTGCGGTCGCGGTGACCTCGAACTACACCGGGGAGTTCCACCGGCCCGAAACCCTCGCCGAGCATCTGGTGCGCCAGATCTCCGCTCCGGTGCGCTGGACGGCGAACATGCGCGCGCTGCTGCGCTCGGGCAGCTCCCGCTACGAAGTCGGCCCCTCGGCGCCGCTGTCGAAGTTCTTCGCCACGCTGGGCGCGCCGGTGACCCGGATCGCGACGGTTGGTGATCTGCGGTCCCTCCGCGGCGAAGCGGGATCGCAACATGCCGCCGTCGAACCTGCTATGGCTACGATGGCAGCGTCGGCCCCTGAGCGGGAACGCATCGCCCCTGACACGATTTCCGTGTCGGTGGCAGCGTCGGCCGTCCCCGAACCGGACAGCATCACGCCCGAGATCATTGCGACGTCGCCGGTAGAGTCGACCATCCCTCAACCGGCTGTGGCAGATATCGATCCGACGTCGGGAGCAACTTCGGCCGCCCGCGGATCGACGCGACCGGCCGAGACGGATGGGCTGACCATCCACCGCAAGACCGCGGGTACTGCCGGCCTGCGGTTGTTCTGCTGGCCGTTCGCAGGCGGAAAAGCCGCCGCCTACACACCGTGGCGGCGCGAGCTGCCCGACTGGGTGGAGCTGTGCGTGGTCGAACTGCCCGCCCGGCAGCGTCATCTGGCGCAGAGGCCCATCCGCCGCTTCACCGACCTCGTCGACGCCGCGCTGGCCCAGGTCCTGCCCCTGACCGATCTCCCGTTCGCTTTCTTCGGTCACAGCCTCGGCGCGCTGACCGCCTACGAGGTGGCCCGCCGCCTGCCCGATCCGATCGCGCCGCGAGCGCTGTTCCTCGGTGGCGCGGTGGCCCCGCACCTGCCCAGGCCGGGGCGCTTGTCGGACCTGCCGGATCACGAGTTCGTCGCCGCGGTCGGTCATTACGGCGGCATCCCGCCCGAGGTGCGCGAGACCCCGGAGGTGATGGCGTTGTTCCTGCCCGCCTTACGCAGCGACTTCGAGATCTTCGACGACTACCGGTTCACTCCCGCCGCCGCGCCGTCGTGCCCGGCCCACCTGTTCGGTGGCCGGGACGACCGACAGGTGGCGGTCACGCAGTTGGAGGCCTGGCGTGACGTCCTGCCGGGACTGCGCTCCACCGAGCTGCTGCCCGGCGGTCACTTCTTCCTCGTCGAGCAGCGGGCAGCGCTGCTCGGCTCGCTCGCGGACAAGCTCGCCGCTGTCCGCCCCCACGCGGTATCCGCCTGATGAAGGGATGCAGTAATGAAGGTCGAAGTCCTCACCCCCTCGTGCAACCTCGACACCGTCCGCGACGGGCGCGGCGGCATTTTCACCTGGGTCCCGCCCGAACCCCTGCTGGAGTTCAACCTGATCTACATGCACCCCGGCAAAGTGCGCGGCCTGCACTACCACCCGCACTTCGTGGAGTATCTGCTGTTCGTGGAGGGCAACGGCGTGCTGGTGACCAAGGACGACCACGAGGATCCGGACTGCCCGGAGGAGTTCATCCACGTGTCCAAGGGCATCTGCACGCGCACGCCGATCGGGGTGATGCACACCGTGTACTCGATCACCCCGCTGACGTTCATCGCCATGCTGACCAAGCCGTGGGACGAGTGCGATCCGCCGATCGTGCAGGTGGCGCCGCTGCCGCACACCTTGGAAGGCAACGGCGCGTGAGCAGGCCCGAGCGCCGAAGCGGACGCGGCCTACAGGCGCGGTGGCGCCGTCCCGCGGCGACCGGCGCGTACACCGGAAAGGACTGCGTGTGAGCCGATTACGTGTGGCCGTGGTCGGCGCCACCGGATACGTGGGCGCCGCGCTGGTCGACGCGCTCGCGAGAAGCGGACGGTGGGAGGTGGTGCCGGTGGTACGCGCCGACCATGAACGTCACCGCGCGGCCGGTCGCTACGACGTGCTGATCAATACCGCCTGCCCGTCGAAAAGGTTCTGGGCCGAGCATCATCCCGACGCCGATCGCCAGGAGACGGTGGACAAGACGCGCCTGCTGCGCGAGCGGTGGGACTGGGACCGGTTCGTGCAGATCAGCAGCATCTCCGCGCGCACTCAGCTGGACACCGTCTACGGCCGCCATCGCGCGGAAGCCGAGCAGATGTGCTGCACGCCGGACAGTCTCGTCGTGCGGCTCGGTCCGATGTACGGCGGGGACTACCGAAAGGGCGTGCTGGCGGACATGGCCGCCGACCGTCCGGTGTTCGCCAGCGGCCGCTCGCGCCAGAGCTTCGCCCCGGTGGAGTGGTGCGCCGACTGGATCGCCGCCCACCTCGCGGACACCGGCCTGCGTGAGGTCGGCGCACGCACCACCGTCACGCTGGCCGAGGTGCGCGACGCGGTGGGCTCACGCTCGGAGTTCGCCAAAGATCATGTCGACGACCAGTTCCCGATCACCGCCACCGGCCCGGACTGGCCGGAGGCGGCGGCGGTGATCGACTGGCTGGCCGGGCGGAGGGTCAGCGGTGCGCGGGCGAACTGAGGCGATGCCTGCTGGGGCGCAGATACTTCTCCGCGCACAGCACCAGCAGGAAACGCACGCTGGTCGCGACGTCGCGGGTGCGCATCTTGGACGCGCCCGCGGTGCGGTTGAGGACGTGGATCGGCACCTGCTCGATCCGGAACCCATTGGCGGCGAGAATGTAGAGACTTTCGAAGAAGAAGGAGTATCCGGTCGAACGGACACGATCGAAAGCCGCCACCGGAACGGAGTCCAGCCGGTAGTATCGGAACGCACCGGTGGCATCGTAGGGCATCCGCAGCAGTGTCACGGTGAGGAAATGCCCGACCCGGGTGAGGACCTTGCGGAAGGGAGTCCAGTCGGCGAGGCTGTCCTCTTTCAGATACCGCGATCCGACCACGACGTCGAAACCGGCCGCAGCGGCGCGCAGTGCCGGAAGATACGACGGCGGATGCGCGAAATCGGAATCCATCGTGATGATGTGCCGATATTCTCGCGCGTAGGCCCAGCGAATTCCGGCCTGGTGTGCGGAGCCGACGCCTCGGCGCCCGGGCCTGTGCAGCACGTGGATGCGGGGCGCGTGCTGTCGGGCCAGCTCATCGAGCAGATCTCCGGTCCCGTCCGGGGAGTTGTCGTCGACGAACAGGACATCGAAATCGGTGCCTTGATCCAGGATCTGAGCGAGCAACGGGCCTACGTTGCGACGCTCGTTGTACGTCGGAATCATTACCAGAGTTTTTTCGGAGGCCGCGCTCATGCAATCGAATTCTAATACCGGCAGCGGCCGAAAGATAGGTATTGCCCGCTTTTTGGCTACCCGTTAGTCTCGGGGTTGGAGGTTTGATGAGAAAGGCGCTGATAACCGGCATCACCGGCCAGGACGGGTCTTATCTGACAGAATTCCTGTTGCAGCAAGGATATGAGGTGCACGGGATTATCCGGCGTGCGTCGAATTTCAATACCGACCGGATAGATCACCTGTATTCCGATACGCATTCCCAACGCCGGCTGTTCCTGCACTACGGGGACCTGATGGATTCCAGCAGCCTCAACCGGATCCTGGAGGACGTGCGCCCGGCGGAGATCTACAACCTGGGCGCGCAGTCGCACGTGCACATCTCGTTCCAGATCCCGGAGTTCACCGCCGAGACCAACGCGATCGGCACGCTGCGCATCCTGGACGCCATCCGCAAGACCGGCATCGCCACCCGGTTCTACCAGGCTTCGTCCTCGGAGCTGTACGGCGGACTGCACGATGTGGCCCTCAGCGAGGACACCCCGTTCCATCCGCGTTCGCCGTATGCCGTGGCGAAGCTGTACGCGTACTGGATCACGGTCAACCATCGCGAGGCCTACGGGATGTACACGGTCAACGGCACCTTGTTCAATCACGAATCACCCCGGCGTGGCGAGGTTTTCGTCACCCGCAAGGTGACCCGCGGCGCGGTGCGCATCGCGCAGGGCAAACAGGACAAGCTGTTCATCGGCAACCTGGACGCCCGCCGGGACTGGGGATACGCCAAGGAGTACGTCGAGGCGATGTGGCTGATGCTGCAACAGCCCGAACCCGACGACTACGTGATCGCCACGGGCGAGACGCACAGCGTGCGCGAGTTGTGCGAGACCGCCTTCTCCGCCACGGGAGTCGAATTGATCTGGGAAGGAACAGGTTTGGCGGAGAAGGGAATCGACCGGCGCACCTCGCGGGTGCTGGTCGAGGTGGATCCGGCCTATTTCCGGCCCGCCGAGGTGCATCATCTCACCGGAGATCCGAGCAAGGCGCGCGAGAAGCTCGGGTGGGCGCCCCGCACGAGTTTCACCGAACTGGTCGAGTTGATGGTCGCCCACGATATGGAGAACGTGTGACGCAAGCAGTGGCGGTGCAGGGTTGCCGGGTGTGCGGGAACACCCGGCTCGAGACGGTGGTCGACCTCGGCACGATGGCGCTGACCGGGGTGTTCCCGGCCACCGACCCGACCGAGGTGCCGCGCTACCCGTTGGAGTTGGTGCGCTGCGTGCCCACCGGCAGCGAGGAATGCGGGCTGGTGCAGTTGCGCCACACCGCCGACTTCGACGAAATGTATTCCCCCGGATACGGATACCGCTCCGGACTGAACAAATCGATGATCGACCACCTCGCCCACCGGGTGGCGCGGATCCGGCAGCGGGTGCCGTTGTCGCCGGAGGACGTGGTGATCGACATCGGCAGCAACGACGCGACGCTGCTGCGCGCCTACCCCGAAGGGTCGGCGACGATCGTGGGCATCGACCCGCTGGGGGAGAAGTTCCGCCGGTTCTATCCGCCGCACGTGCGGCTGGTGACCGGGTACTTCACCCGCGAGCTGGTCGAATCGGCGTTGGCGGGGCGACGGGCCAAGGTGATCACCTCGATCGCCATGTTCTACGACGTCCCCGCGCCGCTGGAGTTCATGCGCGCGGTGTACGACAGCCTCACCGACGACGGCATCTGGGTGCTGGAGCAGAGTTATCTGCCCGCGATGCTGGCCACCACCTCCTACGACACGATCTGTCACGAGCACCTGGAGTACTACACCCTCGACCAGATCGAATGGATGGCGCGGCGGTGCGGCTTCGTGGTGCTCGAGGTGGAACGCAATGCCGTCAACGGCGGCAGCTTCGCGCTCACCTTGGGCAAGCGGGGCGAGCCCTCGCCTGCCGATGCCGCCGCGCTGGATCGCATGCGCCAGGAGGAGTCCACGCTGGGGTTGCACACCGCGCAGCCGTACGCGGACTTCGCCGAACGAGTCGAGCGGCATCGCGAACGGGTCCGCGACTTCTTCGACCGCTCCCGCAAGGCGGGCCTGCGCACGCTCGGTTACGGAGCCTCCACCAAAGGCAACGTGGTGCTGCAGCACTGCGGGATCGGCCCGGAGGACCTGACGTGCATCGCGGAGGTCAACGACGACAAATTCGGCAAGTTCACCCCGGGCAGCGCGATCCCGATCGTGTCGGAGGCACGAGCCCGCGAGCTGGCCCCCGACCAGTTCTTCGTACTGCCCTGGCATTTCCGCACGATGATGCTGGAGCGCGAAAGCGCCTTCCGCGCGGCGGGCGGGCGGCTGGTGTTCCCGCTGCCGGAGCTGGACGTGGTGTGAGATGACCATCGTCGTCACGGGCGCGGCCGGGCAGGACGGCACCCTGCTGTCGGACCTGCTCACCGCGCGCGGTGAGCGCGTGCTGGGGATCGGCCGCGACGGCCCGGTCGACATCACCGACGCCGCCGCGGTCGAGGAGCTGATCGCCGCCGAGCGCCCCGCGCAGGTGTATCTGCTCTCAGCGGTGCAGCACTCCTCGCAGGACGACCACGGCGACCCGCGTGAGCTGGCCCGCGCCTCGCACCGGGTGAACACGCTGCCGGTGCAGCATTTCGCGGAGGCGATCGACCGTCACCGGACGGGCACGCGGCTGTTCTACGCGGCCTCCTCGCATGTCTTCGGCTCCGACGGCGCCGCGGTGTGCGACGAGAACAGCGGGCTGCGACCGGACTCGATCTACGGGGTGACCAAAGCGGCGGGCCTGCTGGCCTGCCGCGCCTACCGCGCCCGCGGCGTCTTCGCGGCCGCGGGCATCATGTTCAACCACGAATCACCGTTGCGGGCCGAGAATTTCGTCACCCGCAAGATCGTGCGCGCCGTCGCCCGGATCCAGCGCGGTGAGACCACCACGGTGGAGGTGGGCAGGTTGGACGCCGGCGCCGACTGGGGGTACGCGCCGGACTACGTCGAGGCGATGACGCGCATCATGGCCCTCGACGAGCCGGACGAGTTCGTCGTCGCCACCGGCGAACACCACACGGTCGCGCAGTTCTGCGCGGCGGCGTTCGGCATGGCCGGACTGGACTGGAACGACCATGTCCGCGAACGTTCCTCGGTGCTCACCCGCAGCGGGCGACCGCTGGTGGGTGACGCGACGAGGCTGCGCGAGCGGACCGGGTGGCGCCCTTCGGTGGACTTCCACGGCATGGTGCGCGCCATGCTCGCCGCCGAGGGCGTGCGCCCGGCGGAGCAATCGAGGCCGGTACGCACCGGCGGAACGGATGGATGACGTGCCACTGAACGACGAGAATGTCCTCGCCGCCCACTTGATCTCCGTCGCCGACGGCGTCTACGAGGAGACCTCCGCGCGGATCGGCGAGATCGGCACCGAGGCGGTCGCCGACGCGGTGCTGAAGGAGATCGCCTGGCGCGCGAACTACGGATCCCGGCCGGGGCAGCCGGTCACGGCGGTGTTCGAGCTGACCCACGAGGGCAAACAGCTCGACTATCTGCTCACCTTGGGCGCCGAGGAGCCCGCGATAGCTCCCGGCTCCCTGGAGGATCCGTGGCTGGTGGTGCGGCAAGATCTGGTGGAGCTGCTGCGCGCGGTCTACGGCCCGCCCGACGCGGCGCTCGGCACCCGCGCCATCGCGATCAAGGACGAGCCGGGGCCGGGCAGTTTCGCACCCGACGACCCGTGGCGGCTGGCCCGCGACGCCGCCGCGGTCGCCGCCGACCGGATCGTCACCGCCTGCCGCCCACAGCACTACGACCTCAACGCCCTGTCGCTGCACTTCGGTTCGGACAAGTGGGGCGGCCACTGGTACACCCAGCACTACGATCGGCATTTCGCGCCGCTGCGCGACAGCCGCGTGC
Source organism: Nocardia sp. NPDC005745 (assembly GCF_040630775.1). NCBI lineage: Bacteria > Bacillati > Actinomycetota > Actinomycetes > Mycobacteriales > Nocardiaceae > Nocardia > Nocardia sp. NPDC005745. The sequence goes on from NZ_JBEXYF010000018.1 coordinate 58,479, forward strand.
GCATCCTGGAACTGGGCATCGGCGGCTACACCGCACCCGATGTGGGCGGCGCGTCGCTGCGGATGTGGAAGCAGTACTTCCGCCGCGGGCTGGTGTTCGGGCTGGACTACTTCGACAAGTCCGGCATCGCCGAGCCGCGCCTGCAACCGCTGCGCGGCGATCAGGGCGACGCGGCGTTCCTCGACGAGCTCGGCAGCTCACTGGGCCCGTTCGACATCATCATCGACGACGGCAGCCACATCAGCGGTGACGTGATCGCCTCGTTCCGGGCGCTGTTCGCGCACCTGCGGCCCGGCGGGCTGTACGTGGTGGAGGACACCCAGACCTCCTACTGGTCGGGCTGGGGCGGCAGCAGCACCGCCACCGACGACCCTGCCACCAGCATCGGTTACCTGAAAACCCTGGTGGACGCCTTGCACCACCAGGAATTCGAGAAGGAATCCGGCCGCGCGACCGGCGCCTTCGACGACTGGATCGGGGCGCTGCACTTCTACCACAACATCGTGGTCGTCGAAAAACGCCGCAACGCCGAGCAATCGGCTCCATCATGGGTGCCTCGGCACACCAATCCGATGGAGTGGATGAAGCCGAAGGAGTGATCGGATGAAGTTTCTTGTCGTGCCGGTGCCCTCGTCGGGCCACCTGCTGGCGATGGTGCCGTTCTGCTGGGCGCTGCGGCTGGCCGGGCATGAAGTGCTGGTCGCCTCGCGCGACGACGTGACGGCCACCGCGCTGCGCTCGGGGCTCAACGCCGTCGAGTTGACCGCGCTCAACGTGCCGATGGACCAGTTGCGCACCCAGGTGAATCCGGGCATGTTCCCGCTTCCGCTGTTCGCCGACCGCGACCTGTCCAGCGGGCAGGGCCTGTGGCAGGTCGCCGCGCAGAACTGGCACAACCATGCCCGCCGATACCTCGAGGCGTTCGCCGCGGTGGCCACCGACTGGCAAGCGGAGGTGATCCTCACCGACCCGCTGGCCACCATCGGCCGGGCGCTGGGCGCGCACCTGGATCTGCCGGTGCTGGTGCACCGCTGGGGCATCGACCCCACCGGCGGCCCCTTCACCGAACGCACCGCCGCGCTCGCCGCCGAAGCGGGCACCCGGCTGGCCGACCCGGTCGCCGTGCTCGACATCTGCCCACCGCGGCTGCAAGCGCCCGACGCCGCGCCGGGCACCCCGCTGGGCTACGTCCCGTTCAACGGCACCGGCGCGCTGCCGCCGTGGCACCGCAACGAGCACGGCCGCAAGCGGATCGCGGTGTGCATGGGCGGCAGCACGCTGGGCCTGACCGGTCCGCGGCCGCTGGAATCGGTCCTCGCGGCGCTGGCCGACATCGACGACGCCGAGGTCGTCGTCGCGCTGTCGGCACCCGACCGGGCCACCGTCGGCGAATTGCCCGGCCATGTGCGGGTCGTGCAAGAGGTTCCGCTGAACCTGTTCCTGCCGAGCTGCGATCTGCTGGTGCACCACGGCGGCTCGACCACCGGTCTCACCGCGGGCTGGTTCGGGTTGCCGCAACTGGTGCTGCCGCAGATGTTCGACCAGTTCGACTACGCCCGCGGCCTGGTGCGCAGCGGGGCCGGGCTTGCCGCCGAGACCCCGGCGAGCCAAGGCGACATCGACGCGCTCACCACTTCGATCCGCACACTGCTGCGCGAACCCGGATTCCGCGCCGCCGCCGAACAGATCGGCGTCGACCTGCGCGCCGCACCCACCGCGAGCGACGTGGTGTCCCAGGTGGTTCCGTTGCTGACCGGGCACGCCACAGCAGCGACCAGATAGACCATCCGCGCGGCCCGGGACCGGGCGACGCGGGAACCGAAAGCCGTAGGTTGCAGATGATATCCAGGACATGGACCAGGTTCCGTGGTTCGCTCGACTACTACGCCGCGATGTACGCGGTGTTCGTCGTCGGCATTCTCGTCCCCGTCGTGATGATCGTGCTCTCGCTCACCGGCCTCCCCGGACCGGTGACCGCCGTGCTCGGCGTCGTGTGCGCGGTGGCGCTGTTCGTGTTGTTCGTGCCGACGGTGCCCGCCGAGTGGCGGGAGGTGGTGCGTGCCAAACCGATCGTGGTGCGGGTGCTGTGGAGCGTGGCCATCCTGCTCGTGGTCGCGGTGCTGGCCCGGTTGACGCAGTTCATCCTCGACGCCGACAATGTCGAGGCCTCGCTGTCGGCCGACGACGACTTCCTGGTGAAGAAGACCCACCTGTCCGGTTACATCAGCGGTGCGCTCATGGCCGAGCACGACCCGGCGAGCCTCTACGACCGCCACCGCTACGAATCACCCCGGGCGGATTCGATCCTGCCCGCGGTGACGCCGCAGGATCGCGACGCCTACCTCTACCCGCCGCCGTTCCTGCTGCTGCCCCGGTTGCTGCTGCTGTTCAGCCACGACTTCGCCACGCTGCGCGCGCTGTATTACTCGCTGTACGTGGCGATCGTGCTGGTGGCGATGTTCGCCATCGCCCGCTGGGTCGGCGGCAGGCAGGGCGGGGTGCTGGCGGCGCTGACCCCGGTGGTGTGGCTCAGCCTGCCGACCCTGGCGACTTTGCAGATCGGCAACATCCACGTGCTGGCGCTGTATGTCGGCGGGGCGGGCGCCATGGTGCTGTTCCATCTGCGGCGCGATATCTTCGGCGGCGCGGCGCTGGCGTTCGCGATCATCGCCAAGGTGTCCCCGGCGATCCTGCTGGTCTATCTGCTGGTCCAGCGGCGCTGGCGACCGGCGGTGTGGACCGCGGTGTTCGGCGTGCTGTATTCACTGGCCACGCTGGCGATCTTCGGCTGGGAACCGTGGCGGCAATTCCTGTCCGACGGCACCTGGCAGCGGCTGGCCAGCGGGGAATTCCACCAGTTCGTGCTGGTGGAGCGAGCCAACCAGCTGGTCAACTATTCACCGTTCGGGCTGCCGTACAAGGCGAACATCATGGGCTGGGACATCGGCGATCCCGTCGGGCCCGCGCGCGTGATCACCAACATCTACACGTTGTTGCTGCTGATGCTGGTGGCGGCTACCGCGGTCCGTATCCACCGGCGGCTGTCGGCCGGGGCGGAAGGGCCGCGGGTGCGCGCCGAGCAGCTGGCCATCTGGCTGGCGGTGCTGACGCTGGCGTCGTTCCGCGCTCCGTTCGGTCCGTGGGTGTACATCGCGGTGGGCGCGGTATGGATGCTGGCGGTGTACGCCGGGCTGATGCGCGGTGGCAAACGCACCGTCGCCTTGCTCACGGTGGCCTGGCTGATCGTCGCGGTCTACAACGAGAACGTCTACTTCACGCTGGTGGCGCAGACGCTCATCTACGTCGCCTGCTTCGTGGTGGCCTGGCGGGCGAGCGCGGGCACCGATCCGGAACCCGCGCCGCCGCAGGAAGACACTCCACGAACCGAACGGGTCGGCGCGGCATGAGCGGTCAGGCCCGGAGGCGGCAGCGCAGCGTGACCACGCAGGCCCCGCTCATGCCGGAAGTAGACACAGCATGAGCGGTCAGGCCCGGAGGCGGCAGCGCAGCGTGACCACGCAGGCCCCGCTCATGCCGGAAGTAGACACAGCATGAGCGGTCAGGCCCGCAGGCGGCAGCGCAGAGGGGACAGTGCATGAGCGACTATTGCGTGATCGGCGCGGGCGCGGCGGGTTTGGCGACCGCGCGTGAGTTCGCCGCGCACGGTTTGGATTTCGAGGTGCTCGAGGCGTCCGACGGGATCGGCGGGATCTGGGACGCACGGCGTCCGGACTCACCGGTCAGCCACAACACGCACGTGATCGCGTCCAAAGGTGTGCAGGCGTTTTCGGGATTCCCGATGCCCGAGGACTATCCGGACTATCCGGGGCACGAGCTCGTGCTGCGCTATCTGCACTCCTACGCCGACGCCTTCGACCTGTGGCCGCGCATCCGGTTGAACACCTCGGTGCAGCGCGTCGAACCAGCAGAAGACGGCTGGACGGTCACCCTGGCCGACGGATCCGAGCGACGCTGCGCCGGGGTGGTCGTCGCCACCGGGCACGACCGCACCCCGCGGCGCATCGATATCCCCGGGTCGGGCACGGTGCCCGTGCTGCATTCCAGCGAGTACCGCCATCCCGAACAGGTGCTAGGCAAGCGAGTGCTGGTGATCGGGGCCGGACAGTCGGCGGCCGACATCCTGTCCGACTGCGCGGTCAACGCCGCGCTGACCCTGCACAGCAGCAGGCGCGGGTTCTACTGCATGCCCAAGTACATGCTGGGCCGCCCGACCGACAGCATGCTGCAAGGCAAGATGTGGCGGCCACTGCGTAAGCGGGCCTTCGAGCGGCTGTTCTCGTATCTGCGCGGCCGCTCCCGCACGTTCGGGCTCCCGGTGCCGGATTTCACCGACGGCATCGTCATCCCGATGCTGGGCGACCAGCTGCATCACCACTACACCCACGGTGACATCACGCCCAAACCGGACGTCACCGCGATCGATGACGACCGGGTGACCTTCACCGACGGCACCGAGGAGAAAGTCGATCTGGTGGTGCTGGCCACCGGGTTCGTGCCGAACTATCCCGTCGTCGACCGGACCCATCTGAACTGGGCCGGTGACAGCCTGCGACCGGGCCTGTATCTCAACATCTTTCCGCCGCACACCCGCGACCTGTTCGTCGTGGGGATGGTGCGGCCGATCGGTTCGCACTGGGATGTCTACGAGAAACAAGCCGAGCTGGTCGCGCGGTACCTGCGGGCCAAGGCGAGCGATCCGCGGCGGGTCGAGCGTTTCGATCGCGCCACCGAGGGCCGCCAGCCCGACCTGTACGCCGGGTTGCGGCTCTACCACGCCGACCAGTACCCGCTGGTGGTGGAGAAGCAGGACTACGTGAACCAGCTGCGCAAGCACGCCAAGCTCTTGAAGTGAAAGGTCGTTCGATGAAAGCACCCGGGCCAGGTCTGGTGGAAACCGGACGCATGCTGCCGAAACTGGCGAAGAACCCGCTGACGACGGTGGGCGCGCTGCTGGAGGGCTACGGCGACGTCGTGCGGGTCAAGGCAGGCCCGATGCTGGTCTACCTCGTCGCGGACCCGGCGATGACCGAGTACGTGCTCAAGGACAACTACACCAACTACCGCAAGAGCCCGATCTACGACGAGTTCAGCATCCTGCTCGGCGAGGGGCAGCTGACCACCAACAACCTGGAGTACTGGCGCACCCAGCGCAAGCTGATCTCCCCGGCGTTCTCCCATTCGCACGTCAAGGGTTTCGCCGACGACATCACCGACAGCGCCGCGGCGATGCTCGACGGCTGGGACGCCGCGGCCGGGCAGTTCCGCGACATCTACGACGACTACGTCAAGCTACTGCTCGCGGTGACCGGCCGGATCCTGTTCGGCTTGGACCTGTCCACCGACACCAGCCAGGTGACCGACGCGATGCGCGCGGCGTTCGCGCTCATCATGAAGCGGGTGAACGCGCCGGTGAAGCTGCCGCAATCCTTCCCGACACCGGAGGCTCGCCGGGTCGCGCGCAAGGTCGGTGAACTCGACGACGTGGTACGCCATCTCATCGCCGAACGCCGTCGCGGCGGTGACACCACCGACGTGCTCACCGCGCTGGTGCGCGCCCGCGACGAAGGCGGTCAGGGCATGCGCGAGGAGGATCTGCTCAACGAGATCAAGACCCTGCTCGTGGCCGGCCACGAGTCCCCGGCCAACGCGCTGTCGTGGGCGTGCTACCTGCTGGCCACCCATCCGGAGAGCCAGGAGAAGCTGGCCGGGGAGGTGCGCGCCGTGCTCGGCGACCGCAGCCCGTCCTTCGCGGATCTGGGGCAGCTGAACTACTGCCGCATGGTGATCGAAGAGACGATGCGGCTGTATCCGCCCGCCTGGATCGTCGAGCGCACCCCCATCGCCGATGACGAGATCGGCGGTTACCATGTGCCCGCGGGCGCGCGAGTCACGTTGTGCATGTACTACGTCCACCGCGACAAGCGGCTGTGGGACGACCCGGAGGAGTTCCGTCCGGAACGTTTCGCCGACGCGGCGGTGGCCGAGCGGCACAAGTTCGCGTTCTTCCCGTTCTCCGGTGGCCCGCGCATCTGCCTCGGCAAAGACATGTCGATGACGGAGATGGTGCTGATCCTGGCCATGACGGTGCAGCGTTTCCGGCTCGAACTCGACCACACCCACCCGGTGGTGCCGCTGGCCTCGGTGAATTTGCGCCCGGAATCCGGCATCCGCATCCGTCCGGTCCGCCGCGTCACCGAGCCCGTTACGACCTGACCGGGGCTGTTCGGCCGCTCCGGCGAGCAGATCCGAAATCTCACCGGTCGGGAATGTCGTGTGCCCGCTGGAGTGTTCAGGAGGCGGGTGATCCGCGCGTGGTCGCCGCTCAGCATGGCAGGGCTGCCGCGTCCGGGCACTTCGGTCGAGGACCGGGCGCACCCGCGGCCCCGGGCCGGGTGATGCCGGTGACCTGGGCCAGTCCCCACACAACCAGTGCGGCAAGGGAGTAGGCCGCGCCGGCCCAGCAGGAGGCCTGCCATCCTCGGGTGCTGTATGCCCAGGTGGTCGTGAGTGCACCGAGGGCGGATCCGAGCGAGTAGAAGGCCATATAGGCGCCTATGACGCTGCTGGCGCGGTGCGGATGCGCCGTGGTCAGCAAATGCTGGCTACCGACATGTACTGCTTGGACGGCGAAGTCGAGGAGAACGATGCCGATGGCGAGCGGCCACAGGGTTGTTTCGGTCCGGGCGATGAGCGACCAGGAGGCGGTGAGTACCACCAGTGCGGATCCGGTGATCGCCTGTGCGTGCCCGGAGTCGGCCCATCGTCCCGCGCGGGCGGCGCCGAGAGCTCCGGCCAGGCCCGCCACTGCGAACAGGCCGATCTGCGTGGTGCCGAAGTTCCACGGGTCGGCGCCGAGGGGCAGGGCCAGCCCGCTCCAGAGGGTTCCGAAGGACGCGAAGAGGAAGAACGCGATCAGGCCTCGGCTCACAAACAGGCGATCGGTGCGCGCGAGCCGCCCCATCGATGCCAGCACCTGCGTGTACCGCGCGCCGGGAGTTCCGCGGTCCGGGTCGAGTGCCGCGCGGACGGTGAGAGCCAGAGCAAGGCACAGTACGGCGAGCAGCGCGTATACCGCACGCCAGCCGACCGTGTCGCCCAAGATCCCGGCCAGGACGCGGACGCCGAGGATGCCGATCACCACTCCGGAGGTGATCGCGCCGATATTGCGGCCCCGCTCGCCCGGCGCGGAGACGGCGGCGACGTAGGCGACAGTCACCTGAACCACGACCGCGAACAGTCCCGCCATCGCCAGCCCCGCGACCGCGACGGCACCGTTCGGGGCGGCGGCCGCGACCGCGGCTCCCGCGGCGGTGAGGACCAGATGCACGGTGATGAGCCGCCGCCGATTCACCACGTCGCCGAGCGGGACCAGCAGGATCAGACCGGCGAAGTAGCCGACCTGCCCGGCGGCGACCAGCCCGCCCAGCGACTCGGGTGCCACTCCCAGGCCGGCGCCCGCTGCTTCCAGAACCGGCTGTATCGCATAGATCGTCGATACGGCCACTGCGCACACCAGTGCCAGGACGAATCGCTGCGGCCTTGTGACTCCTGTCGCCACCACGTCTCCCATATCAGTAGCAAAATGCAACCATTCGAGGATAGGTAATAATGGTTTCGAATTGCAACTGACTGGAGGAGGCTCATGACCACGACGCTCGGTACCGGCCGCGAGTGGACCGATCCCACCTGCCCGGTCGCGCGAACCGTCGACCTCGTGGGCGACCGGTGGAGCTTGCTGATCGTGCGCGACGCCATGGACGGCGCGGCGAGCTTCACCGACTTCCAGCAGCGGCTCGGGATCGCCCGCAACATCCTCACCGATCGCCTGCGCAGGCTGGTCGACCACGGCATCCTCACCACGAGCACCGCCCCGGGCGGCAAGCGGCACAGCTACACACTCACCGGAGCCGGGCAAGACCTCTTCACGCTCGTCGTGGCGTTGCGCCAATGGGGAGAACGCCACACCTTCACCGACGGCGAACCCCACTCCACGCTCGTCGACCGTGACGGCAGCCCCGTCGCCCCCCTGCGCGCCGAAAACCACAGGGGCGAGCGCGTCACCGCGGCGACCACCCGAGTTCGCAAGGTGGGCGAACACGACATCTCGGTGGCGGACGCGTAATCGGCCGCACCGCGACTACGCCGAATCCGTTCCGCGATGCGGCTATCGGAATCCGCGGGTGTTCGCGTTCACGGCCGGTTCCCGGCACGTCTGTCGGCGATCCAACGGCCGGTCGCGGGGGCCACCGCACACAGCAGTCCTGTGCAAGAGAAAAACAGGACGGTGCCGATGAAGACGAAGTCGCTGCCGCGGCTGTCTCCGCTCAGGCTCGCCCCTAATCCGACCAGGCAGACCAGCGTGATGATCCCGGTGCCGACTGCCACGGCGATGCGGCCGGATCGTTTGCGCCGAAACAGTGCGATCGAGCCGCAGATCAGCAACAAGGCCATCGTGGTGGAGATCGCCATGGGGACGAGAAGGTCGAGGGCGACCTCACGCAGCGTCTGGCGGCGACCATATTCGATGTGCGGGGTCGTCAGCTCCATCGCTCCGCTGGCGAGGATCAGACAGAAGACCAGACCGAAGGCGAACGCGACGACGGCGCCGATTCTGGGGACGACGCCGGACGGCCGAGCCGGATCGTAGACGGGTGTGAGCGGTGGCATCGGGGGCAGCGGCTCGGCGCGCCACCTGGGCTCCGAAGGCTGGTTCAGCAAGGTCGGAGCCGACCGCGGCCAAGAGTCGATCGCCGTCGCCGAGTGGGTGGAGCGCTGGTTGACGAAGGTCGGCGCGGGCGGCACGTGGGCAGCATCGCCGCGCAGGGCCGCCGCCGCGGCTGCCGCGAACTCGCCACAGCTGGCGAATCGTTCGTCGCGGTGTTTGGCCAGCGCGCGTGCGATCACATTGTCGAGCTGCCGTGGCAGCTCCGGACGGGTGTCGCTGAGCCTCGGTACCGGCTTGGCGATGTGTCCAGCGACGATCTGACCGGGATTGGTCGAGGGGAAGGGCGGTTGCCCGGCCAGCATCGTGTAGAGGGTGCAGCCGAGGGAATATTGATCGGCGCGGTGATCGACCGGCTCACCGGACAGTTGCTCGGGTGAGGCATAGGCGAGTGTGGCGGTGAACGTCCCGGTTGCGGTGAGCTTGGTATCGGCGTCGAGCAGCCGCGCGATGCCGAAATCCGTGAGCAGAGCACGGGTTTCGCGACCGGCCTCCGCCTCGGCGATCAGGATGTTGGCGGGCTTGATGTCACGATGCAGCACCCCTCGGCCGTGGGCGTAGTCGAGAGCCTTGGCCGTATCACCGACGATGTGCAGGACATGGTCCGGACGGGTGGTCTGCGGGTCGAGCCGGGCGGCGTCGGTGCCGCGGACGTACTGCATGGAGATCCACAGGTGCCCGTCCTGGCTGCCGCGATCGTAGACGCCGACGATTCCCGGATGTTCCAGGCGAGCGACGACATTGGCCTCCAGTTCGAACCGTCTGCGCAGTTCTTCGTCCTCCGACACCGCGCGATTGAGCAGTTTGAGTGCCACCAGTCGCGGCAGCCGCGGGTGGCGGGCCAGATAGACGGTGCCCATACCGCCTTGCCCGAGTACGCCCTCGATCACGTAGTCGGCGAACGACTCGTGCTGCCTCAACATCTTTGACCCCCTTTGGATCCCAGCCCACCCGAACCGTGGGCAGCATATCCGCTTCCGGACCGCAGACCGGGCGGCGCTCGCGCATCGCGTTACGAGCCGATCCCGGATATCGAACGCTGCTCTGGGGTCCCGTCCTGCGACCGCGCTCAGCCGTGTCTTTCGTGGCTGCCGAATCCATGGGCGGCGGATCGTTCGCCACCGGCGCCGTAGAGCGACTGCGGCTCAGCCGAGCAATTCCCGGCTCAACACCAGCAGTTCGGCTGTCGAGAGAACTTCCTCGTCCGACGGTGATTCCGGTGCCATTACCGACGCAGTGGCGGTTCGGGGTGCCGGATCCGCGGCCGGGTGTAGGGGCGCGAGGCGGATGTTCAGTTCGGTGGCCAGCAGCTCGACGGTGGGGCAGCCCCAGATGATGGCGGCGGGGACGTCGATGCCCAGGCGGGCGCTGAGGCGCGCCGACAGTTCCACGGCGTGCACCGAGCCGATCCCGAGCTGGTCGAAGTTCTGCCGTGCGGGCACCCGTTCGGGTGCGATACCAACGACGTGGGCGAGTTCGGCGGTAATAAGGGCGGCGAGGTCGTGCGCGGAGTTGCTTCGCGGCTCGCTGAACGCGGGAGACGCGTGGGCTGGTGCCCGGTCCTGGACCGTAGCGGCCGGATCGACCGCTCCCTGGGTCGTCACCGGCGACACAACCAGCGCGGTCCCGACCCCGGAACCTCGAACATCAGCAGGAGCGGCGTGGTCACCTGGCGGCAAGTCGAACGAAGGCGATCCGATCGCGGCTACACCGGGTTCCTGGACCGGGGCTTGGGGCTGCGCCCAATGCCGCCGGCGCTGGAATGGATAGGTGGGCAGGGATACCGGTCGGCCCGGCGGGTTCACCGCCGCCCAGTCGGGCTCGACACCACGCTCGAACAGCACGCCCGCCGCCTCGAGCAGGTCGCGGTGGGCCACCGTGCCGGGACGCAGGGCCGCGGACAGCACCAGACTCAGCGCCTCGTGCTCGGTGTCGTCTTTCGGCGTGGTCCCGTCGAGGTAGGCGCCGAGGAAGTCGACAACCGCGCCCACATCGTCGGCCACCACCGAAAGCCGTTGCCGGAAGGGTGTTCTCGTGGCGAGGGTATGGGCGAGATCGCCCAGACCGATCCCCGGATTGTGGAGGAGATGCTCACGCAGCCGATGTGCGTGCGCGCGCAGCGCGGTCTCGGTGCGGGCGGACAGCACGACCAGCCGCTGCGAGACGCCGGCCTCGGTTACCGGCTCGGGCGGGGGCGCGGCTTCGACGATGACGTGAGCGTTGGAGCCGCCGAACCCGAACGCACTCACCGCGGCGCGCGCCGGCCGGTCGTGCTGCGGCCACGGCAGCGCGATGTCGGCGATGCGCACGCCGGCCGTCTGAGAATCCAATTCCTCTGGCAGTCGTTGGAAATGGAGGCTGCGTGGGATGCGGCGATGGGTCAGGGCGAGCGCGGCTTTCACCAGTCCCGCCATGCCCGCGGCCGCTTCGGTGTGCCCGATATTGGTCTTGATCGAGCCGACCCTCAGCGGTGCGCCGGGCGCTCTGCCGGTGCCGTAGACCTCGGCCAGCGCCGACAGTTCGGCGCGGTCGCCGACCGCGGTGCCGGTGCCGTGCGCCTCCACGTAGTCGATCGTCGAGGGGTCGACACCCGCTCGCGCGCACGCCCGCCGCAGCAGTTGCCGCTGCCCGTCGGCGCTGCTGGCGGGCATGGAGCGATGTCTGCCGTTGTTGTTGGTGGCGCTGCCCAGCAGGGTGCAGTAGACGCGGTCACCGTCGCGCAGGGCCTGTCGCAGCGGCTTGAGCACGACGACCGCGCCGCCTTCGCCGCGCACGTAGCCGTCGGCGGTGGCGTCGAAGGTGCGGGATCGGCCGCGCGCGGACAACACCCCCAGCGCGGACAATCCGATCGTGGTCTCCGGGATCAGATTCAGTTGCACCCCACCGGCGACGGCCACCGCGCTCTCACCCGCCCGCAGCGCCTGACAAGCCAGGTGCACCGCGACCAGCGATCCCGCGCAGGAGGCGTTCACCGTCATGCTGGGGCCGTCGAAACCCAGGAAGTACGACACCCGGTTGGCGATAACGCCTTCGACATCTCCGGTACTGGTGAACGGTGTGATGGCGGTGGCGCCACGGGCGAGTTTCACGGCGCGATAGTCGTTGAACTTGTTGGCGAAATACACGCCCGTCCGCGGAACCCGGTCGGGGCGGATTCCCGCGTCCTCGAATGCCTCCCAGGCCAATTCCAGCGCCAAGCGTTGCTGCGGATCCATATCGGCCGCTTCGCGTGGGGTGATGCCGAAGAATTCGGCGTCGAAACCGGCGACATCCGCCAGATACCCACCCGCGACCGACACCGTCTTGCCCGCGGCGGCACGGTCGGCGCCGCGATGGTCACCGGACCAGCGACCGGGCGGCGGTTCGTCGGCGATCGCGTCGGTCTCCTCGATCAGCAACCGCCACAACGCTTCCGGGGAATCGGCGCCTCCGGCGAAGCGACAGCTCATGCCGATCACGGCGATCGGCTCGGCGATGTCGATCGCTGTCTGCTGAGGACGGGTGCGCCGCTTGGCTTTCTTCACGCTTCTCGCCTGCCCGCGATCCACCGACCGTGCACCCGTGGAACAAGCGGTGCGGTGAATCTGCCGATCTTGTTGTGGGGTCGGGACATGTGCCGGAGACTTTACCTGTGCTGTTTTCCGAACGCCCCGTTTTCGCTCGGGTGACGTCCGCGCTGGGGGGCGAGGCACGGCGTCGAGAACTCCTCCGTTTCGCCTCCGTCGGTGCCGCCGCGTTCACGCTGGACACCGCGGTGTTCCTGACCTTGAAGAGCACCGCGCTCGAGGCGTATCCGGTCACCGCGAAAGTGGTCGCGGTGCTGGCGGCGATCACCTTGTCGTATGTGCTCAACAAGCAGTGGTCCTTCGACGGGCGCGGCGGGCGGCGCGGCCACCACGAGGCGGCGCTGTTCTACCTGGTCAGTTTCCTGGCCGTCGCGATCAACACCGCACCGCTGTGGGTGTCGCGGTATGTGCTGCATCTCGAGGTGCCCGAGGTCTCCCGTTTCACCCAGAACGTGGCCGACTTCGTGGCCGCGCAGCTGATCGGCACCGCGCTGGGCATGGTGTTCCGGTTCTGGGCATTCGTGCGGGTGGTGTTCCCCGACGAGGTCGAGCGCCCCGGCGCGGGCTGAACCGGCCGGTTGCGCTCATCCTGATGACAACCCTGTCCGGCGTGATCGCCCACTGTGCGGGCCGCGGCGCCCCGCCGCGACACCCCGGCCGCGCGTTCGCACCGCCGCGCGGGTGGTAGGAAAGGGGGCGTGTCCGCAACTGGCGAAGGAATCGACCCGAACAGAAGCTCGCGCGCGGTGTCGGAAGTGGTGGAGCTGGTCAGTACGCTGATCCGCTTCGACACCTCCAATACCGGTGATCTGGCCACCACCAAAGGGGAGCGCGAATGTGCGCAGTGGGTGGCAGACCAGCTGCACCAGGCGGGCTATGTCACCGAATACGTCGAATCCGGCGCGGAAGGTCGCGGCAATGTCTTCGCGCGGCTGGAAGGCGCCGATCGCAGTCGTGGCGCCCTGATGATCCACGGGCACCTGGACGTGGTGCCCGCCGAGGCCGCGGACTGGAGCGTGCATCCGTTCTCCGGCGCGGTGCGCGACGGCTACGTGTGGGGTCGCGGCGCGATCGACATGAAGGACATGGTCGGGATGGCGCTGGCGGTGGCCCGCCAGTTCAAACTCGAGGGGACGGTGCCGCCGCGCGATCTGGTCTTCGCGTTCCTGGCCGATGAGGAGAACGGCGGCAAGTGGGGCTCGCAGTGGCTGGTGGACAACCGCCCCGATCTGTTCGACGGCGTCACCGAGGCGGTGGGGGAGGTCGGCGGATTCTCGCTGACCGTGCCGCGCCCCGACGGCACCGAACGCAGGCTGTATCTGGTCGAGACGGCCGAGAAGGGTCTGGGCTGGATGCGGTTGCGCGCCAAGGCCCGCGCCGGCCACGGCTCGTTCCTGCACGAGGACAACGCCGTCACCATCCTCGCCGACGCCGTGTCCCGGCTGGGCAAACACACCTTCCCGTTGGTGCTGTCGGATTCGGTGGCCGCCTTCCTCGCCGCCGTCGCCGAGGAGACAGGTCTGGAATTCGATCCGTCCAGCCCCGACATCGAGGGTCAGCTGGCCAAGCTGGGCACCATTTCCCGCATCATCGGAGCCACCCTGCGCGACACCGCCAATCCCACCATGCTGCAAGCCGGGTACAAGGCCAACGTGATCCCGCAGACCGCCGAGGCGGTGGTGGACTGCCGCGTGGTTCCCGGGCGGCAGGCGGCGTTCGAACGGGAGGTGGACGAGCTGATCGGCCCCGATGTCGAACGCGAGTGGATCACCAAGCTCGACTCCTACGAGACGACCTTCGACGGCGATCTGGTCGAGGCGATGAACAACGCCGTGCTCGCCCATGATCCGCGCGGCCGCACGGTGCCGTACATGCTCTCCGGCGGAACGGACGCGAAAGCGTTCGCCCGCTTGGGTATTCGTTGCTTCGGTTTCGCCCCGCTGCAGCTGCCGCCGGAACTGGACTTCACCGCCCTGTTCCACGGCGTCGACGAGCGGGTGCCGGTGCAGGCCCTCGAATTCGGCACCCGCGTGCTGGAACACTTCCTACTGCACAGCTGATCCGATCCGCAAGAGAGAGGTTTTCATGACCTACGACCCCTACGACGCGCTTCCGAAGGTGCCGTCGTTCACCCTCACCTCCACCGATGTCACCGACGGTCAAACCTTCGGCAACGAACAGGTCAGCGGCATCTTCGGCGCGGGAGGCAAGGACATCTCCCCGCAGCTGTCCTGGTCGGACTTCCCGGCGGAGACCAAGAGTTTCGCGGTCACCGTGTACGACCCCGACGCCCCCACCGCCTCCGGCTTCTGGCACTGGGCCGTCGCCGACATCCCCGTGAGCGTGACCTCGCTGCCTGCGGGCGCGGGCAGCGGCGAGGAGGGCGGCGCTTTGCCGACCGGCGCGATCACCCTGCGCAACGACGGCGGCTTCCACGGCTTCGTCGGTGCCGCCCCGCCGCCCGGTCACGGCCCGCACCGCTACTTCATCGTCGTGCACGCCGTCGACGTCGAAAGTCTCGGCATCGACGAGAACGCCACGCCCGCCTACCTCGGCTTCAACCTGTTCTCCCACACCCTCGCCCGCGCGACCTTGATCGCCACCTACGAGCAGAACTAGAGCCGTCACGTGATTGTGGCCCTGAGCGAAATGCTCGGGGCCACAGCGCTTTCGCATGCACATCGTGGGTTTTCCAGCGGTTCGGCGGATCTGAACCACTGGTTCCGCGGCACGCTCTGGCGTCCTGTCTGCTTCTGATCGTCCGGCGCAGCGAACGACGAAACCCACGGCGGCTTCTCGCGCCGTGGGTTTCGATCTGCGAGCCTCCAGCCGCGCGGCGACACGAACTCCACCTCGGCGAGACCCGCGAGCCGCCCTAACCCGACCAGTCGGTATTCCCAGGAGTGGGTTCGTTCTCGTCGCGTCGCGACTGCCCGCAAGCGCTACGCTGCCGCTGGACAGCCGCCCAAGTGGGCGCGCGATGGACTGATGAGGGTACGAACTTGATCATTCGCACGGAAACCGCCTGGGTGCTCTTCCTCGCCGGGCTCATCTTCCTGTGGGCGCTGGTTCTCGGTGTGTGGAAATGGCAGGCGATGACCACCTCGCCGGACGGTCTGGCACACCCGTACGTCGACATCGCACACCGTGCCGCACTGCTGTACTCGTTCGCCACCGGTTTGATCGCCTGGTTCGTCGAATTGTCCGGCTGGCCGACGGCGGTGAACGCCACCGCGGCCGGGGCGATCATCGCACTGTTCGTGGTGACGATCGCGAACTACATCCGTCTGGGATTGCAGCGCGAGACCGACAACCAGATGCGCAACCCTCCGCCGTCGATGCGTTTCGTCCTCGCCGCTCTGATCATCGGCGAGATCGGCGGATTCTGCGTGCTCCTGGTCGGCTTCGCCGTAGAGCAGTTGGCGTAGTCCGGCTCACGCCACGAGCAATGTGCGAGTCCGTTCGTTGAAGTCCGCCACCAAAGGGTGCGGACCGAAGGCCACCATGCGCTGCTGTATGTCGCGCACCGCCTCGACGGAGCGGGAGGACTTGACCTTGCGCGCGAGGTCGAGTGTCCGCACACCCGCTGCGTGTGCAGCTTCGAGGTCACGCTTCTGTATGTGGGTCACCGCGAGCGCGGCGTGGGAGAGCGCACCGCGTCGCGCGCGATTCTGTGTGCGGGCGTGGGAGATCGAGTGGCGAGCGTGCGACGCGGCTTGTTCCGGTTGCCCGAGGTCACGGAATGCGTTCGCCCACTCGCCGAAGATGTATGCCTGATCGATGAAGCGCGCCCACTCGGGCTCACGGTCGGGTTCGACACGGGCGAACGCGTTCTCCGCGGCGTTGATCGCGTGCGCGGTAGCGGCCTTGTCGCCGATGACAGCCAGAGAGCGAGCTTCCAAGGTCCACAGGTCCGCCAGGCAGGCGGGCGCATCCACCTTCGACAAACCTTGGCGACCCGCTTGGGCGAGTCGCCTGCCTTCGTGCGGATGCCCGAGCAAGGTTGCCTGGTCGGCCAGCCCGGCGAGCACGTGCGCGCCGAGGGCGGGATCGCGCGACTCCTCGGCCAGGCGAAGCGCCTGGATCAGATACCGCTGCGCCGTGCCGTGTTCGCCGTTGTCGAACGCCATCCAGCCGAGCAGGTAGGTCTGTTCGGCAGCCGCACGGCAGAGCGCCAGGCGGACGTCCTCGCTGTGCGTCCGCCGCAGCAGCGGGTACACGTGCTCGTTCATGTACGCCGCCAGAACCAGCCGGCCTGAGCCGCCGCCCTGCAAGACATCCATCTCCTGGAATGTGCTGAACATGTTCCGCACGGCGGCGACGTCCTCGAGTCGCACCCGCTGCCGCTGATCCGGCAGTTGGTCGAGAGTGTTCAGCAACCAGTCGCGCGACGGCCCGATTGCCGCGACCGCCGCGAACGGAGCCGCGGACAGAAATTTCCTGCGATCCACGTCGGCCCTCCCGAGGTCTGCGACTGCGTTCAGTGTCTGTGTCCACGATGGGCTGTAGAGGAGGGCGCGGTCAACGGCCGGTATTTCGCCCAGACCGAGGTCGTAGGTCGTCACGCGATAACCGAATCGTGCCGAGAACAGGTCGGCGAGGATCGCCGGGACCGGCGGCCGTGGGCGTTCTCCCTCATCCACCCAGCGGCGCACGCTGGAGGCGTCCGGCCTGATCTGAGGTTCGCCCCATTCGAGCGCCAGTGTGCGCACCCGACGCGCCAATTCACCGCGACTCCAACCTGAACGGGCCAGCCACTCGGAGAGATGCATGTTCGCACTGTCCATCACGCCTGCCATTTCGTCACCCGGAGAGGTCGATCCACCACCTTTCAACACCCGCCGCGACCTTACTCGCCGTGACTGCGGGGTGTGTGCTGAATACGCGTCCGGTCAGGGAGTTCCGCGCAAATCACGCGGCAGGCTCGCCTTCGTTGCCGGGGCTGTTTCCGCAGTCCGCGGGACCGGGCGCATCTCCACCGTCGATCGATCTGAGCAGGGGGTTTGATGATGGGCTGGATACCTTTCGGGGATACACCACTGTCCCGGTGTGCCTACTACCGGCAGGTGTGCGACCTGCCCGCGGAGGTGGATCCACCTCAGGTGGGGCGCATCGTGCTACGTATGGGGGTGGCGTGGGCGGTGATCATGCCCGCCACGCTGGGCCAGGATGTGAAGGTCTGGATGCAGCGGCACCACCATCGGATCGGGCCGATCATGTCGCATCCCCGGTCGAAGCGGTGGACGTATCTGACGCAGCCCGACCTGCCGGACGACATCATGCTGTTCGCCGAGATGTTCCGGCTCGACGTCTCGTTGGTGCGCGCCGGCGGAACCGTGGCGCTGCCGGGCCCGGCCGATCGGGGGACCACGTTCCGCGCCTGGGTCGCTCGCCCCGACAGCGCATTTCGTCCCTCCGGAAGCGTCGTGGTGGCCGCTATCCGTGGATGCGTGGCGGAGCGGGTTGCACGACGGAAGCGAGGCTTCACGTATGCCTGAAAGGTATTGCAGGGCATGGAAGGTCTCGGCGCACTACGGGGTCGGCCCCCTCGGGCTCCGGCAGACCGATACGCACCAGAACGCGAAGGAGCGGCGGCGGTGAACGGTGCCGAGCGCCGTGGTTCTCCGCTCCCGTCCGAGCCGGATGTCCATTTGTCGGTGTTCTGGCACGGCGCTCGGATGGATTACGTCGCCTGCGTCACCGCGGCGTGCTTGTTCGTCCAGGAGTGGCGTGCCCGGCACTGGCACGACGCGGTCGAGGTGTCGATGGACGACATCGAGGGTTGTCCGCGATTGCCTTGTGAGCGTTTGTATCTGGAGCCGTGAGGGTTCACCCGGTCAGGAGGGGGCGTCGTAGACCAGGGTGTACCGCCAGAACATGCGACGGCGGATCCGGGCGCCGGGCAGTTCGCGCGCGGCGGCGGCGCGGATGTCGGCGAGGGTCTCGGTCGGCTCGGCGGTGGGTGCCGTCATGTGCGGGGGAAGAGTTTCGGCGCGAGCCGGGTGCTTGATCAGTCCCATGACGGGGTTGGCGGCTATGGCCGGGAGGTCGGCGAGGATGTCGAGGGGTCCGGCGTGGCGGTAGCAGCCGACGATCGCCAGCCGCCCGCCCGGGGCCAGACAGTCGCGCAGTTCGCGCAGGGTGGGCAGCAAGGGGAGGTGGTGCAGGACGGCGACGAGGGTGACGGCATCCCACCGTCGCTGGTGGTCGCGATCGTCGAAGCCGGCTTCGACGACGGTCACCGCGGGGTCATCGGCGAAACGTTGCGCCGCCAGGCGGGCGGTCGCGGGGTCGGGTTCGAGCGCGGTGACGGTGGTGGCGCGCTCGCGCAGCCGGGCGGCGAGGTTGCCTGTGCCGCATCCGACATCGAGGACGTGATGGGCCCCGGCCGCTGCCACCTGGCGTACGACCCACGCACCGTAGTGGTCGTTGTGGCTCCACGGATGTCGCCGATTGAACCGGTCGAGTCGAGACAGCAGCACCGTTCCATTCTCCCGGCGGCCGCGGCGGTCGGCATCCGGGGCCTCGGGGATCGGCGTGAAAAACTGTGGCCCTGGACGAAATGCCCAGGGCCACAGTGCGTTCCTACGAGTTTACTTGACGCTGATCACCCGGTCGGAGGGTTCCTTGGCGTACAGCGCGTCGATCTCGGCCTGATATTTGGCCGCAATGGGGGCGCGCTTGAGCGACATCTTCGGGGTCAGTTCGTCGCCGCCGGGCTCCCAGACGGCGCCGAGGACGGTGAAGCGTTTGATCTGCTCGACGCGGGAGAGTTTGGCGTTGCCCGCCTGGACCGCCGCCAGCACCTCGTCGATGATCTGCCCGCGGGTGGCCAGGGCGGCGATGTCCTCGCCGGTGGCGTCGAGTTCCTTGGCGCGGATGGCGGCGACGTCGGGGTCGAGCACGATCAGGGCGGCGATGTAGGGCTTGGCGTCGCCGATGGCGACGACTTGACCGACCAGCGAGGAGGCTGCCTTCACCGAGTTCTCGATGTTGGTGGGGGCGATGTTCTTGCCCGCCTCGTTGATGATCAGTTCCTTCTTGCGGTCCACGATCCGCAGGTAGCCGTCGGCGTCGAGCGTGCCGATGTCACCGGTGTGCAGCCAGCCGTCGGAGTCGATGGCCTCGGCGGTCTTGTCGGGCATGTTGCGGTAGCCGCGGGTGACGATCGGGCCGCGCACCAGCACCTCGCCGTCGGCGTCCAGGCGCAGATCGATGCCGTCCACCGGGCGCCCGACCGAGCCGGGGCGGGGCTTGTCCAACTCGGTGAAGGTGCCCACGCCGGTGGTCTCCGACATGCCCCACACCTCGCTGACGGTGAAGCCCAGGCCGAGGAAGTACTCCAGGGTCTCCGGCGGGATGGGCGCGGCGCCGGAGGAGGCGACGTGCAGCTGATCGAGCCCGAGGGCGTGGCGCAGCTTGGACAGCACCAGCGTCTCGGCGATCTTGTGCTGCGCGCCGAGCAGGGGACCGCGACCTGTGCCGGCCAGGTCGGCGCGCGCGGCCGCGATTCCGGTGCTGATCGCCCAGTTGGCCAGCGCCTTCTTGACCGGGCTCGGTTCTTCGGCGAGTTTGCCCTCCACTCCGGCCTTGATCTTCTGCCATACCCGTGGGACGCCGAAGAAGACGGTCGGTCGCGCGTCGGGCAGGGCGGCGGCGACCTCGCGCGGGTCGGGCACGGTGGTGATCTGGATGCCGGTGAGCAGGTTGATGGCGTGGGCGGAGATCCGGTCGGCGACGTGCGCGGCCGGGAGGTAGGACACCGCACGATCGTCCAGGCCGACCGGTAGCGGGCCGTTGACCAAGGCGATGATCTGGGCGAGCACGTTGCGATGGGTGATCTCCACGCCCTTGGACGGGCCGGTGGTGCCGGAGGTGTAGATCAGAGTGACCAGGTCGTCGGCGCCGACGGCCTGCCAGGCGGCGTCGAAATCGAAGTCGGCGGCGGGCGCGGCCTCGACCTGTTCGAGGGTGACGGCGCCCTCGGCGGGGCCGTCGACCATGATGATGTGCTCGACCGGCACCCCGGCCGCGGTGATCCGGTCGAGGAAGACCTGCTCGGTCACGACGACTTTGTTGCCCGCGTTGGTGAACAGGTGGGTGATCTGCTCGGGGGAGCTGGTGTTGTAGATGGAGAACGGGGTCGCGCCCAGGTGCAACGCGGCGGTGTCGACGAGGTTGAACTCGGGACGGTTGGTGAGCATGATGCCGACGGTGTCACCGTGGCCGACGCCGAGTCCGGCCAGGCCCGCGGCGATCGAGCGCACCCGTTCGGCGTACTCGCGCCAGGTGTATTCCTGCGTGCCACCCGCCTTGCGCAAGGCGATCTGGTCGGGTCGCAGCCGGGCGGTCTCCTGGAATGCGGCGGGGACGGTGTACACCGTTTTGCCCGACTGGTGCGCGTATCCGATTTCTGTTGTCGTCATATCCCTGTTCCCGATAGCGCTGGCGTGAACCGGACGCCGGTATCCACCGGCGTCCGATCCGGACTCGAATCCTGAGGCGGTGCGGCGAATGCACTGTCAGTCCCTCACGAGTCGGCGCGCCACATGTGGCGCGGCTCACTCATGGTAGCCACAGGAGGGAAGCGGGGTGGGGCAAACTTCAACAATCCTTCAGGCACCGATCAGATCCGGCGCGGGGCCGGGCCCTGGCCTCGGACGGAAGTTCTCACCAGGTGTGATGACAACCGGGTCGGCGGCAAGCGGCTCGTCGGCCGTCGGCGACATGCCGCCCGGCTCGTCGAGTGCCCACGGCGCGGCATCGGTCGGTATCCAGTGCTTGCGCCGGGTGCGCTTGGCTTCCAGATAGTCGCGAGCCCGCTCGCTGAGCGCGCGCGTGCGCAACGGCACCGCGGTGACCCGCAACCCCTCCTGCCGCAGCGCCTCCACCTTGGCGGGATTGTTGGTCAACAACTGCACCGAACGCAATCCCAGATCGGCCAGCGCACGAGCGGTGGTGACATACGTGCGGGCATCGGCCGGGTAGCCGAGTGCCTCGTAGCTGGCGAAGGTGTCCGCGCCGGAGCGCTCACTTTCCCGATAACCCAGCGCCTTGGCGATCAGTCCCGCCCCGCGGCCCTCCTGCTCCAGGTAGACCAGCACACCGCTGCCCGCGGCCTGGATGAGATCCAGCGCCTTGTCCAGCTCCGGCCCACAGTCGCAGTCCTGTGAACGCAGCGCCTCCCCATACAGGCAGCGGGAGTGCACCCGCACCAGGCAGCCGTCGGCGACCGCGCCGAACAGCAGCAGGTGCCCCCGCTCCCCGTCCCCGTTCACCTCCACCACCCGAACTCGCAGATCTTGCCCGTTGCGACGGAACCGATGTTCGGTGTCGGCAGGATCCACAACGTTGGTCAATGCTCCTCCGTAGCGAGTTTGAAGATTCGCTCGACCTCACTCACCAGTGGCATCGACCCGGGGACGTCCCCGATCGATTGCGTCGCCACCATCGCGGCGGTCGCCCAGACGTAGTCGTTGCGTGCGGCGGGGCGGCGCGTCGAAACGAGACGATATACCAGGGCCGCGGAGAAGGCAGCGTGAGCGCCGACCGAGTCCTGCAACGCTGTCGGAAAGGGCTGGAAGCGGTCGCTGACCTGCTCCGACCACACCGCGCACCGGAAATCCCGGATCGCGCAGACCGCGCCGACCCCGAGCGCGCGCAGCCGGGTGGCGGTCTGTTCGGTGTCCGGCGCCGCGCCGTCGGGCGACATCGCCAGCGCCCGCAGGTCGCTGTCGCCGCCGAGGAGGTAATCCACCACACCCAGATGCTGATACAGGTATTGGGGCCGATCCAGCCGCGGCGCGGGGTGCACCACCACCAGCGGCCGGTCGGGCAGTGCGCGCAACTGCGCCATGACCTGCTCGATGACGCCGGTGGGTTGTTCGAAGGTCAGCAGCACCGCATCCGAAGAGGCGATCGCCGAGCAGATGGCCTCGCTGCGTAGATCCTGGGCGCTCAACCGGATTCGCTCGTCTTTGCAGCCGATCGTGCTCGCCGCGCCGGTGCCCGCCACGATCACCGCGGTCACCGGAGTGGGGGCGTAAGGCACCACTTTGACCAGTTCGGTCTCGACACGTTCGCTGCGCAGGTATTCCAGGATGCGGCCCCCGGCCTCGTCGTCGCCGACCGCCGAGATCAACCGCACCCGCAACCCGAGCCGGGCCGCCGCCACAGCGCGCGTGAGCCCCTTGCCGCCGGGATGTTGCCGATAGCTGCCACGCGCGGTGCCGCCCGGCCCCGGGATCCGGTCCACCACATACATATGGTCGATGACCGCGTCGCCGATCACGGTGACCACACCGCGGCAGTCCACTGGATCCGGTTCGGCCGCAACGGTTTCGGCAGCCGCGCCGAAGTCGACGGCGTGCGCGCCGTCGAACACCGAGGCCGTGGCCAGCCGCGTGGCCAGCTCGGTGAACGCCCGGCGCTCGGGAGCCCCGCGCAGCGAACGCACCGTCAACCTGTCCGGAACCGGTTGCGCCCCAAGGGCTTCGTGCAGTACCGCCCACTGCGCGGCGAGGTATTCGCGCCGCTCACCCAGATCCGAGGCGTAGAGCCGTCCGGGATCCACACCGGCGGGCGGGTTTTCGCGCAGCAAACCCAGCGACAGCTCCGCATCCACGACCAGCCGGTCGGTGATATCCAATCGCATGCTCAGATCGCGCACCAGCGGCGGCACCGCTTGTTCCCGGTCGATGCCCGCACGCCGCGCGTACTGCCGCACGGCCAGCAGATCCAGCAGGGGCGAGACGTCGATTTCAGTGCTGCGCAACCGATCCGAACTCAGCCCCGAGCGTTTGCACAACCGGGTGAGGATATTGCGAACGGCAACCATTCCCGAATCCTGCGGGACCATGGCGATGCCACCCTTTCCATCGGCGCGACACAGGAGTGTCGGGCGCATGTTGGCCACGCAAATCGGGTTTAGCCAGCGGGCAAATTGTCAATTACCAAATTACAACGGCAATTGCGCTCGGGGAACGGCAAATGCCACACTGGAAGTGGCGATCCCCATCGCACCACCAGGCAATCGGGAGGGCTGGTGAGGAGAATGATTCTTCAGATACGGCAGCCGCGGCGGCGGCGACACCGCCCCGCCGCATCCGATATCGAGCTGGTGCCGAAGCCGGTGAGGGACTGAACGAGCCCCCGGACATCCCGCGCGACAACGCACCCGTCATCGCCCCGGCGCGCCGGTATGCCGATCACGGACCTCAGCTGCTCCCGGCCACCGCTGTGCGGCGTGTCTGCCGGACCGAACCGTAGCCGCGGCGCACTGCACCGCGACAAGACTTCGCACACCCCCATCGACGCGCAGCCGCGCCTTCAGCCACCGGCTCGCCCGAGGCTGCGGCTTCCCCGGCTGCCGCACACCTGCGAGCCATCCCTCGGACCACCCGGCCCGCCGAGCGGCTTCCTCGGCCCGGGTACCCACCACGGCCGCAGGCCCGGCGGAATTCACGGTGCGGCGCGACCACCGCGCCACACCAGCGGATGCACGACGAGAGGCATTCGTGATCATCGAACTCAGCACCCTGGAGCCGGCCTCACTCCACCTGTCGCACCGGAGACCGCGATGACCATCCACACCACCGAATGGACGATGACCAGTGACATAACCCCGGAATCGGCCTACCGTGACACCGACGCGACCGACTCCTGGCGGCTGAGCTGGTTACCGGACCGGCGGCTGACCCGCGCCCAGGCACTGGCCGGGATGTCGCTGGACGAACTGCTCAGCGACCCGCACGCCGTGCACGACCGCATGACCCAGGCCCGCGTCGAGGTCTATGCCGACCAACTGGGCATCCTGCGCGACCACGCGGTGATCCTGCTCGCCAAGGCCATGGCGGCACGCCTGGGCCGGGAACTGGGACCGAAGGGAGATCCGGCCCCGCCGGGGCACAGCACCCGGCGCGGACGCACCCGCACTGCCGAACCGCCGTTCGTGCACGGCTGAGTCCCGCTGATGTCAGGCGTGCGCTTTGTGCTCCGCGCCGACGGCTTCGCCGATGCTGCCGTACCCGCCGGCGCGCAACCGCTGCGCCAAGCCCCGATGGATCCTGCGCATCCAGAACGGGCCGCCGTAGATGAACCCGGTGTAGCCCTGCAACAGCGTCGCCCCGGCCAGAATGCGCTCCCACGCCTGGTCGACGGTCTCGATGCCACCGACCGAGATCAGCACCAGCCGGTCACCCACCCGCCGGTACAGCCGCCGCAGCACCTCGAGCGAACGGTCGGCGACCGGCGGGCCGGACAAGCCACCGGCACCCATGGCGGCCACCGCGGCGGCGTCGGTGCGCAGACCGTCGCGGCGGATGGTGGTGTTGGTGGCCACGATGCCCGCCAACCCGAGTTCGACGGCCAGGTCGGCGACCGCGTCGATGTCCTCATCCGACAGATCCGGCGCGATCTTCACCAGCACCGGCACCCGCACACTGTCGAGCACCGCCCGCAGCAGCGGGCGCAGCGATTCGACCGCCTGCAGATCACGCAGGCCCGGCGTATTGGGGGAGCTGACGTTGACCACGACAAAATCGGCCAGCGGCCCCAGCAGCGCGGCGCTGACGGCGTAGTCCTCGGCGGCGGCCCGCGGTTCGACGATCTTCGTCTTGCCGATGTTCGCCCCGATCGGCACCCCGCCGCGGCGCGCGCGCAGGCGCTCCGCCGCCGCGGCCGCACCGTGATTGTTGAAGCCCATCCGGTTGATCAGGGCGCGGTCGGCGGGCAGCCGGAACAACCGCGGCGCGGGATTGCCCGGCTGCGCCTGCGCGGTCACGGTCCCGATCTCGGCGAAACCGAACCCCAGCGGCGCCCAGGCATCGACACCGTCGGCGTTCTTGTCGAAACCGGCGGCCAGCCCCAGCGGCGCGGGGAACTCGACCCCGAATGCCTCGGCGCGCAGGATCGGATCGCGGCTGACGAGGACCTTGCTCATCACCCAGCGCAACGGCGCGACCGAGGCGGCCGACCGCATGGCCGCGAAGGCGAGATGGTGGATGCGTTCCGGCGCGAGGAGGAACATCAGTCGGAGTAGCAGGGCGTACATCGGCTCACATTCCGGGTTCGGGCTGGGGTAGTAGGGCGGATTTTCGCCGCCGCAGCAGCACCCGCCTGCTGCCGTCGGTGTAGGCGCGCACCCGCGAGAGTTCCCAGCCCCCGAACTCTGCCTGGATCGCCAGCCGCATGGACGCGCTCACCCGCGTGACATCCGGCGGCAGCCGCAACGGCACGTACTCGTAGTCGTCGCTGGTGGTTTCCCAGCCCGCGGGCAGCGCGCGCCCGCGCCCCCGGTGCGCTGCCGGATCAGCGGATGCCGCGGAATCATCGTCCGCGCGCGGTGTCGGAGCCATCACTGCCCTCTCTTCCGATCGTCCGCACCGATCCGTTGCAGACCGTCGCCGGTCGCGGACCCCACGAACAGATCTCCGGTGCGTTGCTCGACGGCCACCGCGTTCGGCTGCCGGACGGTGGCGTAGCGGCCCACTTCCTTCGGTATACCAGTCGAGAGGTCGAATCCGACGACCTCGTTGCGCTGCGTGCACGTCACCCACACGGTGTCGGACCGTTGATCGTAGGCAACTGCGTAAGGCGAAGATCCTACCGGGAAACGCTGCCGCAACACGAGTGGTCCCGCGGTGTAGACCAGCAGTTCACCGCCCGCGGTGTCGGTGACCACGAACCGGCCGCGCGTGTCGCCGATCAGCCGCGTGGCCCCGTCACCGGCCCGCAGCGCCAGCCCGGGCCGCTGCTTGCCGGGGTCGAACTCGAAGATCGCGCTCTGATGCCGGTCGAGCACCGTGAGCTTGCCGTCGGCTTCGGCGAGTTCGTCGGCGGATACCAGCCCGGACACGGTGCCGACCACCTTCCCCTCCGGCGCCAGCTCCAGCACGCGGCCGTCGGCGGTGCCGACCAGCAACCCGCCGTCCTGCCGGGCGCGCACCGAGCGGACGTCGCCGTCGACGCTCACCTCGGCGATCACCCCGGACGCGAGATCCACCCGCAGCACCCGGCCCGGCGCGGCCGCCAGCATCTCACCCGGCCTGCCCGGCGTGAGACCACTCGCGCGCGCCGGCAACCTCACCGTGCGCACCACCGGCTGCGCGGCGACCGGGTCGAAGACGGTCAGGACGTCACCGTCCAGGCCTGCCAGCAACCCGCCAGCGGAATCGGCGGCCAGCGCGGCGACCGGTCCGGCGGGCAGCACCCGCCCGACCGGCGGCGTCGTCACCGCGGGCGCGGGCGCCGCGGCGGCCGGCTCCCTGGTCGGCAGGTCGGGACCGCCGGGGCCGGAGGAGCATCCGGCCGACAGCACCAGCACCGCCGCACCCGCGAATGCCGAGACGAGCAAGGCGCGAGGGCGCATCCAGCGAACTCCTTCTACCGACGAATCTTCCGCAACCTCACCATCTGACCATGATGACGCAACCGGCCGACCGACCGGGTTCGCCTCGAGCGGAATGTCGGTGACCAGGGTTACGGTGGAGACCCCACCGTCCGATATAGGGAGAACCGGGTTGAAAGCCGACCATTCGTCGGGATTTGCCATCGACGACCTCACCGTCGGCGCGTACGCGCACGGCTTCGGCACCACCGCCGACGGCCACCCCTTCGCGTTCCGCACCATCCGCGCCACCTTGACCCTGGAGGTCTACCGCCGTGACCTCGGCGACGCCGTCCCCGGCCCGGAGGACGTACTGGCGGTCGCCGAAGCCACGGTCACCGACATCGACCTCGACGACGAACGCAGTGTCGCCGCCTTGGTGCGGGATATGATCCCCGACGCCGCGACGATCGACGCCGCCGCACAACGGGACGTCACAACCGTGCGTGCCCTACTCGGACGGCTCAGCTCCGTCATCGAAGGTATGTAGGAAGTGATGACCCACACACGACTCGCCCGCACCGCGCTCACCGCCGCGGGCCTGCTGCTGGCGGTGGCCGCCGCCGCGTGCGACAGCGGAGCCGACGAGGCCGCGGTCGACGCCGCCCGCTCCTCGGCCAACGCCTCGCTGTCGTCCTCGATCGCTGTCTCCTCCAGCGCCGCCCACCCGCCGCTGCCCACCGCCGCCGACCTCGATGCCCAGATCAAGCGGGCGCTGGACCCGGCGCTCCCCGACAGCGAACGCACCGCGCTCATCGAGGACGGGGAGTCCTTCCGTCAAGCCATCCCCGACATGTACAAGGCGCTGCAGGACAACCCGCGCGCCGTCTACGGCGTGACCGATCCGGTGTTCGACAACCACGACGGCACCCTGACCGCCACCATGCGCTTGGACAAGGACGGCACCGGCGCCGCGGTCCGCACCACCGTCGTGCACTTCGTGCTCGTCGACGGCAAGTGGAAGATCTCCCGCACCGACCTGTGCGGCATCCTGCGCTCGGCCGACTACCGCACCCCCGCCTGCGGCTGAGCGGGCCCGCCACGCGATGCGCCGTTCCGGATCACTGCGGTGGGGGCGGTTCGTCCACCGCCACCGCTTCCTCGTCCTGGGCTTCTTCGTGCTGTTCGTCCTGGTCTCCGGCTGGTACGGCCGCGACCTGGCCGGGCGGCTGACCCAGGAGGGCTGGTTCGACGAGAGCAGCGAATCGGTGGCCGCCGCCGAATTGGCCGACCGCACCTTCGGCCGCGACACCGACAGCGACCTGATCCTGCTCTACACCGCACCCGAAGGCGCCACCGTCGACGACCCGGCGGTACGCGGACCGGTCACCGCGCAACTGGCCGGACTGCTGAACGCCTATCCCGACCGCATCCAGAAGATCGACAGCTACTGGGACAGCCCGTTCTCCGCCCAGGCCACCGACACCACCCACACCCATGCCTTCGCCAGCGTCGGATTACGCGGCTCGGGCACCGCGACCGTCGAGAACTACCTGGCGATCAAGGACCATCTCGGCGCCGGACGCGCCGGCGGCGGCCCCGGCGGCACGACCGTGCAACTGGCGGGATTGCAGCCGATCGTCGAAGGCATCAACACCGGAATGCAACGCGACATCAGGCGCGCGGAGATGATCGCCCTGCCGCTGGTGGCGATCCTGCTGTATTTCGTGTTCGGCGGCGTGATCGGGGCACTGCTGCCGGTGCTCATCGGCGGCATGACGATCCTGGGCACCCAAGGCGGGCTGCGGGCACTGACCGACCACATCCAGGTCAACGTCTTCGCCAGCGCCGTGCTGACCCTGGTCAGCCTGGGCCTGGCGATCGACTACGGCCTGTTCACCGTCACCCGCTTCCGCGAGGAACTCGCCGCGGGCCACACTGTCGAAGAGGCCACCGCCCGCACCGTCGCCACCGCCGGACGCACCGTGCTGTTCTCCGCGGCGATCATCGCCCTCAGCCTCGGCGCGCTGTTCATCTTCCCCAACGGGGTGCTGCGCTCGGTGCCGCTGGGCGGCATCAGCTCGGTCCTGCTCGCGGCACTGCTGTCGGTGACGGCGTTGCCCGCCGCGCTGAGCATCGCCGGACACCGCATCGACTTCCTGGGCTGGAAACGCTTCTCCCGCAGCAAGACCGAAGCGCAGATCGACGCCGGATTCTTCTCCCGCCTGGCACTGTGGGCGATGCGCCGCCCCCTGGCGGTCGCCGTGCCGATCGTGCTCACCCTGCTGGCGCTGAGCATCCCGATGCGCCACATCGAATTCGGCGGCCTGAGCGAACGGTATCTGGCCGACGACAACTCGGCACGGGTCGCGCAGGAACGTTTCGACGTCCTGTTTCCCAGCTTCCGCACCGAACCGCTGAAACTGGTGGTGGTCGGCGCCGACGCGCGGCAACTGAGCGACATCCGCTACAGCGCCAACCAGATCCCCGGCCTGACCGGACGCTTCGAGCCCGCCGCACCCACCACCGACGGCATCAACGTTCTGGCCGCCGGGCTGACCGACAAACGCGACGCCGACCGCGTGATCGCCGCGCTGCGCGCCATCCCCGAACCACCGGGGGTGGCGGTGATGGTCGCCGGTGTGCCCGCGCTGGAACGCGACAGCATCAACGGACTGCTCGACGGCCTGCCCCTGCTGCTGGCCCTGCTGGTCTCCGCGGCGCTGGCGCTGATGTACGCGGCGTTCCGCTCGCTGGTGCTCGCGCTGAAGGCCGTGGCGATGAGCGCACTCAGCCTCGTGTCCACCCTCGGCGTGCTGACCTGGGTATTCGTCGAGGGCCACGGGGCAGGGGTCTTCCACTTCACGCCCGGACCCTTGATGTTCGCGGTCCTGGCGCTGATCGTGACAGTGGTGTTCGGGCTGTCCACCGACTACGAGGTGTTCCTGCTGTCGCGGGTGTCGGAGGCACGCACCGGCGGCGCGGACGCCCCCGAGGCCATCCGCTACGGCATCGCCCACACCGGCGGCGTGATCACCTCCGCCGCCGCCATCCTCATCGTGGTCACCGGCGCGTTCGGATTCTCGGACCTGGTGCTGATGAAATACATCGCCTACGGCATGATCGCGG
This sequence comes from Nocardia sp. NPDC005745, assembly GCF_040630775.1. Taxonomy (NCBI): domain Bacteria; kingdom Bacillati; phylum Actinomycetota; class Actinomycetes; order Mycobacteriales; family Nocardiaceae; genus Nocardia; species Nocardia sp. NPDC005745. The sequence continues at coordinate 88,243 of NZ_JBEXYF010000018.1, forward strand.
CGCTGATCCTGGACGCCACCGTCATCCGCATGCTGCTGACACCCGCGGTGCTCAAACTCATCTGGCGATAGGAGCACCCGGCGGTCGAGTGCCTCCGTACCCTCCGGCGCCCGCCGCGTCGGCCACCGCCGCGGTGACACACCGATCGCCGGCCCGCCCAGCGATCGGCTCGACGGCGATCGAGCCACCGCGTCGACCCGAACCGCGCGCAGGTCCTCCGGTCGGCCGGTCTGTGCGGGTCAGCGGCGGACGGGAAGCACCAGTTGCGCCCCGGTCACCGGGTGGTCGAGCACTTCCACCGGATGCTGGTAGACGCGACTGAGCAGTTCGGTGGTGAGGACCTCACGGGGTGGACCGTCGGCGGCGATGCGACCGGCGTCCAGTACCGCCACGCGATCGGCGTACGCGGCCGCGATACCCAGATCGTGCAGGACGACGACCACCGCGGCACCGTCGGCGGCGCGGGCGGCGGCCAGGCGCAGCACGGCTTCCTGGTGGCCGAGGTCCAAGGCGGCGGTCGGCTCGTCCAGCAGCAGGGTGGCGGTGTCCTGCGCCAGCACGCGGGCCAACGCGACCCGGGCGCGTTCACCGCCGGACAGGGTGGGGAAAGCGCGGGTGGCGAGGTGTTCGATGTCGGTGGCGGCCATCGCGGCAACGATGTGTTCCTCGTCGAGCTCGCGACGCTCGGTGCGGACCCACGGCGCGCGCCCCATCGCCACCACTTCACGCGCGGTGAAGGGGAAACCGACGGTGTGGGTCTGCGGCAACACCGCCCGCCGCCGGGCCATGTCCAAGGTCGTCCAGTGCGCCAACGGCCGCCCGTCGAGTTCCACCGATCCCGCGCTGGGCGTCAATTCGCCCGCCAGCGCCGCCAGCAATGTCGACTTACCCGCGCCATTGGGCCCGACCAACGCCACGACCTGCCCCGCGACCGCTTCGAAGTCGATGCCGTCGAGCACCCGCCGCGCCTGCCCGCCGCTGCGCCGGTCCACGCTCACCCCCGCCGCGCGCACCGTCGCCTGCCCTGTGCGCGGCCACCCCGGCAACTCGTGCACCATCCGCAACACACTCACCCCACACCTCCCGGCCACCAGCACACCATCGAGGAAGCTGCCCGGCGTCCACCGCGGTCATGTGCCCCACGCACGACAGGGGCGCTCATGCCCAGCCCCCGGAGCGGGCTCGGGTGCGGCGCAACAGCCAGAAGAAGACGGGGCCGCCGATCAGGGAGGTGAGCATGCCCAACGGCAGGTCGGCGTTGTCGACCAGGGAGCGGGCGGTGACGTCGGCGGCCAGCAGCACCACCGCGCCGACGACGGCGCTCAGGGGGATCAGCACCCGATGGGCGGGCCCGACCAGCATCCGCACCAGGTGCGGCACGATCAACCCGACGAACAGGATGATGCCGGTGAACGCGACCCCAGCGGTGGCCAGCACCGCCACCACCACGATCACATTGCGCCGCAAACGCTCCACGTCGACACCCAGGTGACGGGCCGCCGACTCACCGAGCGCCAGCAGATCCAGCCGCGGCGCCAGCAGCACCGCGGCGGCGACACCGACCGCGCTCAACGGCGCCACCACACCCACCGACTCCCACGTGGCCCCGTTCAGCGAACCCAACTGCCAGAACACGATCTGATCGCGGGCGGCGGGGGAGGCCACGAACAGCAGCAGCGCGATCAACCCGCCCGCGAACGCGTTGATCGCCACACCGGTGAGCACCAGCGTCACCACCTCGGTGCGCCCACCCGAGCGCGCCAGCAGATACACCAGCGACGTGGTCGCCAGCCCCGCGACGAACGCCGCCGCCGCCACCGACCAGGCCGCCACGAACGCCCCGCCCACCACGATGACCGTGCCCGCGCCGACCGCCGCCCCCGCCGACACCCCGATCACCCCCGGCTCGGCCAAAGGGTTGGCGAACACACCCTGCAACAACGCACCCGCTGTCGCCAGCGCCGCCCCGACCAGCATCGCCAGCACCACCCGCGGGAACCGCACCTGCCACAGCGTCACCTCACCCGAGGGATGGGCGGGCATCGGCCCGATATCCCACCCGATCCGGTGCAGCACACTGCCCGCCACCTCGACGGGCGTCGTCGGCACCTGCCCGATCGCCGCCGACGCCAACGCCAACGCCACCAACCCGGCCACCGCGACCGCGAACACCAGCACCACCCGCGAACGGCTACGCGACTTCGGCACCGGCGTCACCGACGGCCGCGCCGCGTCGGTCTGCGAAACACTCATGCGTGCCCGGTGCCGTACACCGCCGCGCTCAGCGCCGCGATCACCCGGCCGGTATTGGGGCCGAAACTCAACAGCACCGCATCGGACATGTCCACCACACGCCGGTCGCGCCCGGCCGGGGTCTGCGCGATACCGGGCACCTTCTGCAACCCCTCCACACCCCCCACGGACTTCAACCCGTCCGACATCACCAGCAGCACATCCGGCGCCGCACCGATCATCGCCTCACTCGTGATCGCGGTGAACGGCTCGCTCACCCCCGCGACCGCGCCCGCATCCCGCGCACCCAAAGCCGCGATCAACGCATCCGCACCCGACCCCGGACCGGCGAGCATCGTGATCGCGCTCGACCGCAGATACAGGAACGCGATGGTCAACCGGGGATCCTGCGCGGGCACCGCGGCACTCGCGGCGGCGATCTCGTCGCGGGTGCGCCGCGCCAGCGCCTGCCCCCGCTCCGGCACACCCAACGCGGCCGCGACCGCCTCGATCTGCGGCCCCACCCCGTCCATGGTGCGCTCCGGGTCGAAATAGACCACCGTGACACCGGCCGCGCGCAACTGCTCACGCACCGCGGGCGCGGCGCTGGTGGTGTCGGTCAAGAACACCGACGGCCGCATCGCCAGCACCGACTCCACGTTCAGCGACCCGTTGCCCCCGGCCACGTTCGGCACCTCCCGCACCGCCGGAAACGCCGCCGACGTGCTGCGCCCCACCAGCTTGGGCCCCAACCCCAGCGCGTACACGATCTGGGCGAGGGTGCCGTAACGGTCCACGGCGATGATGCGGGAGGCATCGGCCACGGTCACCTCGGCGCCGTCGAACGACCGCACGGTCACCGGCAGCGCGGGCGTGGGCTCCGGCCCGATCGGCACCGGATCCAGATCGCTCAACGTCGCCGTCGTCGGCCCGTGCCCACCGTGCGAGGACCCGGCGTCGGTGGCACACGCGACCGACCCGGCCAGCAGGCTCGCCGCGAACAGGGCCGCGAGCCCACGCCACCACCCGGTTCGGACTCGGTTCCCACGCCCACCCCCGGTCGCTGCAGTGCTCATGCAGGCAAGGCTAATCCGCGGCGCGCGCACTGACGTCGTCGAGGGCCGCGGCGATCGCCCGCGGCAGCTCCAGGGTCTCGGCGGCCAGCACGCCGGTGAGCTGCCCGATATCGCGGGCGCCGACGATCATGCTCGCGATGCCGGGCCGGTCCCGGATCCAGGCCAGCGCCACCGCCAGCGGCGAGGTACCCAGCCCGTCCGCGGCGGTCACCAGCGCATCCACCACCCGGGTGGCGCGCTCGTCGAGACCACTGCGGATCTCCGCCGCGGTCGCCTCGTCGGCGCCTCGGGAGTCGGCGGGAACACCGTCGCGATACTTGCCGGTCAAGATGCCGCCCGCCAACGGCGCCGAGGCGATCACCCCGACCCCGTGGAACCGCGCCGCCGGCACCACATCGGCTTCGGCACCCCGCGCCAGCAGCGAATACGGCGTCTGCGCCGCGGTCACCGGCGCCACCGCGGCCAGGCTGGCCAGCTGCCAGGCCCCGAACCCGCGCACCCCCGCATACCGCACCCGGCCCGAGCGCACCGCCTGCTCCAGCGTCGAGGCCACCTCCTCGAGCGGCGTGCGCGGATCCCACACCGCCACATTCCAGATGTCGAGGTGATCGGTGCCCAACTCCAGCAGCGTGCGATCGAGTTGACGCAGCAATGCCCGCCGCGAGGTGTCCGCTGTGACCTGCGCGGGCACCGGCACCCCCGCCGGGGGAAACCCCCACGGCGCGGTCCCCGCGCACCCGCTGAGCACCAGCTCGTCGCGTGAGACCAGATCACCCAGCAGTTCGGCCAGGATGCGCTGCGCGGCCCCGCCCGCATAGGCGGGGGAGGTGTCCAGCAGCGTGCCGCCCGCCTCCACGAACGCCACCAACTGCCCCGCGGCGTCCTCGGCGTCGGTGTGCGAACCCCAGGTATGGGTCGCCAGGCCCATCCGCGACACCCGCAGGCCGCTACGGCCCACCGTCCGCTGTTCCATCACCGTGTCCGCGCTTTCGTCACGGCGCCAAGCCTAGAGTGTGGATACGCGACTGGGCGTCCACCAGCACAGTGGGTCGCGCTTCGGTGCGCCCGCGCACCGCCACCCTCGCGGTGGCGGCAGCCCCACAGCCGGGCACGCCGACGCCGCCTCGACACTGTACTGTCGCTGCGAGATCGGGGCGGCAGTCACGACGAAGCGACCGACCGCTGCACCAATGCCCAGGTAGGAACGCGTATTTCGGGCGGAACTGGAGGATGGTTCGTGGTTGGCGAGTCGATGACCTGGGTGCAGGCCTTGGTGCTGGGTCTGGTGCAGGGACTGACGGAGTTCCTGCCGGTCTCCTCCTCGGCGCACCTGCGCATCGTGTCGACGGTCTTCTTCGGCGAGGACGCGGGCGCCTCGTTCACCGCGGTCACCCAGCTCGGCACCGAGGCCGCGGTGCTGGTGTTCTTCGCCAAGGACATCTGGCGGATCGTGTTGGCCTGGTTCGCCGGTCTGCGCGAGCGGGTGGGCGCGCGCGATCGCCGGGAACTGCCGCTGCACGATCAGCCCACCACGAGACTTCCCGTCCTCACCGCCGACCACCGGCGCGTTCTCGACGAGCAGGCCCAGCGCGAACTCGACTATCGAATCGGCTGGTATGTGATCATCGCCACCATTCCCATCGGCGTGCTGGGGTTCTTGTTCAAAGACGAGATCCGCACCGGCGCCCGCAATCTGTGGCTGGTGTCGTTCATGCTGATCTTCTTCGCCCTGGTCATCGCCGCCGGTGAGCACTACGGCCGCAAGGAACGCTCCATCGAGCAACTGACCACCCGCGACGGCCTGGCCATGGGTTTCGCGCAATGCCTGGCGTTGATCCCCGGTGTCTCGCGCTCGGGAGCGACCTCGACCGCGGGCCTGTTCCTGGGCTTGGAGCGCGAAGCGGCCGTGCGGTTTTCGTTCCTGCTCGCCATCCCCGCCGTCACCGCCTCGGGCCTGTTCAGCCTGCCGGACGCGTTCGAACCCGCTGGTGAGGGCCTCAACGCCAGTGGACCGCAACTGCTGGTGGCCACCGTGCTGGCGTTCGCGGTCGGCTACGCGTCGGTGGCGTGGCTGTTGCGTTTCGTGGCACGGCATTCGCTGTACTGGTTCGTCGGCTACCGCGTCGTGCTGGGCGCGATCATCATGGGCCTGCTGGCGGGCGGGGTGGTCTCGGCGACATGATCGCTAGGCTGGCCGCATGACGGTGATCCTGCTGCGCCACGGTGTGTCGACCTCCAACAGCGCCCGCACCCTGGCCGGTCGCAGCACCGGCGTCGAGCTCACCGAGCGCGGCGAGGAGCAGGCCAGGGCCGTGGCCGAACGCCTGGCCGGGCTGCCGATCGAACGCATCGTGCACTCCCCGCTGCTGCGCTGTCAGCGCACGATCGCACCGCTGGCGGAAAAGTTCGGGCTGGAACCGGTATTCGACGACCGGCTGCTCGAGGTGGACTACGGCGAGTGGACCGGCCGCCCTCTCGCCGAACTGCTCGAGGAACCGCTGTGGAAAGTCGTGCAGCGCCACGCCTCCGGCGCGGTGTTCCCCGGCGGGGAGGGTCTGGCGCAGGTGCAGGCGCGCGCGGTCGCCGCGATCCGCGACCACGACCGCGCCCTGGCCGAGCAGCACGGCCGCGACGCGCTATGGGTGGCGTGCACGCACGGGGACGTGATCAAGTCGGTCCTCGCCGACGCGCTGGGCATTCACCTCGACGGCTTCCAGCGCATCGTCGTGGAGCCCGCCTCGATCAGCGTCGTGCGCTACACCCCGACCGCACCCTACGTATGGCGGCTCAACGACACCGGCGCCGACCTGTCCGCCCTCGCCGCGGCCGGCGCGCAACGCCAGGCCGCGACCTCGGCAGCGCCCGGACCGGAGACCTCCGGGCCAGTCCCCGGTGGCGAGCTCGGCAATACCGGCAGTGCGGATAATGGGAATGCGGAGCGTCGAGATTCCTTGTAAACAACCGAGCGGTCGTTGTATGGAATCCCCGCACCGCGGGTAGTCGATCAGGGTCACGTATCAGGAGGTGCATGTGTCACGCGCAATCCATGTATTCCGCACCCCCGATCGTTTCGTCGCCGGGACCGTCGGTGAGCCGGGCGATCGCGCGTTCTATCTGCAGGCGGTGCAGGAGCCGCGCGTGGTCAGCGTGCTGCTGGAAAAGCAGCAGGTCAAGGTCCTCGCCGACCGGATGGGTCTGCTGCTGGACGAGGTCGCGCGCCGCTTCGGCGCGGAAGTGCCCCCGCAGGCCGAGGACGTCAGCGACAACGCGCCCCTGGTCACCCCGATCGACGCCGAGTTCCGCGTCGGCACCATGGGCCTGGGCTGGGACGCCGACGCCGGGGCGGTGGTGGTGGAACTGCTGGCGATCACCGAGACCGAGGTCGACGAGTCGGTGGTGCTCGACGACACCGAAGAGGGCCCCGACGCGGTGCGGGTGTTCCTCACCCCGATCCAGGCCCGCGAATTCGCGCTGCGCTCCACCCGGGTGATCGCGGCGGGCCGCCCGCCGTGCCCGCTGTGCGGGGAGCCGCTGTCGGCGCGCGGGCACATGTGCGTGCGCACCAACGGCTACAAACGCGGTGACATCTTCGGCGCGGCCGAACTAGAGGAGTGATTCGGTGGCCGAGACCGGGGACGGATTCCACAGCGGCGAACTGACGGTGATCGGGCGGATCAGCACCGCCAGCAACGTGACCCTGGTCTGCGACGTGAACGACACCGCCACCGACGACGCGCCGCTGCGGGTGGTCTACAAACCGATCCGCGGCGAACGGCCACTGTGGGACTTCCCCGACGGCACCCTGGCCGGGCGTGAGGTGGCCTCCTACCTGATCTCCGAGGCCGTCGGCTGGGGCGTGATCCCCGAAACCATTCTGCGCGAGGGCCCTTTCGGGATCGGCATGGTGCAACGCTGGGTCGTCGGCGTGGACAACCACACCGACCGCGGCGACCGCCTGGACCTGATCGACCTGTGCCCTGCGGGCGCGGTGCCCGACGGATTCCGTGAGGTGCTGCGCGCGGTGGACGACGTGGGCAACGAAGTGTCACTCATCCACGCCGACGATCCGCGACTGCAGCGCGTGGCGGTACTCGATGTGCTGCTCAACAACGCCGACCGCAAGGGCGGGCACGCGCTGGAAGGGCTCGACGGGCAGGTCTACGGCGTCGACCACGGCATCTGCCTGCACGCGGAGTACAAACTGCGCACCGTGCTGTGGGGCTGGGCCGGTCAACCCCTCGGTGACGGCCTGATCGCGGACATCACCGCGTTCGCCAAGCAGCTGCCCGGCGCGTTCGCCGACACCCTCAGCGAGCACATCACCGACACCGAGATCGACGCGTTGATCGAGCGCACCCAGCAGTTGCTCGACGAACCGGTGATGCCGGTGCCGCGCACCTCCCGCCCCATCCCGTGGCCCGCCTTCTGAACCCGCCGCCGCGCAGGCCGGATTCCTGGCACAGTTGAAGCTTCGAACACCCGGCGCCACGACGAGGAGGACGCGATGCCCCACTCCACTCCGGACCGGGCGGCACCGGCGGTGCGGATCGTCATCGGCGCACCGACCTACCGCATCGCGCTGCACTATGTGCACCTCTACGACAAGAAGCCCTATCCCGATACCGACCTGCACCTCTACGACAACGGTGTCTACTGGTTGAGTTCGGCGGGGGAGAACCACTTCGGCGTCTACGTCCTCACCGAAGGCTCGGTGGACTCCGGGCGGTTCACCATGCGGTTCATCTCTTTGCCTTCGGCGGACTGGGGCGATACGGTCGCTTATCACGAACTCGAGTTCGACGTCGCCCGCGGCGAGTTCACCCAGCTCGCCCTCGCCGACACCGATCCCGACATCCCCGAGCTGGACGGCACGTTCGCGATCACACCCAACACGATCACCGATCCCACCCGCCGCGCGGGCAGCTGATTCAGCGAAACCGAAATCATTGACATCCCACGATTTGCTGGAAGACGCAGGTCGCGACGGGCGAGCGCACCCGCCCGATGGTCGCGGGCACCGGGCCGGGGACCGATGACCCTCACCACACCTTTACCCTCGTAAGCATGCAGTCCTGGTCCGATACCGCCCTCCCCACCGTCCCCGGAGCAGGACCGCCGTTGCGGTTGTACGACACCGCCGACCGTCAGGTACGGCCGGTCACCCCCGGCTCCACCGCGACGATGTACGTCTGCGGCATCACCCCCTACGACGCCACCCACCTCGGGCACGCCGCGACCTACCTGACCTTCGATCTGGTCAACCGCCTGTGGCGCGACGCGGGCCACGACGTGCACTACGTGCAGAACGTCACCGACGTCGACGACCCGTTGTTCGAACGCGCCGCCCGCGACGGCGTGGACTGGCGCGAGCTGGGCGCCGCGGAGACCGATCTGTTCCGCGAGGACATGGCCGCGCTGCGGATCGTGCCGCCGCGCGACTACATCGGCGCCATCGAATCCGTTGACGAGGTCGTGGAATTCGTGCAGAAACTGCTGGCCTCGGGCGCGGCCTACGTCGTCGACGATGCCGAATTCCCCGACGTCTACTTCCGCGCCGACGCCACCGAGCAGTTCGGCTACGAATCCGGCTACGACCGCGCCACCATGGAGCGACTGTTCGCCGAACGCGGCGGCGACCCCGGCCGCCCCGGCAAACGCGACACCATCGACGCGCTGCTGTGGCGCGCGGCGCGTCCGGGCGAGCCGTCCTGGCCCGCCCCGTTCGGCCCGGGACGCCCCGGCTGGCACATCGAGTGTTCGGCGATCGCCTTGAACCGCATCGGCCCGGAATTCGACATCCAGGGCGGCGGCAGCGACCTGATCTACCCCCACCACGAATACTCCGCCGCGCACGCCGAGTCGCTCATCGCCGGGCGCCGCTTCGCCCGCCACTACGTGCACGCCGGCCTGATCGGGCTGGACGGGGAGAAGATGTCGAAATCGCGCGGCAACCTCGTCCTGGTCTCGGCGCTGCGCCGCGACGGCGTCGACCCGGCCGCCATCCGCCTGGGGCTGCTGGCCGGGCACTACCGCCAGGACCGGATGTGGACCGACGCCCTGCTCGAGCAGGCGCGGCGACGTCTGGATCTGTGGCGCGACGCCGCCGCCCGCCCGGCGGGCCCCTCGGCCGCCGACACCGTCGCCCGCGTGCGCCAGCACCTGGCCGACGACCTGGACACCCCTAAGGCGCTCGACGCGCTCGACAGCTGGGCCCGCCGAGCCCTCGACTACGGCGGCCAGGACACCGACGCCCCGGCGCTGATCGCCACCGCCGTCGACGCGCTGCTCGGCATCCGCCTGTAAGAACCGCTCCTCTTGCCCGCATCCCCTCGCCCGTGATGGGGTAGCCGCGTGTGCAAGCTTCCCGGTGCGGGTCTGTTCGGTCCCGGCGGCAAAGTGGCGGCCCTGGCGGCCGGACGACTACGGCCCGCGACCGACCCCGCCGATCCACGCACGATCGCGGCGCGTACCCGGTTCTTCGGCGCCGACACCGTCGACCCCGCCACCGGCGCACCGCGCAGCGACCGGGTCGTGCTGTCGTGGGTCGGCTGCACCACCTACGCCCTGGCCATCGGCGGTTCGGTTTTCCTGCTCGATGCCTGGGTGCCGCGGCTGACCAGCACCGGATACGTCCCGGCCACCCCGCAGCAGTTGGCGGACCTGGCGCCCGCGGCGATCTTCATCGGTCACGGGCACTTCGACCACGCGGGCGACGCGGGCCGCATCGCGCAGGCCACCGGCGCCACCGTGCACGGCACCGCCGAGCACTGCGCGGCGGTCGCCGCGCAGGTCGGCGACCCGGTGTTCCCCACCGTCGCGCACGGTGACGCGCACACCCCGATCGGCACCCGGGAGGACTGCACCGTCGGCGCGGTCGAGGTCACCGTCGTGCGGCATCTGCACTCCGCACGCACCCCACCCGATCCCGCCGGCGGCTCACCACGGTTCTTCCCCCGCCCCGAACCGGGAATCGTGCGCACCCACCCGCCGACGCTCGAAGGCCTGCTGCAAGCGGTGCCGCGGCTGCGTGACGCCGAGGGCGGTGTACTGCTGTACCAGTTCCGGGTACCGGGTCTGTGCCTGGCGTGGCACGACTCGACCGGGCCGCTCACCGAACGCGCACCGCACGTGTTCGACGTCCTGGCCGCGCTACCGGCCACCGACGTGGAGATCGGCGCCGTGCAGGGCTACAACCAGATCAGCAACGGCCTGCGCGATCCCCGCACCTACCTCGAGGCACTGTCGCCGGGACTGTTCGTCCCGTCCCATCACGACAACTGGCTGCCCGGACTCACCGCGAGCGCGGCGACCCACGACGCGCCGCTGCGCGCGGAACTGGACAAGATCCCCGCGGCACGCCGACCGGAACTGCGCGCGTTACACGACCCCGCCGACTACATCCGGCCCCAGCGTCTCACGTTCACGCTGTGACCGCGCACGGCGGCGCCGATACCGGAATCGCCACTCCCGCAAGAACATCGGCGCGGGGGTTCCGGCCCGCATGGCGCGAGCGGCAGCGCGCGACGCGAATCGAATTCTGCTTCGCGCCGCCGCTGCCCGGTCCGCGCCGATCGCACACCGCGCCGATGCGGGTGCCGCATCCGGGCAAGTGTTGCCGCACCGTGTATTTCGGATCGAGCAGCGGCGACCGGGCCTCCTAGGCGGTCAATGCCGCGACGGCAGTGGCGTACATGGTGTTCTTGATCGCGGCGAGGGTGCCGGGATCTTTGGCGCCCAGCGGAGCGAGCAAGGCCACGGCGGTGTCGGTGACCGCTGTTTCGGCGGCGGTGACGTCGACGATGTCGAGGGCCGCGGCGTCGATGCCACCGAAGCGGCGGCCGGTGGTCATCGCGGCGACGGCGCTCTTCGGGGTGAGTTTGGCCTGGATGAGCGCGGCCATGCCGGGGGTGAATCGGATGTGGATGTCGACTTCGGGGAAGCAGAAGTAGCCGCGGTCGGCGCGCATGACGCGGTAGTCGTGGGCGATGGCGAGCATGGCGCCCGCACCGAACGCGTGGCCGGGCAACGCGGCGGCGGTGGGCATGGGCAAGGTCAGTACGCGGGCCAGCAGCGCCTGCACCTGCTCGACGTACCATTCGGCGCGCTCGGCGTGGGCGCCGAGCCAGTCGAGGTCCAGTCCGTTGGAGTAGAACTTGCCGCTCGCGGTGGTGACCAGGCCCTGGGCGCCGTCGGCCACCGCGGTGTCGAGGTGGGCGCCGACCCGGTCCAGGAAGTCCGGGGAGAAACGGTTTTCGTCGCCGCCCAGATCGAGAACGGCGATCTTGTCTTGATAGTCGAGGGTGGGCATTGGTGTTCCTTCCATTGGGGGTCGGTGGTGGGGGATCACAGCGGCGGCGGACCGATGGCGAGTACGGCGCGCACGGCGCTGCGCAGATACTCACGCGCGCGCGGATCAGCCAGCCGGTCACGGCGCAACAGCACGGCGGTGGGCAGATCGACCAGGCACAACGTCATGACGTCGACGGCGTGGCGATCGCCGCGCTGCCACAGCCGGCGTGACAGCCGCACCAGCAGCTCGACCAGGACCGCGTCGGTGGCCGCAAGGTCGGCGGCCACGCTGTCGGGCACCTCGCCCAGCAGCTCCTCGCGCCGCACCGCGAGCAGCAGCCGCGAGGAGTCCGGGTGGCGCTCGGCGAAGACCGCGGGCGCCTCGGCGGCCGCGACCACGGCCTCGACGTCGTCGTCGTGCCGATCCAGCGCCGTGGTGACCAGGGCGGTTTGCAGGTCGAGGAAGCGGCGCGCGGCGCGCAGCCAGGTGCGGCCGAGCAGCTCCGCGCGGGATCCGAAGGTGTGGTAGATCGCGCCGTTGGAGATGCCGGTGGCGGCGGCGACCGCGCGGGTGGTGACCGCGGCGGGGCCGGAGCCGACGGCCAGTGATTCCGCGGCGTCGAGCACGGTGTCGGGGTCGTGGGTGCGGGGGCGGGGCATGCCGACACAATAACAGAGCAGATGCTCTGTTATCGAGCGCGCGGCGGCCGCGGGCGCACCACGTTCGGGCGCTAGATATTTCAGCAGGTAACAGGTACCGAAGAGTCTTCTCGGGATACGCTGCGGTACTTCCCGGGCTCGGTCCGGCCGACGCTACGATGCGGTACTGTTCGGTCCCTCCCCCCTGACCGACCGAAGAGAACGGCGCACGTATGTCACGAGTGGTCACCAAGGAGCAGTACTTCGACACCGGGTTGGAAGTGCTCGCCGAACTCGGCTTCAAGGGTCTCAACATCGGCGTGCTGTGCCGGCGACTCGGCGTCACCAGCGGGTCGTTCTACCACCACTTCGGCAGCTGGCAGGGATTCGTCGACGCCCTGCTCGAGCACTGGGAGAACCGCCAAGTGCGCATCCTGGGCACCATGCCGTTCAACAAGGGCAACCCCGACGACGACATCCGCGCGATGTCCGACCTCGCCGCCGGACTGCACCATGCCGCCGAAGCCGCCATCCGCGCCTGGGCGGCCAACGACGAATCGGTCAACCTCGCCCTCAAACGCGTCGACGAATCCCGCAGGCGCACCGTGCACAAAGCGGTCAAAGGCATCGTCCGCGACGATGACACCGCCGCCGTGGTCACCTCACTGGGCATGGCGATGCTCGTCGGCTACCAGCAGATCGCCGCGGGCGGGGAGAACCTGTCGCTGGACCAACTGCTGGCCGAATACGCGCGCCTGATCTACAGCCACGCCCAGCGCTGACCTTGCTCGGCTAGCCGAGCAGTTCATCGACATAGCACCAACGCCACGCCTCGCCCGGCTCCACACTGCGCATCACCGGATGACCACTGGCCCCGTGATGCTTGGTCGCGTGATTGCCCGGCGAGGAATCGCAGCAGGCCACGTGCCCGCACGACAGGCACATCCGCAGATGCACCCACGCCAGCCCTTCCGCGACGCACTCGGCGCATTCGTCGGGCCCGGCGTGCGCACGCACCAGCGGCGCGTCCCGCAGATGCGCGCACACCTCCTCGGCCACCGGCGCGGCCAACGGTTCCACGCGCTCCTCCTCGGCCTCATCGAAGCGATCGATGATCGACTCCTCCAGATCCAACTGCCCCAGCACATGCTGCAGGATCTGGTAGTCGACCGTGCCCGAATCCCGCACCCGCAACACCGATTCGCGTTCGGCACGCAGCATCGCCAACCGCAGCCGCCGGTACTCCGCGGTGGGCGTCACCAGTTCCGATTCCGCCCGTCCCAGCCGCTCCCACGCCGCATTCGCCTTCCACGAAACGCGATCACGCAACGTCTGCACCACCCCGGGCGGCGTCTCCGCCGTGATCTGCTCGTCGAGCGCGGCCAAACCGGCCGCCGTCGCCTGCTGCAACACATTCGCCTTCTGCAACGCGTCCTCGGCGCGACTGGGCGCACGCAACCGCAGCCACCGCACCAGCCACGGCAGCGACGTCCCCTGCACCAGCAACGTCCCCGCCACCACCACCAGCGCCAGCAGCTTCAGCACGGCCAACAGCGGCGTGTCCTCCGACAGCAGCAACACCGCCGCCAACGTCACCACACCGCGCATCCCCGCCCACGACACCACGACCAGTTCACCGGCCGGCACCGCCGCACCGTTGCCGAGACTGCGCGACACCAGCGAGGAACCGAACACCCAGATCGGCCGCGCCAGCATCGTCACCGCCACCACCGCCAGCGCCGACCACACCAACGTGGCGTGATCGAGATCGCTGTGCCAAGCACCCTCCACGATCCCGCGCACCTGCAACCCGATCAACACGAACACCGCACTCTCCAGAATGAACTGGATCGTCCGCCAATTGATGCGCTCGGCGATCCGCGACGCGGCACTCTGCCAAGCCGGCGCGTTGTGCCCGAGGATCATGCCGCACACCACCACCGCGATCACCCCGGAGGCATGGATGCTCTCGGCGGGCAGATACGCCGCGAACGGCGCCAGGAACGACAGTGTCGTGTCCATCACCGGATCGGTGATGCGCCGCCGCAGCATCGCCAGCAGATACGCCACGGCCACCCCCACCGCCGCGCCGCCACCGGCCGCCAGCAGGAAATCCGCCCCCGCCTCCCACACCGACACCGTGCCCGCCGTCGCCGCCAGCGCGGTCCGCAACGCCACCAGCGCGGTCGCGTCGTTGAACAACGACTCGTCCTCCAGGATCGTCACGATCCGCCGCGGCATCCCGATCCGGCGCGCCACCGCCGTCGCCGCCACCGCGTCCGGTGGAGCCACCACCGCACCCAACGCGACCGCCACCGCGAACGGCACCGGCAACAGCCACCACACCACCAGCGCCACGGCGAACGTCGTGAACAACACCAACCCCACCGACAACAACGCGATCGTGCGCACATTCGCCCGGAAATCCACCAGCGACGTGCGGATCGCAGCGGTATACAGCAAAGGAGGCAGGAAACCGAGCAGAATGATCTCCGGCTCCAGGTGGATCTCCGGCACGAACGGCAGATACGACGCCGCCACACCGCCCACCGTCAGTACCAACGGTTCGGAGACCCCGAACCGGCGCGCCAGCGCCGCCAACGCGGCCGCCGACGCGACGAGAACAACCAAGCCGATCGCGACATGCACGGTGGAATTCTCGCAGAGCGCACGATCGGCAAACCGCCCGCGCGGTAGATGACACGTGCGCGGTCGGCCGAACTACTGTGCCCGGCGCACCCACGCGCCATGCTTGTCGACGACAAGGAGGTAGACATGGAGGAGTTCGCGTCCTGGCGGGCGAACGGACGACGCCACACTCATCGCGGCCACCAGATCTTCTGGCGCGACGGAGGCTCAGGCGCCGACGGGACGCTGGTATGCATCCACGGATTTCCCACCGCCTCGTGGGACTGGCACCGGATCTGGCCCGGTCTGTGCGAACGCTTCGCCCGCGTCATCGCCCCCGACATGATCGGTTTCGGCTGGTCGGCCAAACCCCGCCACTACGACTACCGCATCACCGACCAAGCCGACCTCCACGAGAACCTGCTCCGCGAACAAGGCATCGGCCGATTCCACATCCTCGCCCACGACTACGGCGACACCGTCGCCCAAGAACTCCTGGCACGCGACGCCGAACGCCGCGCGGCAGGCGACGAATCGCTGGTGATCGAATCGGTGTTCCTGCTCAACGGCGGCCTGTTCCCCGAGGCCCACCGCGCGCGGCCGGTGCAGCGACTGCTGGCAGGCCCCCTCGGCCCGCTCGTCGGCGTCCTGGGCACCGAACGCACCTTCCACCGCAGCCTGGCCACCGTGTTCGGGCCCGACACCAAACCCACCGACATCGAACTGCACCAATTCTGGCTGCTGTGGTGCAGCAAACACGGAAAACGCAACGGCCACAAACTCATCCGCTACATGGCCGAACGCCGCAAACAGCGGCAGCGCTGGGTGGGCGCACTGCAACAGGCCCAGATCCCGATCCGGCTCCTCGACGGCGTCACCGACCCCGTCTCCGGCGGCCACATGGCACACCGCTACCGCGAGCTCATCACCGACCCCGACGTGGTGGAACTGCCCCGGATCGGCCACTACCCACAACTGGAAGCACCGGAACAGACCCTCACGGCCCTGCTGGAATTCCACGCCGACCGAGTACACAAGCCCACCGCCTGACTCCCTCCGGCGAACCGTGTTCCGGACCGGCTGCCGGGCCGGTCCGGAACACTATCGTGTAGACGACCGTCGAGGATGGGGCCGCCCCACCCGAAACAGGTTCGCGTGCAAACACTCTCGCGTTCCCACCCGAGCACCGAAGGAGCCGCCGATGCCCGCCGCCGACCTCCACCTGGACACCATCGAACTCGACCGCACCGGGCGAGTACTCACCGCACGCGTCGTCGCACCCCCACTCAACTTCGTCACCCCCGCGGTCGTCCGCGACCTCGACACCCTCACCGCCACGGTAGACACCGACGACACCATCGGCGCGGTCGTGCTCACCGGGGGACTACCCGGCCGCTTCCTCACCCACGCCGACCCCGCCGCCCTCGGCGGCATGATCGACCGGCCACATCCCTTCGTCCCCGCCCGCGCCGCTGCACCGTTCCTGCGCGCCGCCGCGGCCGCGCTCCGCGTCCCCGGCGCGACCGACCTGGTCGAACGCCATGGCGGTGGCCTCGGCGCGGGCCTGGTCTGGGGCCACCGCTGGAAGCGCACCACCTTGCGGATGAACCGCTCCCGCGCCGCCTACCTCGCCGCCATCAACGGACCCGCACTCGGCGGCGGCCACGAGATCGCGCTGGCCTGCGACCTGCGTTACGCCGCCGACGCCGAGCACGTGCGCCTCGGCCAGATCGAGACACTCGCCAACCTCATCCCCGGCGGCGGCGCCACCCAACGCCTCACCCGCCTGCTCGGCGCCGCCAAAGCCATCGAGATCACCCTCGAGGGCACACCCTTCACCGCCCGTGAAGCGCTGCGCCTGGGACTGATCCACCGTCTGCTCCCCGCCGAGGACCTGCTCGCCGAAACCCACGCCACCGCGGCACGGCTGGCCGCCCGCAACCCGATCGCCATCGCCGAACTCAAACGCGCCGTCTACTTCGGCTCCGACAAATCCCTCTCCCGCGGCCTGGACGCCGAACAAGCCGGATTCATCTCCGTCGGCACCACCGCCGCGGCCGCCCGCACCACCAAAGCCTTCTTCGAAGACCTCGACCGTCTCGCCGACACCCCCTTCCTCGCCGACCCGCAACCATGGTTGGACGGCACCCGCGTCGACCAGGTGAGCAAGTGACCGGCCGCGCGGCCGCCGCCCACACCCGCGCGCTGAACCCGGACCGCTACCGGCAGGGGAGGACGAGGCCGACCACGACGCGGTGAACCCATGCGGCAGGTTCACACGAAAGGTCGAACCCTCGTCGCCTTCGCAGGCCTGCTTCCGCCGTATCGCAACGGCGACAGCCTCTTATCGGTCGGCGGCGTGCAGTGGCTTGCGGTGCAGGACCAGCTTGGTGGTGTGCGCCTTGTACGCCTCGGGCGCGTCCTCCCAATCCGCGGTCAGGGTAGTGACCTGCTCGGCGGGGAAGTCCTGCCGGGCAACGAAATCCAGCACTTCCGGCAGGATCGGCCGGACATTCGAGACGCCGATCTTCAGGGTGGCGTCATTGGCGTACATATGCATCAAAGGGACCTTCGTACCGACGGGCAGGTAATAGCCCACCGGCCGGCAGAACCCGCCCGGCGCCAACGACCGCAGCGCGACATCGACACCGGCGGCCGATGAGGTGCCTTCCACAGCGATGTCGTAGTCGCGGCGAGGGATATCAGCGAGCCGGACTCTGCCCTTCGACGCCGTGGCATGCACTCTGGCACCGAGCTTCTCGGCGATCTCGAGCCGCTCGGTCCGGTGATCGACGTAGTCGACCACCTGCGCGCCGTGCCGGACCGCCAGCCCGGCGGCGTACAGGCCGATGCTCTGCGCCGCGCCACCCAGAACGAGGACCTTGCCGTCCGGTCGCACCCGCAGGGCGGGCACCACGCAGCGCCAGGCGTCGGAGAGGTTGTCGCTCGCCGCGGCGACCCGCAGAGGGTCGACACCGGTGGGGATCGGCACCAGCATGTGATCGGCGAAGGGGATACGCAGCAGGTCCGCGACCATGCCACCCCAGGGGCCGCTGGCCGGGCCGAACCCGAACGCGGCCAGGGTCGAGGTGCGTGTGGTGGAGCATTTCGCGGTGAGGCCCAGGCGGCACTCGTGACAGTCTCCGCACGAGACCGCCCAGGGAACCACAACCACGTCACCGCGGCGCAGGGTGGTGATATCCGCGCCGACCTCGATCACCTCGGCGATGCATTCGTGGCCGATACCGAACGGACCCCGGAACGGGACCGGCCCGCAGATGCTGCCCACGACCGGATCGATCAACCCCGCCCGCATACCGAGCTGCATCGCGCGAGACACACGCCGATGGATCGGCAGGGTGTCACCATCACATCGGCCCGCCACGAAGGGACGCACGATCGCATCGCGCGCATCGGTCAGCACGGGTGTGGGCCGGTCCCGCCATTGCAGGTGCCCGGCGCGAACGAGTTGCAGCTCACGCATTCTCGCGCTGCCCCTGCGCCAGTGCGGCCAGCTCCTGGAATTTCACGATGTTCCCGGCAGCGCCCCACGTGCCCTCCGGCTGTTCGCGGATCAGCACCCACACCCGCAGCGCGTCACCCGCGGTGAGACCGGCGGCCGCGAGTATCCGCTCGGTGACCTCCTCGACGAGCCCGGCCTTGCGCCGTTGCGAAAGCCCGCCTTCGGGAACGGTCACCTCCACACGGAACCGCGCCAGGGCGTCCTCCGATGCGGCGAAGCACCCGTCGGCCACCTCCTCGACGCGGCACCACGCTTGCGCACGGAAGAAGGCGGTATCGGGCGCGCCTTCCCACTTCAGCAGGGTTTTCGGCAGCGACTTCATCAGCTCGCCGCGCGCCTGGGCGGTCAGGACTCCGGTGGGCAGGGGCAAGTGGATCATCGGCATCGGCGTTCTCCCTCGTGTCGACCTAATGTCTATAACAGTCGTTATAATCTGTGGACGCTACTATATGACAGATGTCATAGACAAGGAGGAAGCGATGCCGGAATCCCCGGACTCACGCCAAAAGCTCGTGGCCGGAGCGGCCGATATGATCCGGCGACGCGGCCTCAACGCCACCAGCGTGCGCGAATTGGCCAAGCACGCCCACGCACCGCTGGGATCGACGTACCACTACTTCCCTGGCGGCAAGACCCAACTCGCCACCGAAGCGGTCACCTTCGCAGGCGATCTCACCGCGACGCTGCTCGCTCGCGAACTCGAGAACGGACCCGTCCCGGGATTGCGCGCCTTCCTACGGATGTGGCGAAAGCTAGTGGTCGATTCCGACTTCCGAGCCGGATGTCCGGTGCTGGCGGTCGCGATCGAAGACCTCCCCGAAACCGAAGGGGCGCCACACCAAGCAGCGGCCGCCGCCTTCGGCCGATGGACCGACCTGCTGACATCCTCGCTGCGCGAACACGGCGCCGACCCCGCTGATGCCGAACTCACCGCCACGCTGATCGTCACCGCCGTCGAGGGAAGCGTGGCGGTGTGCCGCGCCGAACGCAGCACGCGAGCGCTCGACCGCATCAGCCGAAAGCTCGAACCGATCGTCCAGGACACGATCGCGCGGACGCACGAGGAGAACTGAGCGCGCCGCGATCCACCGGCGTTCGGTACCTCCATCAACCGCAGCCGGTGCAAAATGGCACGACCCGCACCCCTCAAGCAGTCGGCGCGGGCTCACGCTCACTCACGCCGACCTGCTCCCCGGAATCGACCGGCGCCCGAGTCACCGCCACCCAGGTGTTGTTCACCGCCGCCGTCCCCGAGAACGTGTCCGTCAACGCCGGATCGTGCAGCAGGTTCACATTCGCCCCCGGCAACGACGCCGCCACCGTCCACCCGACACCCGGCTCCTGATGCCCCCACCCATGCGGAATCGCCACCGTCCCGACCCGGATATCATCACTGACCTCCACCGGCACCACGATCGACCCGGTCCGCGAACGCACCGTCACCGGCTCACCGTCCCGCAACCCCCGCGCCGCGGCGTCCTGCGGATGCATCAGCGCCGTGCAGCGATCCCGCCCCTTGACCATCGAAGGCACATTGTGCAACCACGAATTGTTGCTGCGCAGATGACGCCGCCCGATCAACTTCAAGTCAAAGCCGTCCACCGGCACGGTCACCGCCTTCCCGCGCTGCGCGTCCGCCAAGACCTCACGCGCCGCCGCCACGAAATCCTCCGGCGCCACCTGCACCTTCCGATCCTTCGTCCCCAGCAACGACCGCAACCTCGGCCGCAACGGCCCCAAATCGATCCCACCCGCCGCCGCACGCGCCTTACCCACGGTCAACCCCTTGCGGCCCCGCCGCAACACCCCGTACGGACCCGCCGCAATTCCGAGCGCAGTGATCCGCATCGGACTCACCCGATCGAACAACCCGTTCAGCACCCGCGCGGTGAACCGACGAGCAGGCAGCGGCACCACCTCGGTGACCAGCCGCGCCATGATCTGCCAATCCTCCAGCCCATCGGCAGGCGGCTCGAACACCCGCGCGTCGAAACGCAAGTTGTTGCGCACACTGAACACCGGGAACAGGATGTTGACGTCCTCCCGCTCCAACGGCGAGATCGGCGGCAGGATGATGTCCGCGTGCCGCGTCGTCTCCGTGATGTACATGTCCACGGCCACATAGAAATCCAGCGAGTCCAGCGCCGCCCCCAGCCGGCCGCGCTGCGGCGTCGACAACACCGGATTGCCCGCATACGTGATCATCGCGCGGATCCGGCCCGGCCCATCGGTCAGCATCTCCTCCGCCAGCGCCGCCACCGGCAACTCCGAACGAAACGACTTGTAGGTCCCGGAACTATCCGTCCACGCCCCGTACCCCACCGGCAGATACTTCGCATACCGCGCCGCATCGATCGGCGGCGTCGCGAACATCTGCCCGCCCGCCCGATCCAGATTGCCCGTCACCGCGTTGATCGTGTTCACCAACCAATGCGTCAACGTGCCGGTCACCTGCTGACACACCCCGATTCGCGCGTACAGCACCGCCGAGGACGCCGCCGCGTGCTCGCGGGCCAACCCGCGAATCGTCTCCGCGTCCACCCCCGCGTACACCGCCATCTGCTCCGGAGACGCCTCGGCCACCAGCGCGCACAACCGCTCCCAGCCGGTGCTCGACGCCCGAATCGCCTTCTCGTCGCAAAGATCCTCGGCGACCAGCACATGCAACATCGCCAGCAGCAGATACACATCCCCGCCCGGCGCCACCGCGACGTGCTGATCGGCCAGCCGCGCCGTCTCGGTCCGCCGCGGGTCGATCACCACGACCTTCCCACCACGCCGCCGCACATCCCGGATCCGCTGCTTCGCATTCGGCATCGTGGTCACCGACCCGTTCGACACCGCCGGATTCGCACCCAGAATCACCAGACGATCGGTGCGATCAATGTCGGTCACCGGCATCAGCACATTCGAGCCGAACATCCGCCACGCGACGAACTCCTGCGGGAACTGATCGATCGACGAGGCCGAGAAGAAATTCCGCGTCATCAGCAATGTCCGCAGCAGCACCGCATACAGCACCGACGAACTATGGGCCGCCGGATTACCGAGATACATGCCGACCGCACTGTTCCCGTGCTCGCGACGCACCTGCCGCAACCGCTGCCCGATCTCCCGGAACGCCTCGTCCCAGCCGATCGGCTCGAATGACGAGCCCACCCGCCGCACCGGCGTACGCAACCGATCCGGGTCATGGTGCAACCCGCCCATCGCCGTCGCCTTCGGGCAGATGTACCCCTTCGACAGCACGTCCTCGGGATTACCCTCGATCCGCGTCACCTGGTCCTCGGAGACCGTGACGAGAATTCCGCAGTGCGCCTCACACAACGTGCACTGCCGGGCGATGGTGGTAGCACTCATGTTCCACAGGCTAACCGGGGACACCACATTCCGTACAGGGCTGTACGTAAGATTGACGCGGGTACACACGCGACCGCTGCGCGCGCGATCCGGGGCTGCGCTGACATCTCCGGGCGCACACCCTACTTTCACCGCCACACAAACCATTTCGGACGTCTACAGACCTCATGATCACGCCGTCCGGTCGGTCGATGACCTCTCGGCTCCGAGCTGAGCGATCAAGGTGAGCATCCGAGACGATTCGCGCCGCCGCGACTCAGCTCCAGGACACCGACGACGACGCGGCCACCGAGAGTCGAGGCGGGGGATCAACCCAGCCCTAACTGTCACTGTGACGATTAGGGCTGCGTTTCAACGGAGGATCGGCAGGGGAGACGAGCTACGCCGTCGGCACCCCGGCGGCTTCACGGGCGACAGGCGCCGGCTTCGTCGCCGCGAATCCCGGCAGGAATCGGTTCACCACGGGAATCATCAGGTGAATCAGCGGGCCGATCCCGAAGGCGTATACCAGCGTTCCGATGCCGACGCTGCCGCCGAGAACGAACCCCGTCGTCAGGACGGTCACCTCGATCGTCGTGCGCACCACCCACACCGATCGCCCGGTTCGCCGCACCAGTCCAGTCATCAGTCCATCGCGCGGCCCCGGACCCATGCCCGCGCCGATGTACAACACACTCGCCACCGCGTTGAGCACGACGGCGGCCCCCATGGCGCCGACCCGCACCGGGAGCAGATCCCACGACGGCAGCCACGCGAGCCCGGCATCGACCGACACGGCGATCACCACGACATTGCTCACCGTGCCCAGGCCGGGCATCTGCCGCAGCGGAATCCAGGCCAGCAGCACCGCGACACCGGTAACCGCCGTGACGGCACCGAAACTGATCGGCACCTGCCGCGCCACGCCTTGATGGAACACATCCCACGGATCCAGTCCGAGCCCCGCCCGGACCATGACGGCCATCGAGAACCCGTACAACCACAACCCGACATACAACGCGATCAACCGACGAACCAGCACCGACTCAGCCTGCCCGCAACTGGACACCACAACCAGAGCCAATCACCGATCACTGGACCTCAAAACAACAACCACCGAAATCAACCGCCACTCCGGAGCAGCCCTCAATTCGTCACTGTGACGTTTATATGCAGCCGGGATATAGACCAGGGGAGGCCACTCTAGGGAAAACCCAAGAATCACCAACCAAGCCAAGAAATGACCGGAAAATTTCCACTAAGCGGACAAACGCGCCAAGGGGGTTCGGCCGCCCGGCAACGAACACCGCCCACCCGAGAGCCCGTAGTCGACCCGACAGCGCCGCGCGGGCAGCGAATGACATGCAGCGGCAACGACGTACCGCGATAAGCCACTCCCACGACCTGCGCCGAAATTGCGCCGATAATCAACATTATGTCAACTAGAGCGTCACCCGGCACCTTCGGACCCCTTCCCTTACCCGAGCGACCCCTACGGCTCGACAGTCAAATGAGACGTATCGGCGAGGCTGAGCATCGCGCGGTTGCGCCAGTAATCGTCGTGCCGCAGATGCGTGATCGCGCCGGGTGCGGTCGAGAACGAGACGAAGCCGACCGCCTCGACCGGCACCATCATCCACGTGGTGACGACGAATGTCAGTGCGTAACCGTGCGTGACGACGATGTGGTCATGGTCCGTGTCGGTCATCAACTCACGCACACACGCCTCCACACGGGTCGCGACCTCACGCCGCGTCTCCGCCCCAGGGATAGGACCGCGATGGTCGAGCCGATCATGATCCGGCGCGGGGACCTGGCGCTGCGCGAGCCACGCGTTCGGCCGACCGCCCGCCTCCCCGAAGCTGATCTCCCGCAGCCGCCGATCCGCCGCAACCGGAACGCCGAGCGCCGCCGCCAGAGTCTGCGCGGTCTCGGTGCACCGAACCAGATCCGACGTCGTGATCCGCACCGGCCGCATCGCTCCGTCACGTCGCCGCACCAGCTCCGCTGCCACAAGGTGGGCATCGCGCCGGCCGCGCGCCGTCAACTCCGAGTCGTACCATCCGCCGACCAGATCATGTTCGGTGTGCTCCGCGTGCGGATGACTGACGACGTACAGGTCCTGCATGCCACTCCCCCTGATTCGATATCCTGCCGCCGAGACGCTGGGCGCGCGCGCCCTCGCCGTCGCCGCCGACGTCACCGTGCGCGCCCAGGCCCTTGCCGACCCACTGTATTGCGGTCGGACCGCATCTCGCATTCCGGTCTCGGCGCCGGACCCAACCCCGAACGTGGTCCGGCGCCGAGATCTTCGAACTCAGGCCAAGACCTCCGCCAGTTCCGCGTGCAGATCGAACAACGCGGGAATCTGATCCGCCGGACGGCGTCCCATACCGCACTCGGTGGCGATGCCGAACGCGGTGACCGCGGAACGGGCGGCTTCGATGCGCTCCAGTGCTCCCGCACGGCCGTCGGTGGCGTGCACCAGGCCCAGGTACAGGTCGGTTTCGGGTGCAAGGACGAGGTCGGCGAGTGGCTTGAAGTAGTCGGCGTCGGTACGTGAGCGTGGGACCGGCAGGTGGAGCCAGTTGACCGGCCGGTCCAGCCCGGCCAGGATCCGGGCGGCGACCGCCGCTAGCCGGCTGGTGTCGGTGGGCTCCGCGAAATGGCGGTGACCGAAATCGCCGTAGCAGAGGTGGTAGCCGAGCGCGACCGCTTCGGGCACCGCGGCGCCCAGCCGGACGAGCCGCTGCCCCACTTCGTCGAGCTGCGTCGGGTAGTCCGACCCGAACCACGAAGGGAAGATCCCCTCGAAGATGGCGAACTCGACTGCGGCATCCCATTGCACCGCGAGGTCTTCGGCCGGGATCGCGGCGACGATAGCGGCGAGTTCGTCGAGCAGACGCGCCTCGTATCTGCGTTCCAACTCCGCCTGCGGTCCCGCAACGAATGCCCCGATCACCGCGATAGGGGTCGGCAAGCTCACCTGGAACCGGATACCCGCCGGAATCGTCCCGTCCTCGCGCAGCTGCCGGAACACCTGCCAGGATTCCAGGGCCGCCTCCGCGTAGCCCAACGGACCGAAGTCGATCGACGCCGCGTCCACGCCGGGCTTGGGCTGCACCCGTTCGCTCGGCCCGTACTCCGGGCTCGGCGGCGGAACGGTTTCCAGGTCGGGATGCGCCTGCATCTTCGGCAGCTGCCACACCACCCAGTTGTCCCGGATCCCGGTCTCACCGTCCGGGATGCGTTTCAAGTGCGGCCCCATCCGCCGCGCCGCTTCCGAGAAGACCGTCCGCGCGTCCGTCAACGGGACACTGCCGCACAGATGAACTCCGCGCCCCTCACCCACCGCAACCTCCTACACATGGCCTACCGCTGATCGAGCCGACCTGCTCGAAACCAGACATTTGCCACATCGATCCCCGAAACTCGGAGCCAGAGCGGGCAATCGATCAGGTCGTACTACGCGATGCAGCGTAGGCGCGCACCGATGGCCCAGATCCCCAGTTCTGGGAAACACTCAGCGATCGGTTCACTGGCGGACACCGGCAAGGCGACTCCCCCTCTCCCCCGGGCGGAACCGAATCGTTCGGCGGCCTTGCCGAACATGCTGTCGGGCAACAAGAATCACGACATGACGGTCGAGCCTCCGGCGGTCACCCTCTACGCCATTCGCCGACCCCGGCATTCACGGGCCGCTCAGGAGGTTGTGTCACATCTGCGAACTACTCATCATGGTCAACGGCCTCCCCGGCTCCGGAAAGTCGACATTGGCCGCGCCCCTGGCACGGGAACTCGGCGCGCACTTGATTTCCAAAGACCTGATCAAGGAGGCGCTGGGTTCCGGGCTCGACGACACCACTGTGCTGCCGAACGTCGGCGCGATCGCGATGGAGGCGGGTTGGGCGCTCGCCGCCGCACTACCCGGCGTGGTCCTGGTCGACTCCTGGTGGTTCAAGCCGCGCGACGCGCGATATGCCGCCACCGGGCTCGCGACCTCCGGCGCAACACGCGCGGTGGAGGTCTGGTGCGCGGTGCCATCCGAGGTTGCCCGTGCGCGATTCCGCGGCCGCACGCGCGCCGATCTCTACCAGGACGACGCGCATCTGGCGCATGATTGGGATCGATGGGCGCGATTGGCCGAACCCCTCGCGCTCGCTCCGGTCGTCACTGTCGACACAACCGCTCCGATCGACTGTCCGGAACTCGCACGCCGGGTGATGGCCGCGGCGACAGTCGCTATCGGCGACGTCCTCTAGCAAGGACATCTGCTATCCGGATTGCCCCGGACTACCGGAGATGCTCCCGGCTCTTTGTTTCTTTTGGATGGTCTGGATTCTTGGGCCCAGGCCCTGATAGGTTTTGCACATATATAGATGCGCATAGGAGCGTACCGCCATCTTTCTTCGCCCCGGTAGAGATGCGAGGCTGATGAAACAGTCAGCGACTGGTCAGCTTCGGCGGCCCCTTGCCACATCTTCGCGCCTGGGCTTCACCAGCGCCGCACCGCACCAGCACTCCCCTAGTTCATCACAGCAGAGGAAAGCCCCCGCACCTGGCTGCTCCCCCGCGCGACAACGGCATTCGCGAACCCATAGCAAGCTGAACTAACGTTCGAATGGTGCTTGGACATTCACATGCGACCAGTGGCGCGTTGGCCTGGTCGGCGGCAGTGGCGACGCTGCCGGTAACGATCTTGACGTTTCCTGCTCTCCAGGATGCGACGGGGCATCTCGGTACCGTCGATCTGTTGCTGGGGGTCTTTCTCACCGCCGGGGCCGCGCTGCTGCCCGATGCGGACCACCCTCAGGGCACGATCTCGCACGCCCTAGGTCCGATCACGCACACTGCGTGCAAGCTGATCTCCTGGGTCTCGGGCGGCCATCGCGGTGCCACCCACTCCTTGGCATTCGTCGCGGCCGTCGCCTACGGCACGTGGGCCGGCGAACACTGGCTCGGACGCTGGTTCACCCTGAGCCTGGTCTTCTTCCTTCTGGCCCTGGCCGTGCGCGCACTGCACCTCTGCCCGTCCGGCAACAACTTCAAGGCTTGGGGTCCGATCGTGGCGCTCGCCTCCGCGGGCACCTTCGCGATGGAGCATTGGATCGCCGACAAGCCGGTCTGGTTGCCGTTCGCGGTGGGGCTGGGCGCGCTGGCCCATCTGATCGGCGACTGCCTCACCGAGCGTGGCTGCCGCCTGTTCTGGCCCTTCGACCTCCGCGTCAGCCTTCCCATCATCGATCGCACCGGGAACAGGGTCGAAACCTTCATCGTGGCACCATTGTTCACGCTCGGCACACTGGCCATCCTCTGGTACACCATCACACACCAGCCCTGATACCTCGGCGCTGCTGTCCAGGCTCCGGCGAAGAAGTCGCGACGAACGCCGGCAGCAGCGCGACTCCGGGTAAACCTGCCTGCTACGCGTAGCCGCCGCCGGATCCGTTTCCTCAGACCCCCTCCCCTCTTTGCTGTTTTGGATGTCTTGGAGCTGGGCGGGGGTGGTAGGAGACACATTGTTAGATGCGCATATCTACGTAAGGGCATATTTTACTTCCAATGCCCACCTTCGCCGAAGTGGGCTCGCCTGCCCGGCATCGTTTCTCCCGGAACTCCGCACTCACGGGGCTACCCTGATGCCATGCTCGCCTCGACCATGCAGCCGCAGCGGTGGACGCCGCCGCCCTCCCCCGCTCGGGCACGTCAAAGCCGCAGTACCCCTCCCCTTCCGGGAGTACGGCGTCTCGAATTGCCCGGCGCCGGACCGGAGGATGTGGCGCTCTCCCCCGACGGCAGGATCATCGCGGGCGTAGCGGGCGGTGCGATTCTCAGCATCGATCCGGCGACCGGAGACGTACGGGAACTCGCCAACACCGGCGGCCGCCCGCTCGGTCTGCATGCCGACGCCGATGGGCGTCTGCTGATCTGCGATTTCGAGCGTGGACTGCTGGAGCTGGACACTTCGGGCACGCTGACCGTACTGGTGGACGAGATCGATGGAGAGCGACTCCGATTCGCCAGCAACGTCGTGCGCGATCCCGACGGCACGATCTACTTCTCCGCGTCGTCGCGCCGGTACTCGCTCGACGAGTACATGGGCGACATCCTGGAGCACTCGGGTACCGGTCGCTTGTTCCGCCGGGATCCCGCGGGCAAGGTGGAAACGCTCATTCACGATCTGCAGTTCGCCAACGGCGTCGTCCTCGCGCCCGATCGTTCCAGTGTCGTCGTCGCGGAGACCGGCGGCTACCGGCTCACGCGCTATTGGCTCACCGGCCCGAAGGCGGGCACGCAGGAACGGTTGATCGAGAATCTGCCGGGTTTCCCCGACAACCTGGGGCTCGGCAGCGACGGCCTGATTTGGATCACCCTCCCTTCGCCGCGAAATCCTCTGCTGGACCGCCTCCTTCCACTTCCGGGCATTCTGCGGCGCATCGTGTGGACGCTGCCGGAGTGGGTGCAGCCGAAGCCGGCGCGGACGGTGTGGGTGATGGCGGTCGATTTCGAGGGTGAGGTCGTGCACGACCTCCAAGTGGAGGGCACCGATTATTCGATGGTGACCGGTGTGGTCGAGCAGGACGGCGTGCTGTATCTGGGCAGCCTCAGTGAGCGGGCGGTGGCCGTGTCGCGAGTGCCGTAGGACTCCTCCGCTCACTTTTTCAGTGCACACTTGTACACTCATGCCATGACGGAAGAGGCGCGCCGACGGCAAGCGGAGGTCAGGGCGCTGGCCCGGCTGGCTGGTGACGAACTCGGTGGAGCGGTCGACGGGATCGCGGCCGTGCACCGCGCGATCGCGCAGCGAGTGTTCGCGGCCGTGCGCTGGGGCGTCGGCCCGGCGGCGGCTCCGGTCGAGCTGATGCACGATGCGATCGCCGAGAGTGTCTATCGTGTGGTCAGCGGATCGGCGGTGGCGGCGGGCATGGTCGCGGAACGGACCGCGGATCTGCCGGGGGCCGCGCCGTCACGCACGGTGTACGGGTCGGGTTTACTCGCGGCGGTGCAGGGATTCATCGGTGACGAGCTCGAGCGGGAGCGACCGATTCTGGCCGGGCCGATGACCTTCCGGATCGACGGTGCTCCCGTACCCGCCGAGCTGGTCGGCGCGCGTGCGCGGCGGCCGGGTGCGCATATCGTGGTTTTCCTGCACGGGTTGGTGGAGACCGAGCATGCGTGGCGGTTGGGCGGCGGACCGACCTATGCCGAGCGATTGGAGTCCGATACCGGCTGTACGGCGCTACAGGTCCGGTACAACAGCGGTCTGCACATCTCCGAGAATGCGGCACAGTTCAGCGAACTGATGCAATGCCTGGTCGAGCGGTGGCCGGTGCCGGTGGAGCGGGTTTCGCTGGTGGGTCATTCGATGGGCGGGCTGGTCGCGCGGGGCGCGTGTTTCGTGGCGAGCGAAGCCGGGGTGCCGTGGGTGCGGCTGGTGCGGCAGGTGGTGTGTCTCGGTTCACCCCATATGGGCGCGCCGCTGGAGCAGTTGGTGCACTACGCGTCGGCGGCGCTGGTGCGGTTGCCGGAGACCCGGCCGTTCGGGCGTCTGTTGCGTCGTCGCAGCGCCGGCATTCGTGATCTTCGGGATGGCTCGTTGGTGGACGAGGATTGGCGGGATCTGGATGCCGACGCGTTGCGTCGCCGGGTGATCCGCGAGGTGCCGCTGCTGATGAGTGCGGAGCACTATTTCGTCACGGCTACCGTCACGCGCAGTCCGCGGCATCCGCTGGGCCGCGTGATCGGTGACGGGCTGGTTCTCGCACCGAGCGGCGGCGGGCGGAACCGGACGCGTCGGATCGGCTTCGACGTGGACAAGGGTATGCATCTCGCGTCGGCGCATCACTTCACGCTGCTCAATCATGATGCGGTCTACCGCGCGCTGCGCGCCTGGTTGGCCTCGGAAGCGGCACTGGTTCCCGGCGAAGTCTCCTGTTGAGCGATCCTCGGGCGGGACAGGGCGCGGCCGTGTCCCGCCCGAGCGTTCAGAGGAGGTCTTCGGGGTCGGCGTCGGCTTCGAGGCGCACGTCTTCGGCGAAGTGGGATTCGGGGTCGGCGTGGTCGGTGTTGGCGGCGTAGAGCAGCAGGCAGCCGCGGATGCCGTCGAGGAGGTCTTCCAGGAGGTCGAGGGCGGGGCGGGCGGGGTCGAGGCGGCTGATGCGGAAGCCGGTGAGCATTGCCTCGCGGGTGTCGGCGTCGACGCCGAAGCGGTGGGCCTGGGTTTCGATTTCGGCGACGCGGGCGACGAGGCTCCACGGGGCCGGGACGCGGCCTTCGTGCACGGCCATCGCTTCGGCGATCAGTTCGAGGACGACTTCGGTGGGGGTATCGCCCGCGGCGAGTCGTTCGAGCACGAGGGTGGGGGTCTCGACTTGGAGTGCTTCGATGTCGTCGGCTTCGGCGACGACATCGGTGGTGGGTACGCTCGCGGCCTCTCCGGCGACTTCGGCGGCGGCGTAGAGCCAGTGCGCGGCGGCGACGGAGGCGGAGGCGGGGTCGAGTTCGGTGAACAGTTCGATGCTGCCGAGCGGGTCGGCGCGCAGGAGTGCGTCGGCGGCGTGGACCTGGGCCGGGGAGACGTCGGGGCGGGACAGTTCGACGGCTTGGCGGGCGCGGGCGGAGAGGTCGCCGCGTTCGGCGGATTCGATGGCTTCTTGTTCGGTGCGTACTTCGGCGGCGATGGTGTCGAGCAGGGTGTCGTCGTCGATGTCGTGCAGGGTGCGTCCGATGCGGTGGGCGGATTCGACGACGCCGCTGTAGGAGACGAGCAGTCCTTCGTCGGTGGGCAGGTGGGGGCTGCGCAGTCCGGTTTCGACTTCTTTGAAGTTCCGGCGTTCTTCGGCGCGGCGCCATGCTTCGCTGTTGGGGACGTCGGGGTCGCCCGCGGCGCTGGCCGGGTGGGTGTAGGTGCGCCATTGGAACCGCGAGAGGGTGGTGAGGTTCGACGCCAGATCGGTTGCCTGGTCCTTGGTCACCTGCGGGGGCAGGGTGGCCACCGTCTGGGCGAGGTCGCCTCGTCCGGTCGCCCAGGTGGCGACGAGGGCGGCGCGGTCGGCGTCGAATGCGTATCTGGTCACTGGGCAAGTCTGGTCGATCGGCGGCGGATGTGCTCGGTCAATTGCTTCGCTCGTGGGAGGTTGTGCGGCGTTTCGCCTGGACGCGCTGGAAGGATGGGGGCATGACTGTCGATCATGGTGCTCCTGGTGACGGGCCTTCGGTGCCGCCGCCGCTGGCTCCGGTGTTGAATCCGGCTCGACCCTCGGCCGCGGAGGAGGCGAGAACCGTTGCGGCGTCGGTGAATACCGCGACGCTGGCGAGCCTGGCGGAGGATGGTTCGCCGTGGGCGTCGTTGGTGACGTATGGGTTGTCCGCGGGGCAGCCGGTGTTGTGTGTGTCGCGGCTGGCCGAGCACGGGCGCAATCTGGCCGCGGACGGGCGGGCGAGCTTGGCGGTGGTGGCGCCGGATCCGCCCGCGGACCCGTTGGCGGGGGCGCGGATCACGCTGTCGGGTGTGGTGGAGCGGCCGGTGGGTGGGGAGGCGGTCGCGGCGAGGGAGGCGTATCTGGGGGCGGTGGCGGCGGGGCGGATGTACATCGACTTCAGCGATTTCTCGTTGTGGGTGTTGCGGGTGCGGCGGGTGCGCTGGGTCGGCGGGTATGGGCGGATGGATTCGGCGAGTGCGGAGGAGTATGCGGCGGCGGAGCCGGATCCGGTGATTCCGGTGGCGGCTCGGGCGGTGGCGCATCTCAATGATGATCATGCCGAGGCGTTGCTGGCGATGGCGCGGCGGTTGGGCGGGTACCCGGATGCCACCGGGGCGAGTTGTGAGCGTGCCGACCGATACGGTTTGGATATGCGGGTGGTGACGCCGCGGGGTGTGGCTCGCACCAGGGTTGGGTTTGCGGAGCGGATCAATGCGGTCGAGGAGTTGCGGGCGGCGACGGTGGAGTTGGCGCGGCGGTCGCGGATGGCGTGAGCGCGGATCGTGACGGTTGCGCGACCGGCGACACGCGATTTCCTGCCCAGGCAGCCAGCAATCTGACAGCTACGCTACGGCGATGCGTACACGCACTCACCGGCGCGGGTTCGCCGCGCTGTCGGCTGCCGCGGCGGTGCTGATTGCTTCGGGTGTTTCCGCTGCTCAGCCGAGTCCGGCGCTGCCTGCGTTCGATGCGGAGTTCCTGTGGGGTGTGGCGTCGTCGGGGTTCCAGTCCGAAGGTCATGCGCCGGACAGCAACTGGTCGCGTTTCATCGCGGCGGGTGGGACGGCGGATCCGTATCGGGATTCGGTGGACTTCGCGCGCCGCTATATCTCCGATATCGATCTGGCGGCGCGTCTGGGGGTGCGGGTCTACCGGGTGGGTATCGAGTGGGCTCGGCTGCAACCGGCGCCGCATGCCTGGGACGAGGCGGCGTTCGGGTTCTACGACAATGTGATCGCGCGGATTCTGGCGGCGGGGATGCGGCCGATGCTGACCTTGGATCACTGGGTGTATCCGGGGTGGGCGTTGGATCGGGGCGGGTGGCGTAACCCGGGCATGGTCGAGGATTGGCTGGCGAACATGCGCAAGGTGGTTGGCCGGTACGCCTCGCGTGATCCGCTGTGGGTGACGTTCAACGAGCCTGCCGCGTATGTCGGCACGGAGTTGCGGACGGGTGGGATCGGTGGCGATGAGGCGCCGGTGATGCTGGATCGGATCGCGCTGGCGCACAACGAGATCTACGACGTCATCCACGGTTATCGGCCGGATGCGCAGGTGACCAGCAATCTGGGTTATGTGGCCGGTGCGGAGACGGAGGTGAATCGGCCGGTCGTGGATCGGATCTCGGCGAAGCTGGATTTCATCGGTGTGGATTACTACTTCGCTCCGCTGCCGCAGACGGGTGAGTCGGCGCAGGGCGGTGCGGAGGGAGGTCCTGCGATGTGGGAGCTGCCGGTGCATCCGGAGGGTATCTACTACGCGTTGCGGCATTACGCGCGCCAGTTCCCGGGGCGTCCGCTGTATGTGGTGGAGAACGGTCTTCCGACGGAGAACGGGCAGGTCCGTCCGGATGGGTACAGCCGCGCCGATCATCTGCGGGACACGGTGTATTGGCTCCAGCGGGCGAAGGCCGACGGGATGAATGTCATCGGTTACAACTATTGGAGTCTGACGGACAACTACGAGTGGGGTTCGTACGCGCCGCGGTTCGGGCTCTACACGGTCGATGTGCTGACCGATCCGACGTTGGCGCGCCGCCCGACCGACGCGGTCGATGCGTATGCCCGGCTGATCCGCGCGGGTGGTGTGGGGCCGGATTATCAGCCGACGCGGGCTCCGCTCCCCTGTGTCCGGATCGATGCGCCGGACACCTGCGCCGGGGACGACCCGGCTTAGGACCGCGCGTGGGCGGATGCCGGTTGTGGCCGAGCGGTGGTGGTGTTCCGGTAACGTCGGCGGGAGTGCACGTGTCGCGTTCGCGGGTGGGGCAGCGTCCACCCGGAAAGGTGATCATGACGACCGATAGTCACCTGCCGCTCGGCTTGCAGTACCCGGCGGCGTCCTTCTCGGAATTTCTGCGCCGGTACGCGCCGCGGTTGTTGCCCGATGTGGGTTTCGAGGCGGGCGGCGGTGGGGACGGCGCCGCGGCGCACGGGACGACGATCGTCGCGATCAGTTATCGCGGTGGTGTGCTGGTGGCCGGTGACCGCCGGGGCACGATGGGGCATCTGGTGGCGACGCGGGATATGCGGAAGGTCTTCGTCACCGACACCTATTCGGCGGCCGGTTTCGCGGGCACGGTCG
The DNA here is from genome assembly GCF_040630775.1 of Nocardia sp. NPDC005745. NCBI lineage: Bacteria > Bacillati > Actinomycetota > Actinomycetes > Mycobacteriales > Nocardiaceae > Nocardia > Nocardia sp. NPDC005745. Next base: position 121,755 of record NZ_JBEXYF010000018.1, read on the forward strand.
GGATGGCGTTGGAGATGATCCGGTTGTTCGCGGTGGAGCTCGAGCATTACGAGAAGATCGAAGGGGCCCCGCTGACGTTCGACGGCAAGGCCACGAAGTTGTCGGCGATGGTGCGCGCGAATCTGCCCGCGGCGTTGCAGGACATGGCGGTGATTCCGGTGCTGGTCGGCTATGACCTGGACGCTGCCGAGCCGCAGCGGGCGGGGCGGATCGTGTCGTACGACGCGGTGGGTGGCCGGCAGGAGGAGCGTTTCGGTTACACCGCGGTCGGTTCGGGGTCGGTGTTCGCGAGGTCGTCGTTGAAGAAGACCTATCACCGCGATATCGATGAGCAGGCGGCGTTGCGTCTTGCGGTGGAGGCGCTGTTCGACGCGGCCGATGACGATACGGCGACGGGTGGCCCGGATCTGCTGCGCGATCTCTATCCCACCGCGGTGCTGGTCGACGCCGAGGGCGCGGTCGAGGTTCCGGCCGAGCGCCTGGCGGAGATCACCCGTGGGGTCGCCGACGCGCGGGTGGCGGCGGAAGGACGCTGAACGGCGGCGGGTCGTTCGCAGTCCGGTTGTGCGCCAGATGATGACCGGGTGGCGGGACCGGATCGGCGAGCGTCCGCTCTCGATATGGGCGTGACCCGGTTTCGGAGGTCTCGGCCCGCTGCGGGTGGTGCTGATCGAAATACGGTCCGGCACCGTGTTTTCCATTTTCCGGATGTTTTCACCGGATGTGGTGCAAGTTTGTGACCGACGTCGCAGTGCGCACTTGTTAGGCCTGTCACAGCAATTCGGTTGCGCCGGGCAAGTAATTGTCGCGGCGAAACCGTGAAGGCCGAGTTCAACGCTGTGTACGAAATGTTACTCACCGGTTGGGTCACTCTGCGGTCGGACGCGGCGGGAGCTGCGGTGATGCGTGGGACATCGATCACGCTTGCCCGGTGTCGCCGCGGTGCTTACGGTAAATTCCGTCGATGGCCGATGACGCCCGATCGAATTTCTTCTCATTGATGTGCCGCGTTTTCCGCCCTTCAGGCAATTTTATTGTTATTGCTCTGGGCGGCAGCGGAATTCATGCGGCACCGGCGAAACTGGAGCAATGGTACAACCAACCCCCTGGCAGGTAACCGAAGCGCGACACCGCCGGAGCCGTGGCTCCGGACGCCCGGCACGAAGCGCGACGCCACCACGGGGAGTGGACTGGGGGTTCTTGTTCGCCGCGGCCACGAATGCGGTCACGTTCGCCCTGCTGTTCCAGCCGTGGCTGTCGGCGTCGGGTTCGGGTGGCGAGGCGCGTTCGGACGCGTTCGGCCGGGTCACCGGTGTCACGAACGGTTTCGACGAGTGGTCGGTGTCGAAATTCCGTGAGATGAACATCAGCGGTGCCTGGGGTCTGCTGGCCGCCGCCGCGGCGGTTGTCACCGTGTTCGCCGCGGTCGCGCAGGTGCGGTCGCGCTCCCGTGCGCTCGCCGCTCTGGTGATGGGATCCAGTGTGGCCGTGACGGTTCTGGTGCTCATCTGCTTGCTGTATCTCGATGCCAAGGGGCCGGAGTTGCGGACGCTGATCGATCCGGGTGAAGGTTTCGGTTCGGGGTGGCTGCGCCGGATCTTCGACGAGGACGGTACGGCCGTTTCGGGTGCCGGTGAGCAGCGGATGGCAGGCGCCGGACTGACCCCCATGGCGTTGTTCGCCGGGGTGCTGAGTTCCGCCGCCGCGGTGGCCGCCGTCGCGCAGGGCGCCCGTCGTTACGGCCTCAGCACGATGCGGGCGTTGTCCTGGCTGGTGACGCCGCTGCCGACCGAGCCAACGCCGCCTCCGGCGGCCGCGGCCGCGCCCCGTCCGGTTGCGCAGCCGAGGCCGGATGCCGCCGAGCGGGTGCTGTGGGACGAGCTGGTCTTCGATGACGACCTCGTCGCCAACGTCACCTGGGTGCGGAATACGAACCCGCCGGGGAGCGAAACCTCGGCGCACCGTTCGACGCCGGTCCTCACCCGGTAGCGGTCGGCGGCTCGCCGGTCCCGCGGCTGTGCTCGCGTCCGGGCGGCCACGACGCGCGTGATCTGCGGATGAGCCCCGCCGCCTCGATGGCGAAATGGCTGCGGGCTCATCTCGCCGAGGGGTGTGAGTGCGCCTCAGTCCGGTAGCGGGGGTAATTCGAGGTTTTCACGGAAGGTCGCGCCGACGTAGTCGGAGCCGACGATGCCGCGGCGGCGTAGTTCGGGCAGCAGTCCGTTGACGACGAAGTCGCGGGTGCGTTCGTCGGCGAGTCCGCCGAGGGAGATCACGTCGAGGACGCCCGCGTCGTAGCGTTCTTCGATGGCGTCGGCGAGTTGCTCGGGTGTTCCGACGGCCGCCCAGTGGCCGGTGTCCTTGGCGGCGATGATGAGCTCGCGCAGTGTTTTTCCCGATCGGGCGAAGTTGCTGAAGATCTCCACGCGGCCGCGTCTGCGGTGCACGGACGTCACGTCGGGCAGCAGGCTCTCCGGCAGGGGCTTGTCCAACGGTAGGCCGGACAGGTCGACGCCGCCGCCGAGCATGTCGGCGAGGGCGGCTCGCCCGGCCTCGAAGTCGGTGGCCTCCGTTTGTTCCCGCGCCAGGCGCCTGGCTTCGGATTCCGTGGCGCCGTAGGTGGCGTGGAAGGAACTCATGATCAACGGCAGGCCGTCGGCGCGGCCGAGTTCGTTCGCGCGGGCGCGGATGCGCTTGGTGTAGGTCACCGCGTCTTCGAGGGTCGGCAGCGAGGTGAACACCACTTCGGCCAACCGCGCGCCCAGTTCGATGCCGCCGGCCGACTGCCCTGCCTGGAACTGGACCGGCCTGCGCTGCGGCAGGGGCGGGATGTTCAGCGGCCCGCGCACGGTGAAGTACCGCCCGGTGTGCTCGATGGGCCGCACTCGGGTGGGGTCCAGGATCGCGCCACCGTGCCCGTCGGCGCTCAGGGCGCCTGGCTGCCAGCTGTCGAACAGGGCGTTGACCACCTCGAGGGATTCGGTGGCGCGGGCATAGCGGTCTTCGGGGCTCGGCAGTTCCTGATCGCCGTAGTTCTCCTCGCCCACCGAGGAGGTGACGGCGTTCCAGGCCGCGCGGCCGTTGCTGATGTGGTCGAGGGTGCCGAAGAGCCGGGCGAGATTGTAGGGGTGGTGGAAAGTGGTGGTCACCGTCGCGATGAGCCCGACGTGCGAGGTCACGGCGCTCAACGCGGACAGGAAGATCAGTGGTTCCTGCGCGCCGATCGCACCCTGCGCACCGAAACTCAGGAGGTCGGCGGCGAACAGAGCGTCGAACTTGTGTCGCTCGGCGATCTTCGCGACCTCGATCGATGACGCGACCGTGGTCGCGTCCGGATCGATGGCCGCCGCGTACACGCCGACCGCACCGCTGACTCCCGTGACGGTCTTCAGCGGCCGCCGCCGCCCACCAGCTTTGCCCATTGCGGCGACGCTACCGGCGCGCGCCGGCGAGGTAACGGTTTGCGATCAGCGAGATGTTTTCCGCGCGAGCGGGATCCGACGTGTCATGCCTGCTCCCGTTGGTCGCCGGCGGTGGGTGGTTGCGCGCGCGGTACCCGGACCACGCCGGTGTCGAGATCGATGTCGAACCGCGGCGTGTAGGCCTGTCCGTCGCTGTCCTCGCTGCCCTCGTGGGTCAGCTTCTTACCTGGGAACAGCTCCCCGATGACGCCCATACGATCACGATACGCCGGGAGCGGGATGGCGAGTCGCCACGCGATAGCCAAGAGACGGTTCCATTTCGGCACCTGTGGGGCTGGGGCTCGGTTAGCATCAGTTTGCTCCGATCGGCCGAGGACCGCGGCACGGGAGTACTGGGCGACCCGACACCGTAATCGAACGACAGATCGGCCACCGCATGGAACAAGACGCCGACCTCGCCCAGGCCCGGGTCTTCTTGGAGTTGCTCACCCGGCGAGCCCAGGCATTGGCGCGGGATATCGAATTCTCCCACCGCGGCGATCCCGCCGCACGCCACGAGTTGCACAGCGAGTTGTGCGCCGTGCGCCGCTTCATCGACCGGTTGCACCGCAGATTCCCGGAAGCAGCGCAGCCGCACGCCGATCGGCAGCCGGCCGCTGTCCCGGCGAGCCGCGTCGGGGCGCGGCGGACGTTGGGTTGAGGCAGCCGTGCCGGTATCCGGTCGCGCCGGTGTCAGCGGCGCGGGGCGGCGGCTGGGTGGTCGTGGACGGGCACGGTGAGCATGGCGACGATCATGTCCACGATTTCCGCGGCGTCTGCGGGGTGGGCGGTGCGGACGCCCGATTCCAGGGTGCGCTCGTAGTCGGCGATCAAGGCGAACATGACGGTGGCCATGGTCTCCAGGCGCTGTCTGCGCAGTCGCCGCGGCAGCCCGGTCAGCGCGGCGTCCAGGCGGGTGGTGATGATGCGGACGGCGGCGCGGTCGGCGCCCGCGAGGCGGTGGGCGTCCGCCACCACGGGGTGGGTGCGCACGACTTCCAGGAACCGGCCTAGATGGGTCACCCGGTCGTGGCCGAGCAGTTCCAGGATCGGGGTGACGAGCATGGCGACGAGAGCGTTCACGTCGTTGGCGCGGCCGTCGGCTTCGTGGACGGCCAGCAACTGCATGCGGCGCTGTTCGAGCCGGTTCATCCGTCGCTCGACGATGGCTTCGATCAGTCCGGTACGCGATTCGAAGTAGTAGTGCACCGCGGAGTTGTTGCGCTGACCGGCGGCGGCGGCGATGTCGCGCAACGGCACGTCGACGCCGCGTTCGGCGATGAGGCGTTCTCCGGCATCGAGCAAGGCGGCGCGCGATTCGTCGCTCGGCATATCCGCACTGTACTGAACACGAGCCTTGACGCTGTTAAACACAGATGATTAATTGAACGGCGTGGATGATGTGGCGGTGGTCACCGGTGCCGCGCGGGGCGTCGTGCTCGTGGCGCCCGACAAGGTGGCCGCTCACCGATGGTGTCCGAACTGGATGAGCCGCCTCGGGGGCCGAGGATGATCACCGGTGGCCCGATCTTTCAACTGTGCTGGGTGGTGGCCGATCTGGCCGCGGCCACTCGGGCGTTCACCACTCGGTACGGAGTCGGCGACTGGTTCACCATCCCGGAGGTCCATTTCGGGCCCGATACCGCCGAACTGCGCGGGGCAGCCGCCGATTACACGATCGGCGTGGCGCTCGGTTACGCGGGCGGGCAGCAACTGGAGCTGATCGAGCCGCGTGGCGGGGTGAGCCTGTATTCCGAGCACCTGGCACGTTTCGGTCCCGGCCTGCATCACGCCGCCTGGGTGCCCGACGACTACGACGCCGCGCTCGCCGAGGCCACCGAGGCCGGCATCGAGATCGCCGCGCGTGGCAGGTTCGAGGGCGTCGGGATGGAGTTCGCCTACCTCGACGGTGGGCCGATCGGCTCGTACATCGAACTGCTGCGGCTCTCGCGGGAGATGAGGGAGATGTTCGACCACCTGATTCCGGAAGGCTTCACCAACCCATGGCAGTAGGCGGTGATCCACCGGGCGGCCTCGGCACCATCGAGGTGGCCCGGTTCCGCTTGCGGCAGTTCCTCTCACGTCTCGGCGCCGGCCCATTCCCCCGGCACCGGCGCCGGGACCCGCGCGGCGCGCTGGACGCGCCAGGAAGGCGAGCACCATGCGCTTCACCTACGCCGAGACGATGACCGATCCGTCGTATTACCTCGCTCTCGCCAAAGCCGCCGAGGAGGCCGGCTACACCTCCATGGCGGTCGCCGACAGCGTGGCGTATCCGAAGGAGTCCGACGCGAAGTATCCCTACACCCCCGACGGCAGCCGCGAATTCCTGGAGGACAAACCGTTCGTCGAGGCGTTCGTGCTCAGCGCGGCGATGGCGGCGGTCACCACCACGTTGCGTTTCACGCCGTTCGTGCTGAAGCTGCCGATCCGGCCGCCCGTGCTGGTGGCCAAGCAGGCCGCTTCGGTCGCCGCGCTGAGTGGCAACCGGTTCGGGCTGGGCGTCGGCATCAGTCCTTGGCCGGACGATTTCGAGATCATGGGGGTGCCGTTCGACAAGCGCGGCGCGCGGATGGACGAGTGCATCGACATCGTGCGCGGGCTCTCGGCGGGCGGCTACTTCGAATACCACGGGCAGTTCTACGACATTCCGCCGATCAAGATCAGCCCGGTGCCGACCGAACCCGTGCCGATCCTCGTCGGCGGGCACAGCAAGCCCGCGTTGCGCCGGGCCGCGCAGCGCGGCGACGGGTGGATGCACGCCGGTGGCGACGGCGCCGAACTGGACCGGCTGCTGGCCGAATTGGACGCCCTGCGCGCGGAGTACGGCACCCGCAAGGATTTCGAGGTGCATGTGATCTCGCTGGACGGGTTTACCGTCGACGGCATCAAACGCCTCGAGGACAAAGGGGTCACCGACGTGATCGTCGGCTTCCGGCTTCCCTACACCACCGAGCAGGACACCGAGCCGCTGGAGACGAAGATCGCCAACCTGTCGCGCTTCGCGGAGAAGGTCATCGCGCGGGTCGGCGGGTAGGCCCGGACGCGAGCGCCGCGGTGGCCGCGGCGAGGGTCTGCGCGCGGTAGCCCGCGCCGAACAGCACGAGGTGCACCAGCAGCGGGTGCAGTTGATGCAGCGGCGTGCGGGTTCGCCATCCGTCGGCCAGCGGATGGGTCTCGTGGTAGGCGGCCTGGATGCGGTCCAGGTGCGGAATGCCGAAGAGGGCGAGCATGGCCAGGTCGGTCTCGCGGTGGCCGGCGTGCGCGGCGGGATCGACGAGCATCGCCCGTCCCCGGGTCCACAGGACGTTGCCCGACCACAGGTCGCCGTGGATGCGAGCCGGTGGTTCGGCGGGCCCGGCCAGGTCATCGATGCGATCGATGACGCGCTCGATCAGGCGTGTTCCGTCTTCGCCGAGATGCGGGGCCGCCCGGGCGAGGTAGGGAGCGAGGCGGTATTCGGCGTACCACCGCGACCACGGTCCGCTGGTCGGGGTGTTGGGCAGGGGCAGGCTCGCGATCCACCCCTCCCACGGCGCACCGAACAGCTCGGCTCGGTGGGCGTGCAGTGCGGCCAGTGCGCGACCGAATCGCTCGGCGGCCGCGGGGGTGGGGCCGGTTTCCTCCAGCCACGGCAGCACCAGCATCCGGTCGTCGACGGCCAGCACCTCCGGCAGCATGGCCTGGCCGCCGTCGCAGGCCGGGCCGGGCGCGGTGTCTCGCAGCCAGGTCAGACCCGCCGCTTCCGCCGCGAAGACGGGTGTCGGCTCGGCCGTCGCCTTCACGAACAGCGCTCGGCCGTCGGCCGTTTCGGCGCGGTGCAGTGTCCACCCGTGATGGGGGCCGAGGTCGGTGACGGTACGCACGGGCACGGTCAGCAGCGCCGACAGCTGGGCCGCGCGGATCACCGGGCGCCCGCGGTGAGCCGCTTCATGGTGTCCTCGTCGGCGGGGAAGAACGACTCGATGGCCAGTTCGGCGACGGTGACGTTCATCGGGGTGCCGAACACCGTGGTGACGCTGAGAAACGACAGCTCGTTCCCGTCGTGCTCGATCCGGAGCGGGACCACCGCCTGGTCGGGTTCGGGGACGGCGAGTTCCACTTCGCCGCCGGGATAGGACCGCAGCTCCTCGAGCAGATCGGCCAGGTCCCGGGACCCGGTGACCTCGGCTTGGCGCGCCAAGCGGGCGAAGATGTGGCCGCGCCACTCGGCGAGGTTGCGGATGCGGCCTGCCATGCCGTCTGGGTGCAGGCTCAGGCGCAGAGCGTTCACCGGCGGTGTGACCAGTGCCGGATCGATGCCCGCGATGAGCACGGACACGCCGCTGTTGGCGTCGACCATCGTCCAGTTCTGGTCGATGGCCAAAGCGGGATAGGGCTCGTGACCGGCGAGGATCTGGCGCATGGCGCCGCGAACGGCGTCCATCGCGGGGGTGTCCAGGCCGGGTTGCGCGTAGGCGGGGGCGTAGCCCGCTGCCAGCAGGACGCGGTTGCGTTCGCGCAACGGGATCTCCAGATGCTCGGACAGGTGCACGATCATGGTGCGGCTCGGGGTGGCGCGCCCGGTTTCGATGAAGCTCAGATGTCGCGCCGAGGTGTCGGCCCGTCCGGCCAGTTCCAGCTGGCTCAGCCTGCGTTCCAGACGCCAATGTCGCAGCAGGTCACCTGCCGTTGGAGTGCTCACGTCCCGATCCTACGAACGGCCGGGGGGCGAGGCCATTACCTCTCGGGTAATGACGACTACGCCTGCGCGGCACGCGGATACCCGGCCGGAAAGCTCGCTTTCCGGCCGGACGTCCGTGCTTTCACGCCATCTCGGGTACGCGAAGGTGCGCGAAGGCCAGATCGAACTCCCCCACCTCCAGGACGTTGGCGCCCACCCGCTGGGTCGCCGTGGCCCTGATCTGATTGGTCTGCTCGCGGCTGCCGTCCATCGCCTGCCGGTTCTCCCATACGGTCGCCCCCACCGCTCGGCCGCTGTCGCGGTCGATGAACAGGCTCGCGCTGCAGAATCCGTCGAGCATCTCCGTCTGCGGCAGCACTTCCATCTTGAACATGTCGGCCAGCCGGTCGACCTGGGCCGGATCGACCTGGACCCAGGTGCAGCGGGTGCAGGCATCGTTGCCTGCCGGGTGGTCACGGTGCATCACCGCGATCTCCCACTCCTCCACGCGCTCGGCCCGCCCGCCGAGGCGCCGGGCCATGCCCTCACGCAGTTGCTGGACGCGTCCTCTGCTGGCATGCAACGCCTCCTCGGTCTCCCACGAAGTCGTCGCGATGCAGCGTCCCGTCGACCGGTCGGCCATCAAGGACAAACCGACCCACCCCTGGATCTCGGACAGATTCGGCATCAGTTCATCACGCAGATATGCGAGCCCGTCGTCCATCGATGACGGTTGCGCCGCGATCGTGCTGGAACGTGCGTACACGGGCCACCTCCTGCCCTGTCAGGGTGGCGCCCCGGTGGCGCCACCGGACACAACTCACCTTCCTCCAGCCCACGCCCGCACGCAATGCCCGCACCCGTGGGCACAGTGCCCGATGTGGGCGGGACACTTCCCGACGGCCCGATCTAGCTGCCGTAGCCTGGGACGATGACCGACGGGGGGATGCTCGAGGATTCGGAGTCGCTGCGCTTGGCGAGCCTATTCCTCGGCGGGACAGTCGATCTCGTCATCGACCGTCCCTACGGGAGCCGTCACCCGCGGTGCGGTTTCCGCTACCTCGCCAACTACGGCTACGTGCCGCTCACCCGTGCTCCCGATGGGCAGGAGCTCGACGCCTACTATCTCGGACCGTCCGAACCGTTGATTTTCGCGCGCGGACATTGCGTCGCGATCATTCACCGGCTCTACGACGATGACGACAAACTGGTCGTCGTCCCGCCGGGCAGTCCCGTCCCGGACGACGCGGCGATCGATGCGGCGGTCGCGTTCCAGGAGACCGCCGGGCACTATGTCCTCCTGCGGAACCGACCGGCGATAGCTGGACGCGTGCCGATTGGGCGCGCGGATACCGGGTAGGACCCGGGCATGGAACTGTTGGTGATTCTCGCACTCGCGGTGCTGGTCGGCGCCGTGATCCTGTATCGGAAGAGGACCGGTAAACGGCCCGGGGCACCCGAGGTGCCGGGCAACGACGGCGAGTAGGGAGCGGCTATGAGTGCGATGGACCCCGATCCCGCGAAAACCCCCGATCTGGAACCGGGCGGTGGAGTGGCGCCGGGCGCGACCCCGCCGGACACCCCGCAGACCTCCGGGCTGTCGGCGCCGGAGCCCAGCACCAGCCATCACTTCCCGGTCACCGGGGTGGTGGCGATGCTCATCGGGGCGCTGGTGATCTTGTTGTTCCTCGCCGTGGCGGTCGGCATCGTGGTGTCGATGCTGTGACCCGCCCCCCGCTCCCGGTCGGCCGTCACGGCCGACCGGGCGGGTCATCGCGCGCGAAACGTCACAGGATCGGCCTGCCACCGGTGACCGCGATGCGAGCGCCGGAGACGTAGCTGCCGTCGTCGGAGGCCAGCATGACGTAGGTCGGCGCCAATTCGGCCGGTTGACCGGCGCGGCCCAACGGCGTGTCGTCACCGAACTTCGCGACCTTCTCGACCGGCATGGTGGAGGGGATCAGCGGGGTCCAGATCGGTCCCGGCGCCACGCTGTTGACCCGGATTCCCCGTTCGCCCAGCAGTTGCGCGAGGCTGGCGGAGAAGTTCGCGATGGCCGCTTTGGTCGCGGCGTACGGGGCCAGGGTCGGCGAGGGCATGTCGGAGTTGACCGAGGAGCTGCCGATGATCGACGACCCCGCGGGCATGTGCGGCAACGCGGCCTTCACCAGGTAGAAGTAGGCGTTGATGTTCAGTTTGACGGTGTGCTCGAATTCCTCGTCGCTGATCTCCTCCAGCGTCTGGTGTGTCATCTGGAAGGCCGCGTTGCTCACCAGGATGTCGATCTTCCCGAATTCCCGCACGGCCCGATCGATGACGGCGCGGCAATGGGCGGCCTCCGACAGGTCGCCGGGCACCAGGACGGCTTTGCGTCCGGCCTGCGTCACCAGGTCGGCGACTTCCTTGGCGTCCTCGTCCTCGTCGAGGTAGGAGATCAGCACGTCCGCGCCCTCGCGCGCGTAGGCGATCGCCACCGCACGGCCGATTCCGCTGTCGGCGCCGGTGATGACGGCGGACTTGCCGGTCAGTTTGCCGGAGCCGCGGTAGCTGTCCTCACCGCAGTCCGGCACGGGGGTCATCCGGGCCTGGATGCCGGGTACTTCTTGCTGCTGCTCGGGAAACCCCATGTCGGTGTTCTCCTTCTCCGCTTCGTGGGCTGGTTGTGATTCACGTGTCCTGGTTCTGCCGCCAGTCGCGCACCGCGTCGCGGGCCCGGTCGAACACCGCCAGCGGCGGGCCGGCCAGCAGGTTCGCGAGCGCGGACTCTCCCGCGTGGGGGTGCGGGCGGGTGGGGGCCACGGCTTCGGCGGCGCGTACCGAGCCCGCCATCCGCCGCAACTGGCTGGTCGAGAACTGCGCGCGCAGCAGGGTGAACTCCTCGGTCTCCTCGTGCGCGGCGTGCTCGGCCACGGCGTCGGCGAACTTCGCGAGCCGGGCGTCGAAATCGGGATGGTCCACCCCCAGCTCGTACAGGTCCGCGAGGGCGCGTTTGGCCGCGTTCTCCTCCTCCAGCCGCGGCTGCACGATGTCGGCGTCCGCGCCGAAACGGGCCCGCCCGGCGACCGGATGCACGACCTCCTCCTCGGCGCTCTCGTGCACGGCCAGCAACCGCACCAACTCGGTGAACAGATCCTGTTTCCCGTCCTCGCCCGCCTTCAGCCGCGCCAGCAACGCGAAGATCTCCTCGTGCTGGGCGGTCAGCAGCTCGACGACATCCTGTTCGGTCATCGCACACTCGTTTCTGTCGCTACGGAATGAACTCCTGGACTTTGGCTTTCGCACCCTGCGCGATCAGATGCCAGGCATCCGGGTCGCCGCGCAGCACGGCTTCGGCGGTGTCCTTCATCTGATCCCAGGTGGCGTGCGGCGGGATGGGCGGCACGTCGGGGTCGCAGTGCACGTCGAGCACCACCGGGCCGTCGGCGTGCAGGGCGCGGTCCCAGGCCGGTCCCAGCTCCTCGGGTGTCCGCACGGTGATGCCGGTCAGGCCCGCGCTGCGGGCGACTTCGGCGTAGGAGACGTCGGGAAGGGCCTGCGACTGCTCGAATTTCGGTGCGCCGCCCATGGCGCGCAGCTCCCAGGTGACCTGGTTGAGGTCGTTGTTGTGGAAGACGCAGACGATCAGGCGCGGGTCGCTCCAGCGGGGGCGGTAGCGGGCGATGGTGAGCAGTTCGGCCATCCCGTTCATCTGCATGGCGCCGTCGCCGACCAGCGCGATCGCGGGCCGGTCGGGGTGGGCGAACTTGGCGCCGATGGCGTAGGGCACGCCCGGCCCCATGGTCGCCAGGGTGCCCGACAGTGACCCGCGCATCCGGCCGCGCAAGCGCAGGCAGCGGGCATACCAGTTGGTGGAGGACCCGGAATCCGCGGTGACGATGGCGTCGTCGGGAATGCGCTCGGACAGTTCCCACACCACCCGCATGGGGTTGACCGGGCGGGCGTCCAGCAGGCACTGGCGTTCGATGGTCTGCCACCAGCGGGCGACGTTCTTCTCGATCTTCTCCCGCCAGCCGCGGTCGTCCTTGCGCCGCACGAGCGGAATCAGTTCCGCCAACGTCGATCTCGCGTCGCCGACCAGGTTCACCTCGGTCGGGTACCGCATGCCGATCATGGTGCCGTCGATGTCGATCTGCACGGCGCGGGCCTGCCCGAATTCGGGTAGGAACTGGCTGTAGGGGAAGTTCGATCCGACGATCAGCAGCGTGTCGCAGTCGCGCATGAGTTCGTAACTGGGCCTGGTGCCGAGCAATCCGATCGCTCCGGTGACGAAAGGCAGATCGTCGGGCAGGACGTCCTTGCCCAGCAGAGCCTTCGCCACGCCCGCGCCGGTGCGCTCGGCGAGCTCCAGGACCTCCTCGGCGGCCGAACGGGCGCCCTGCCCGATCAGGATCGCGACCTTGGATCCGGCGTCGAGCACCTCCGCGGCGCGCCGGATGTCCTCGTGCGCGGGAATCACGCGCGCCGTCGCCTGTCCGGGCGGGCTCGACGGCACCTGCTTGAAGGCGTGCTGCGGTGGCTCGTAAGGCTGCTCCTGCAGGTCCGACGGCAGGATCACCGCGGTCGGGGCCCGCCGCGCGATCGCGACCCGGAAGGCGCGATCCAGCGCGTTGGGCAATTGGGCGGCGACATTCACCTCGACCAAGTAGTCGGACGCGACGTCCTTGAACAGGTTCTGTAGATCGACTTCCTGCTGATAGCTGCCGCCCATCGCGCTGCGCGCGGTCTGCCCGACGATCGCCACCACCGGAACGTGATCGAGTTTCGCGTCGTACAAACCGTTGAGCAGATGGATCGCCCCCGGGCCCGAGGTCGCGGTGCACACGCCCACCTTGCCGCTGAATTTGGCGTACCCGGTGGCCTGGAACGCCGACATCTCCTCGTGGCGGGCTTGGATGAACGCCGGGTCGTCGTCCGCGCGGCCGAAAGCGGCGATCAGGCCGTTGATCCCGTCGCCGGGATAACCGAAGACCTGCTCCACGCCCCACTCCCGCAGACGTTGTACGACGTAGTCACCGACCTGTCGAGCCATAGGGGTCCTCCTGTCCTGTGCCGGTGGCAGGGTCCGTCGCCAGGCGGGTACCCGGGCGGTGCGGCGCCAATCAGCGCGCCACCAGCGCTGGTGACTGCGCCTGGGGCAGCAACCGAGGAAGCAGCACGGCGGCGGCGGTGGCGGTCGTCGCGCAGGTGGTCGCGATCCCCCATCCGACGGGATCCAGCGGGCGGCAACCGAAATAGGTGCACAGCCCCGGTGTCATCACCACCGCGCCGAGCACCGCGCCGCTCGCGGCGGTGGTGAGCCACACCAGCGGGCTGCGGTAACCGGAGACCAGCGTCTGGCCGAGTTGGGTGCCGATGAGCGCGACCAGGCCGATGGTGGCGGCGCGCCGCTGGGTGCCGGTCACGCGGCCGAGGGTCCACGCGACCGAGGCGCTGGTGGCCGTGGCGACACCGCGGACGCCGAGGGTGCGCAGCAGATCCGTGCCCAGGTGCGCACGCGGGAGTTCGGCCAGGCGTTCGGCCGCCCGCTCCGCCTGGGCCTTCGGGTCGTCGGTGTCGTCGGGATCGACCGCGTCCCCGTCCCGCGACAGCGCCAGCGCCATCGCGGGGAACATGTCGGTGAGCATGTTCACCAGCAGGAACTGCCGGGTGCCCAGCGGCGCTCGGCCGCTGACGGCGGTGCCGTACAGCGTGAAGGCCACTTCGCCCGCGTTGCCGCCGACCAGCACGCCTACCGCGTCGGTGACCCGCTGCCACATGCCGCGCCCTTCGACGAGGGCATGCAACAGCACGAGGGGGTCGGGGCGGGTGAGCACCATGTCGGCGGCATTGCGCGCGGCGATGGAACCCTGTGCGGCCAAACCGATTCCGACGTCGGCGGTGCGGATGGCGGCGGCGTCGTTGCTGCCGTCGCCGGTCATGCCGACGACGTGACCCGCGCGGCGCAGCGCCGCCACGATGCGCACCTTCTGTTCGGGATCGACGCGGGCGAAGACGGTGCCCTGTTCGATCAGCTCGGCTTGGGCGGTCTCGTCGAGGCGGTCGAGATCCGCGCCGGTCACGACCTCGCCCGTCTCGATGCCGAGCTGGCGGGCCACCGCCGCCGCGGTCACCGGGTGGTCGCCGGTGATCATGCGCACGCTGATGCCGTTGCGTTGCAGCGCGGTGACCAGCGGCAGCGTTTGCGGCCGGGGGGCGTCGGCGAGGCCGAGGAACCCGAGCAGGGTGAGTTCCACGACCGCCGCCTCGACGTCGTCGGGTTCGGTGGAAAGGTCGCGCCGGGCCACCACCAGCACCCGCAGGCCCTGCTCGGCCAGATCGCGCACCGCTCGTTCGGCGCGTTCGCGCATGCGCTCGTCGAAGGGGTGGTCGGTGTCGTTCACCCGCACCCTGGTGCAGCGCGACAGCACGACTTCGGGTGCGCCCTTCGCGATCAGCCGCAGTTTGCGGGCGGTGTGGCCGAGGGTGGCGGCGTATCCGCGGTTGGATTCGAACGGGATCTCCTCGATCGCATCCCAATGCCGGGCGTCGTCACCGAGTATCTGGGCCGCGGCGTCGACGACGGCGCGGTCGGTGGCGTGCGCGATCGGTCCCTCGGCGGGATCGGGGCAGGCGCGGGCCGCGGCTCGCAGCAGACGGTGCGCGTCTTCGGAGCCCGCGTCCGGGGACCACTGGTCGTCGAGATCGGCGAGGGTGGTCAGGCGCAGCCGCCCCTCGGTGAGGGTGCCGGTCTTGTCGAAGCACAGGGTGTCCACCCGGCCGAGGGCCTCGACGGTGCGGCTGGCGCGCACCAGCACACCGTGCCGCGACAACCTGCGGGCGGCGGCGAGCTGAGCGACCGTGGCCACCAACGGCAGTCCTTCGGGGACCGCGGCGACCGCGACCGCGACGCCGTCGGCGATGGCAGTGCGCAGTGGCCTGCCGCGCAGGATGCCCAGCCCGGTCACGACGCCGCCGCCGGACAGGGTCAGCGGCAGGGCGCGGTCGGTCAAGCGGCGCAGTTGCGCCTGCACACCGGCCTTCTCGGGCGGGATGGCCCCGGCGGCCGCGCGGCCCGCCTGGGTGTCGTGGCCGACGGCCACGACGATCGCCCGCCCGGCGCCGTTCACCACGGTGCTGCCTTCGAAGACCATGCAGGCGCGGTCGGCCACCGACGTGCCCGGGGTGGCGGGGACCTGCTTGTCGACGGTGATCGACTCGCCGGTGAGGCCGGATTCGTCCATCTCTAGGTCGTCCGCGCGCAGCAGCCGCGCGTCGGCGGGAACCACGTCCCCGGCGCGCAGCACGATGACATCGCCCAGTGCCAGCAGGTTCGCGGGCACGCGGGTTTCGCACGGTTCGCCGGCGTCGAGTTCGGCGCGCTCGATCACCCGGGCGGTGAGCTGCTCGCCTTCGAACAGCCGGTGCAACGCGCCCTCGGCGCGCTGCCGCTGCCAGGCGGACACCAGCGCGTTCACCGCGAGGACCGACGACAGCAGCACGGCGTCCGACGGGGCACCGAGCACGGCGGTGGCGACCGCGCCGACGCCGAGGATCGGGGTCAGCGGGTCGGCCAGTTCGCGGCGCAGTTGGCCCGCGAACGACGCCGCCGAGGTGAGCACGCGCACCCCGGGGATACGGGCGGCGGTGTCCGGCTGGGCTCGTTCCTGCACCGGCCCGGGCTGCGGCAACCGGCTCAATACCTCGCCGGGTTCGAGGGCGTGCCAGGGCAGCAACGGGGCGAGGGTGGCCGGTGGCTCGGTGCGTGCGGTGCGCCATCCGGTGTAGGCGCCGCTGAGCAGACCGGTGTAGTGGGCGGCGGTCATGGGCGAGGCCCGGCCCGCGCTGTCGGGGGCGACGGCCAGCAGCAGCCCGCCCAGCGCGGCCGCCGACAGCGCCAGCGAACGGCCGCGTTCGCTCACCTGCCGGGCCGGGGCGACGGCGGCGAGGACGCGGTGCGCCTGTCCGAGGTCGCGGCAGACCGCGTCGGCGGTCCAGGGCATCTGGAGGGCGCTGCCTTCCCGCACAGCCAGCCCGATCCCGACATCGGCGCAGGCCAGGGCCTTGTGGGCGCGGGGGCTGAGCACCGCGACGACGTGGCCGTCCTGTTGCAGCGTGCGCACCCGCTCGCTGAGCGAATGCGACGGGGAGACGAATTCGTCGGCCATCGACCGCAGTTCGGCGGCGTCGGCGCCCGCGGCGAGGGTGACGCGCAGGCCCGCGCTGCGCGCCCGGCTCAGCAGCGCGTGTGCCCGCCGGTCGAGTTCGCGGCCGATCAGGACTCGTCCGACCGGTTTGCCGTTGTCGTGGAGTTCGCGCCACACGGGGCGGGGTGTGGCACCGTCGTCGGGTTTTCCGGTGGCCGGGTGCACCAGTGTGCGGTGGCCCCCCGACGACAGGTAGCGATCGGTGTCGTCCGGCTGCGCTTCGTTGTCCGCGCCTTCGCCGGCCTCCCGCTCCCACAGCAGGCGCTGGCCCGCGCTCCACACGTCGGCGACCGACCATCTCTGGTCGGTCGTTTCGGCGTCGAGTACCAAGCGGCGTGAGGTCAGCAGCGATTCTCCGTCGATGACCAGGGCCGACAATCGGTCCAGTCGCCGCCAGACCCGTGGGTGCAGCGTCAGCACGCCCGCGCGGCCGAGCACCGTGGAGACGAGGGCGCCGTAGGCCTCCCGGCTGGCCCGCGCCGCCTTGGGCGCGCCGAGTTCCAGCGCGTCGGCGGCGCCGAACAGGCCACGCCCGCCGAGGACGGAGGTGACCGCACCCACCAGCGCGCCCGCCGCTGTTTCGTCGGCGACCCGCTCGATCGGACCCTGCGGCATCTCGACCACGCGGATGGACGGTGACAGCGGATCGCACACTTCCGCCGGACGGCGGTCGATCTCGGTCTCCCAGTTGCGCCACTGCGCGTACCTGGTCATCGACTCGGTCAGGGTGAAACCGCGATGCACCGCGTCGATGACCAGATTCGCCGTGCCCGCCGCCGCGCTGTTGCCCAGGGCGTTGCCGATGGCGTTGGCGGTGGTGAGCACCATATCGGTGCGTGTGCGGCCGAGCTGTTCCTCCAGCCGTTTGCGCAGCCGGGGCTGGGTGTCGACGAAGGCCGCCGCCGCGCGCAACATTCGGGCGGGCCCGCGCAACGGCAGCACCGCGCCCACCGCGGACAATCCGATCGCACCCACGTCGCCCGCGACCTGGATCGCGGCCGCGAGCATTGGTTCCCGGTCCCCGGGGTGCTCGCAGCCGCGGCTCCAGTCCAGGTCGCCGACCGCGGTGTCCGCCTCGACGGACTCGATGGCCGACACCAGGGCGGGCAGGTCGGCCGCGCCGTGCTCGAGCGCGGCGACCACGCGGCCGGTCACCGCGTTCACCCGCCACCAGCGCACATCGCGGCGCCGGTCCAGCGTCCGGTGCAGCGCCTGCGTGACGTCATCGCTCTTACCGGAGTCCAGCCCGCGCACCTCGACGGTGGCCCGGTCCTCGTAGAGCGCCACGCGGCGGCGTGAACGCAGCGCGTGCGGATCGATCAGGGCCGCGAACTCGTCGCGCAACTCCTCGTCGCGTCCCAGGTTCAGCAGCGACGCTCCCGCCCGCGCGCCCGCGGCCACCGCCTGCACCGGCGCCTGTGCCGCTTTGGTTCCCAGATCGACGACCTTCTCCACCCCGGCGCGGGCCATCTCCGCCGCCACGGAGGTCGGCGCCTCGAGCCACCACGGTGAGACGACTCCGCGTAGTAAAAAGCTCATACCCGGCAGCTACCCAGGCAAAGACAGAGCAAACCGCCCGCGGCCGGGGTCTCGGACCTCGGCCGGGCCGGTGCACCGGTCAGTTCGTGGCGGTCGGGTCGAGCACCACCTTCACCGCACCGTCGGTCTTCTGCTGGAACATCGCATAGCCCTCCGCCGCGCCGGTCAACGGCAGACGGTGAGTCGCGAAGGTGTCCACGCCGAGCGGGTCGCCGTCGCTCAGCAGCGGCATGATGTCCTCGACCCACCGCTTGACGTTCGCCTGGCCCATCCGCACCTGGATCTGCTTGTCGAACAGCACCCGCATCGGCAGCGGGTCGAGCATGCCGCCGTAGACGCCGATCACCGAGATCGTGCCACCGCGCCGGACGATGTCGATCGCGGAGTTCAGCGCTGCGAGCCGGTCGACGCCCGCGGTGTCCATCACCTTCTGGGCCACCAGATCCGGCAGGAACGCCGCCGAGCGCTGGGCTGCCGACGCGATCGGCGACCCGTGGGCCTCCATTCCCACCGCATCGATCACCGAGTCGGTGCCGCGGCCATCGGTCCAGCCGCGGATGATGTCGCCGACCGGCTCGTCGACGGCGCCGATGTCGATCACCTCCACACCGCGCGCGGCCGCCCGCCCCAGCCGTTCGGGCACTCGGTCGACACCGATGACGCGATAGCCGCGATGCGCCGCGACCCGGCAGGCCATGTCCCCGATCGGGCCGAGGCCGAGCACGGTCACCGACCCGCCGTCGGGCACCGCGGCGTATTCCACCGCCTGCCAGGCGGTGGGCAGCACGTCCGACAGGTACAGGAAGCGGTCGTCGGCCGGTCCCTCGGGCACCTTGATATGGGTGGCGTCGGCATGCGGCACCCGCAGATACTCGGCCTGGCCGCCGGGCACCTGCCCGTAGAGCTTGGAGTAGCCGAACAGGGCCGCGCCGCAGCCGTATTTGCGGACCTGCGTCGTCTCGCACTGGGTGGGCAGGCCGGTGCGGCACATGTAGCAGGCGCCGCAGCTGATCTGGAACGGGATGACGACGCGATCCCCGCGGGCCAGGCCGGTGACGGCCGAGCCGGTCTCGACCACACGTCCCATGGGTTCGTGGCCGAGGACGTCGCCGTTGCTCATGTACGCGCCGAGCACTTCGTACAGGTGCAGGTCGGATCCGCAGATTCCGCTGGAGGTGACCTCGATGATCGCGTCCGTCGGAGCCTCGATCCGCGGATCGGGCACCGTCTCCACGGCGACTTTGCGTCGCCCTTGCCAGGTCACTGCCTTCATCCGCGCGCTCCTCCGGTCGAAGTCGATACAGTCCCCGTCCTACCCGGACGCCTGTGCCCGAAACGAGCGGCGACCGGGTTCGCGAGTGCGGACGCCGGTAGGCGCGGAACGCGACCGCATCGCCCGGCCCGGGAGGGCGCGACCGTATGGTCGCCGCACGCCCGGGTGCCCCGTCCGGACCTGGATCCGGTCGCCGATGCCGAGCGGTGGTCGCCGTCGGGCGGCGGTCCGGAACACCGACGGACTCATCCCATTGCGCGGCACGGGGATTCGGGGCACTGTCGGAGACCGCGGCGGTGGGGGTGCGCGGGATGCCATGAGCCGGCGGTGCGCCGGATGTGTGCCGCCGCAGATCCGGGGTAGGCGGTAGCCGTGGACCATACACGAGCTCCTCTCCTGGAAGCGCTTGCCGACTATCACCGGCTGGGCCGCTACGGCTTCACGCCGCCCGGGCATCGGCAAGGACGCGGAACCGACGAACGCGTCCTGGAGGTGATCGGCCGGGACGCCTTCGGCTCCGACGTGCTGGCCACCGCCGGGCTGGACGACCGGCTCTCGCGCGGCGGCTATCTCGCGCGGGCCGAAGCGCTGATGGCCGACGCGGTCCGGGCCGAATCGGCGTTCTTCTCCACCTGCGGCAGTTCCCTGTCGGTCAAGGCGGCCATGATGACGGTAGCGGGCGGCCACGACGGCGGCCTGCTCGTGGCACGCGACAGCCACAAATCCGTCGTCGCCGGGCTCGTCTTCTCCGGCGTCCAGCCGCACTGGATCACGCCGCGCTGGGATGCCGAGCACCATTTCGCACACCCGCCCTCGCCGCAGCAGGTCCGCGAAGCGTGGGACGCGCACCCCGGCGCCGCGGGGGCGCTGGTCGTGAGCCCGAGTCCCTACGGCACCTGCGCGGACATCGCGGGCATCGCCGAGGTCTGCCACGAGCGGGGCAAGCCCCTGATCGTCGACGAGGCATGGGGCGCGCACCTGCCCTTCCACGAGGACCTGCCGACCTGGGCGATGGACGCGGGAGCGGATCTGTGCGTGGTCAGCGTGCACAAGATGGGCGCGGGCTTCGAACAGGGCTCGGTGTTCCACCTGCAAGGCGATCTCATCGACCCGGTCCGGCTCAGCGAATGCGCCGACCTGCTGATGACCACCAGCCCGAACGTGCTGGTCTACGCCGCGCTCGACGGCTGGCGCAGGCAGATGGTCGAGCGCGGCCACGAACTGCTCGGCGACGCGCTGCGGGTCGCCGAAAAGGCCAGGCGGCAACTCGCCGAGATACCGGATATCGAGGTGCTCGAAGACGAACTGCTCGGCGCGGAAGCCTCGCACGACCTCGACCGGCTGCAGGTCCTTATGGACGTCTCCGGCACCGGGGCCAGCGGCTACCAGGCCGCGGACTGGTTGCGCGAGCACCGCCGCATCGACATGGGGTTGAGCGATCACCGCCGCCTGCTGGCCACGCTGTCGATGGCCGACGACAAGGACACCGTCGACACCCTCGTCGACGGCGTCGCCGCCTGGCGCGATCAGCTGACCGATCCCCAGCCGCCGCGCATCGACCTCCCATCACCCGAGGACCTGCAGCTCGAGACCGTGATGCTGCCGCGCGACGCCTTCTTCGGCCCGGTGCAGACGGTGGACGCGCGCGACGCCGTCGGCCGGATCGCCGCCGAGCAGCTCACGCCCTACCCGCCGGGCATTCCGGTGGTCGTGCCCGGGGAACGCATCGATGCCGCCGTCGTCGAGTACCTGCGCACCGGGCTCGACGCGGGAATGAACGTGCCCGACGCCGCCGACTCCCGGCTGCGCACCATCCGGGTCGTCGCCCGCGACTGAACCGGAACACCTTGTGAACCAGGAGGTTTCCTTCATGGCCGGACCCACCGCACTCGCGCTGGTGTGCACCCTGAAGAAGTCGCCCGCCGAATCCAGCAGCGACCTCATCGCCCGCCAGGTGCTCGACGAACTGGCCGGGCACGGCGTGCGGGGCACGGTGCTGCGCGTGGTGGACTACGACGTGCTGCTCGGCGTCACCGCCGACGAGGGCCCCGGCGACCAGTGGCCCTCGATTCGCGAGCAGGTCGCGGCGGCCGACATCCTGGTGGTCTCGACCCCCACCTGGGTCGGGCACATGTCGTCGGTGGCGCAACGGGTGCTGGAGCGATTGGACGCCGAGCTGTCGGAAACCGACGACGCGGGCCGTCCGGCGATGGTCGGCAAGGTGGCCACGGTCGCGGTGGTCGGCAACGAGGACGGCGCGCACAAGATCGTCGCCGATCTGTTCCAAGGGCTCAACGACATCGGATTCACCATTCCGGCGCAGGGCTGCACGTACTGGAACGATCAAGCCATGGGCGGCACCGATTACCAGGATCTCGATTCGGTGCCCAAGGCGGTGGCCTCGGCCACCGCCGCGCTGGCCAGGAACGCCGCCCACCTGGCCCGGCTGCTGGGCGTCCAGCAGTACCCGCCCGCCGACTGACCGCCCACACGACGGCGCCGGCGCCTCCCCCGAGGCGCCGGCGCCGTCGTCTGTTCAAGCCAGCACGGCGTCCACGGTCTTCTTCAGCGCCGAGGGCTGGGCGGGCGAGGTCGGCGCCTTCTTCCTCAGTTCCTGCATCCGGGCCCCGATCTCCTGAAGCTGCTTGCGCCCCAGGCTTTCCCGCACCTTCGGGAACCACTCGTTCTCTTCCTCGTCGATGTGGTGGTCGACGTTCTCGATCAGCACGGTGGTCTTGGCGGTGAAGCGCTCGTCGTCGGGCTTCATCATCGACAGCTCGGTGACCAGCACGTCGGCGACGTGATGCTCCTCGTAGGACTCCAGGATGTCGTCCTCGAGCTCCGGAACGAGTTTGCGGACCTCGGGGTACATGCACTCGTTCTCGAGATACGTGTGCACGGTGAGCGCCTCGATGATCTTCTTCACCACCTTGCCCTTGGTCTGCGTGGCGTCCTCGCCCGCCTTCTCGAACTCGCGGAACAGTTTCCGGATCGCCTTGTGGTCGTCGCGCAGCAGCACGATCGCGTCGGTCGTCATCGCTTTCTCCTTGCGTCAGGGCCGGTTCTCTGCCGACATTCCCGGCGCCGCCGCACCGAAACGGAGTGGCTGCCGTGCGGTCGGACACGGGCCGGGCCGTATGGTGAGCGGCAGACAGCGCAGAAAGGACGCAGATGCCACAGGCGGACGAGAACGCACACGAGCTGGCCGAATCGGCGCAGCGGTCGGAGATCACCGTGGCGGTCGCCGAATCGCTCACCTCCGGCCGGCTTTCTGCCACGCTGGGCGCGGCGCCGAACTCGTCCGAATGGTTCCGCGGCGGCCTGGTGGCCTACAGCACGGAGGTCAAGCGCACGGTTCTGGGCGTGCCCGACGTGCCGGTGGTGTCCCAGACGGCGGCCGAAGCGATGGCCACCGGAGTCCGCGGCTTGCTGAAAGCGGCTGTCTCCGTAGCGGTCACCGGTGCGGGCGGCCCGGACCCGCAGGACGGTCAGCCGCCGGGCTCGGTCTGGTTCGCGATCGCCACCGAGCACGGCGTGCGCGCGTGGCACCGTCAGTTCGACGGCGAACCGGCGGAGGTGGTCGAGCAGACCGTCGCCTGCGCCACCGAATCACTGCTCGACACCGTCCGCTCGCTGGGCTCGGACGGTGCCCGAGCGTGACCCGCGGTCACGACGAACGGCGATGCCTGCGGTGGCTGGTGTCGCAGAACGGATAGTTCTTCGAGCGCTTGCACAGGCACAACGCCACCAGGAACCGGTCGGAGCGCACCGTCCGCCCGTCCGCGGTGACGAACTCCACCGGACCCTCGATCAGGGCGGGACCGTCGGCGGTGAGCGTCACTCGCCGCCACTGCTCATTGTCGGATGCGGTCGGCACGGATCACCACCAGATCTTCCATTCGCTGACCGGGCCCGATCAGCCCGGCCGATTCCAGCCACTGCGCGCGCCGGCGCAGCACCGGCCCGAACGGCACGGTGGCCCGTGCCACGATCGCGGCCTTGAGTTCTCGCTCACGCAGTTGCGCCAAGGTCGAATCCGGATCGCTCAGCGCCGAATGCACGATCAACGCTACCCCCCGCGGTTTCAGCAGAACGGGCAGCGCCGCGCACAACTGGTCGAGGATCGCCCTGCCTCCGGCCCCGGCGTCCCAGGCCCGGGCGAGGCCGCGGCTGTCGGTGCCCTCGGGCGCGGGGACGTAGGGCGGATTGGCCAGCACCAGATCGAAACTGCGCCCGCCGAGGACCGCGCTGAAATCACCGCGCAACACCTCCGCGTCGATGCCGCGCAGCCGGCAGTTCAACCACGCGGACACGACGGCGGAACGGGACACGTCCACCGCCGTCACCCGCGCGGCTCCCGTGTACGCGGCGGCGACGGCCAAGGCGCCCGTTCCGGTACACACGTCCAACGCGTGCCCCCCGCGCGGAACGCCCGCTTCGGCCAGAGCACGGACGAGCAACCAGGTGTCCAGCTGCGGCGAATAGACGCCGGGAGGTCGAATCAACATCACATTCGGCGAATAGCCCGCCGAGCGCTGCTTAATCGTCCGCGCCGCCACGCCCGCGCCCGCCGTCCCGCAACGAGCCGCGACCCGCGCGCCAGGACTCCAGCACATGATCAGCGAATCGGTCCTCCAGCAGATTCGTCACCTGGATACCGAACGCCACCGACTCGGTAAGCTCGGGTTCGCGCCGCAGCAGGTCGCCGATCACCCCGGTGCGCATGATCTGCTCGTGCACCGCGTCGGCTTCGACGTGCTCACGGTAGAACAGCACGCACGCCGGATCGGCGTCCAAGCGCTCCAGCGCCTGCACCAACCGCTGGGCGCCGGGCGGGGAGGTGATCTCCACCGTGGCGAAATGGCCCACCAGCGCGCCCCGCCACGACCGGTGCAGCCCGAACAGCGACATCATGTTCACCAGCGCGAGCATCGGCGCGGGAACCACGTCCAGATAATGCAGATAGTCCGGATTCAGACCGGCGGCGGCCAGCAGGTCGGCGTACAGCTGCGCGTGCACGCGTTCGCCGCGCCCGGCCCCGAACTCGTCGAACTCGACCGCCACCAGCGACGCCTTGGCTTGGCCGCGCAGCCGGGGAATCACCCATGCGTAGGGGTCGGCCTCTTTGTGGTGGTAGATCGAACGGTGCACGAAGTATTCGCGCATCTGCCACCACTCGCCCTCGTCGCGCAGGAAACGGCTCACTCCGTCCGGGTCGGCCGGGGTGACCAGCAACTGGTCGAGCTCCGCGTCGAGATCCCCACCGCCGGGTACGTCCTCGCGCAGCGCCCGCAGGAACCGCTGCTCCAGCGCGGCGCGCAGACCCAGCAGGCCCGGATCCCATTCCCATCCCGCGTCGACCGCCGGGAATCCGTGATAGTGCAGCTCGTAGCAGGTGTGCAGAGCCAGGTGCAGGTCTTCGCCATACGGATCCGCCGGACCCGGCTCCGGCACCGAGCCACCCGGTTCGCCGCGCAGCAGCTCCACCACCGCTTCCGACAGCTCGCCGCGCGGGCGGGGTAGTTCCTGCTTCGGGGCGCCTAACATGACCGTCATACCGGTCGCTTACCCCGGGGCGGCGCTGTTATCGCGGCATCGCGCGGAAAAGTATGCCGTGTGGCCGTCCCGCGCCGCCGCCGCGGCGCGGGCACTTCAGGCCACCGATCGATGAACTTTCCGGAATTACCCGTTCGCCTTCTTGTACGCCTCGACGACCTCGGCGGAGATCCGTCCACGCGCCGACACATCGATGCCGTTCTTGCGCGCCCATTCCCGGATCACCGTGGCCTGTTCCCGATCGTTCGCCGACCGCAGAACACCGCCGCGGCCGCGGCGCGCGCGACCGACCTTGCGGGCATACGGAACCCATTGCTCGAAGAATCCACGTAACTGACCGGCATTGTCCGCCGACAAGTCCATCTCGTAGGCCACGCCGTCCACGGCGAAAGACACTGTTTCCTCGGCCTGAGACTTGCCGTCGTAGTCATCGACCAGTGTCACGACGACCTTGCGTGCCATAGAGATAATCCCTTCACGGTTACCGAGCGCGTGCAGTCGAAAAAACAATCGTAGCCAGTAGATAACAGATCGGTTCCGCCCCTGGAACGGCGGGGTCCCTTCCGCGGCACGGGATGAGTCGCAGCGAGCGACGCACGCCGACAACCGTCGAGCCTCCACATATTGCCCGCGCATCGGGCGAAGCCGCAAACTCCGCACTCGGATCCACCCGGACGAGGCTGGCTGTGGCACGGACATTTCCGGCGATGCCCCGGATTCCGGGGGCACCGCCGACGCCGGTGTCGTGGCGGCGGTCACCGGGCTCGACCCGCACGACGGCGGGTCACCGGCCGGCGCCGGGCTGGTGCACGGCACCGAAATGGTCGTTCGCACTCCGCACCCGAGCATCCCCGCGCGCCGGAATCGGCTGCCGCCGAGAAGTTTTCGCCGATCCGACGCGCGACATCGCGGTCGGACCACTCCCACCGGTGAGAAGGGAACGATTCGGCCCGCGCCTAGTCTGGACGGCGCCCGGTCGAGCCGGAATACTGGCCTGCGCCGGTTCCGCAGGAGCCGATCACGCCGGGTGTGACGCGGCCGGTCGGCTCACCTTCGGACGAAAGGATCATCTCCCGATTCTGCGAACAGTGTCGGCCCGTTGAGAACGGCGGGGGGCCGAGTACCGTTCCGAACTCTGTCGAGCGAGCAGGACGTCCGCGGGAGGCGGATCCCTGCAACGAACCAGATATCGGCCGATTCGTGGAATCCGGCCGGACGAGCCCAGTGCACGAGCGGAAGTCGATAGTATGCGTGTGGCCTTGTTGCCCGCAGGTACCAGGGGCGATCATCAACCGTATCTCGCGTTGGCGCACGAATTCCGCGCCCGCGGGCACGAAGTGGAAATCACCGCCACCCGCAATCAAGCGCACATCGTGCGCAAGGCGGGCTTCGAGCCCCGGGTGATCCCCTTCGACGCCGCGGAACTGCTCGAGACGACCGCGGCGAAGCGAGCACTGGCCTCCGGAAAGACGCTGCCGTTCATTCGCATCATGCTCGACACGGTGCGGATCATCGAGGGTGAACGTGGTGTGGCGATGCACGAGGTGCTCGCGCGAACCTGCGCGTCCGCCGATGTCGTCGTCGCGTGCGCCTCGACGCTGCCGTGGGCGATGGAGTTCCGCGAGAAGACCGGTACCCCGGTGATCGGCTGCCTGCCCTACCCGCTCGAACGCACCGATGAGTTCCCGTCGTCGTTCATGGCGAAGAACATGACCTCGTCCCGGATTCTGTCGCGGGCGACCTACAGCCTTTTCGAATTGTCCTACACGTTCCTGTATCGCAAGGTCGACCGTCAATTGCGCCGTCAGATGGGTTTGGCGGGCAGGCCGCGCAATCCTTTCCGGCGGCTGCGTGCCGAACGGATACCGCTCGTCCACATGGTGAGCCCCGTGCTGTTGCCGAAGCCGCACGATTGGCCCGAACGCGCCACGATCGTGGGCGCCTCCGTTCTGCCCCCGCCGCTGCGCGACGCCTGGGGCGAAGCGGTCGTCGACCCGGAACTCGACGCGTGGCTCGACGAAGGGGAACCCCCGATCTATTTCTGCATGACCGGAATGCCCGTGCTCGATCCGGTGGAATGCCGAGAGATGATCGCGACGGTCTGCGCGCGCTTGGGAGCCCGGGCACTCGTCACCGTGAAAGGCGAGGGATTCCCGAAAGGTTTCAGCGCCGACCGCGCCCTGCTGATCATCGATTCGTTCGATTACGACCGCGTCCTGCCGCGCTGCGCCGCGGTGGTGCATCACGGCGGCAGCGGAAATACCCACGACGTGGTGCGGGCGGGGATTCCGGCCGTGGTGATCCCGGTGCACAGCGATCAATTCTTCTACGGATGGCGGATCGCCGCGCTCGGTATCGGCGCCACGTTCCCCTATCGCACGATCACCACCGATCGTCTGCACCAGGCGCTGGCGCAGACCCTCACGCCTCGGGTACGGCAGCGAGCGGCCGAGACCGGCCGCACGGTCGCGCAGGAGAACGGCGTACTCGCCGCGGTCGACGCCGCCGAGAAACTGGCCGCCGCGACACCCCGACCATGAAACGCCGGGCAGCCGCCGCGCGCGATCGCGGCGTCGTCCGGCGCGCGCACGACCACCGTGACAGTCGAGTTCCGAAGGTTGTTACCGCATGACCGATTACCGTTCGTTCGTCGATGTCCTGCTCGCCCGCGGCGAGACCCTGACCGGCACCACGGCGTACCGCTTCCTGCGCACCGGTGACGCCGACGGCGCCATCGACGAGATCGCCTACGCCGCCGTGTCGGCCCGGGCGCGGGCCATCGCCGCCACGTTGCAAGACGGTGGCATCCGCCGGGCGCTGCTGCTGTATCCGTCCGGATTGGATTTCATCGCGGCCTTCTTCGGCTGCCTGGCCGCGAACGTCGTCGCCGTGCCCGCGCCACTGCCGCAACTGGACGCCCGCTCGCTGCGGCGGTTGCGGCACATGGTCACCGACGCCGACGTCGGCGCGGTGCTCACCACCGGCCGGGTCCGCGTCGACGCGACCGCGGCGGTCGCGGAAGTTCCCGAGCTGGGTGCGCTCACGTGGCTGGCGACCGACGAGATCCCCGACGACGCGGCCGCCGCATGGCGACAGCCCGCCGTCGGCCCGGACTCGGTCGCCTTCCTGCAATACACCTCGGGTTCGACCAGCGCGCCCCGCGGCGTGGTGGTCACCCACGCGAACCTGCTGCACAACGAGCGCGCCATCGCCACGGCACTGGGCCATACGCCGGAGGTGCTGGCCTCGCTCACCGACGCGCTGTTCGTCAGCTGGCTGCCGATGTACCACGATATGGGGCTCATCGCGCCGGTGCTGCAGACGATGTTCGTCGGCGCGAACGCGGTGCTGTTGTCTCCCCGGCACTTTCTGCAACGACCCGAACGCTGGCCGCAGGCGGTGTCGGAGTTCGGCGCGCACACCAGCGGCGGTCCCAACTTCGGCTACGAGCTGTGCCTGCGCCGGATGACCTCCGCGCAGATCGACCGGCTCGACCTGCGCGGCTGGAAGGTGGCGTTCAACGGCTCGGAGACGGTGCGTCCGGCCACCGTGCGCCGGTTCGCCGACACCTTCGCGAGCGCCGGATTCCGCGCCGAATCGTTCCAGCCGGTCTACGGCTTGGCCGAGGCGACGCTCATCGTCAGCGCCGCCGAACTCGGCGCGCCTCCGACGGTGGTCCTGCCGCCCGGGCGCTCCGAGCTGGCCGGGGTGGGACGCGCGGCCGAAGGGCTGTCGATCGTCATCGTCGACCCCGAGCGCCGCACCGAATGCGCCGAGGGCACCGAGGGCGAGATCTGGGTGTCCGGGACCAGTGTCGCCGCCGGATATTTCGGCAACGAAGCGGCCACCGCCGAGACCTTCCATGCCCGGCTCGGCGACGACGATCGCGCTTTCCTGCGTACCGGGGATCTGGGTTTCGTGTCCGGCGGTGAGCTGTTCGTCACGGGCAGGCGCAAGGATCTGCTGATCGTCGACGGCAAGAACCACTACCCGCAGGATCTGGAGCTGACGGCCGAAACCGCGCACGAGACCGTGCGCGCGGGCTGCGTCGCCGCGTTCTCCGTGGACGAGGGCCTCGACGGGGAACTGCCCGTGGTCGTCGCGGAGGTGCGCACCGAGGATCCGGCCGAACTCGCCGACGCCGAGGACGCGATCCGCGCGGCGATCGGCGCTGAGCACGGACTCACGCTGCGATCGGTGGTCTTGATCCGGCCCGGCGCCCTGCTCAAGACCAGCAGCGGCAAAGTGCAGCGGCAAGCCTGCCGCGCCGCTTATCTCGACGACGCGTTGTCCCCGTTGCTGTCCCTCCGAGGCGAATTCGACGAGGTCGGCGTCCCGCCCACCGCACCGGGCGGTGCGGCGATGACCGCCGAAGCCATGCAGAGCCGACTGGTGGACATCATCGCCCGGCTGGCGTATCTCGATCCGGCGCGCATCGACGTGCACCGGCCGCTGGTCGAATTCGGCCTCGGCTCCGCCGATCTGGTCGAACTCGTCGTGGAGCTGTCCGACCAGGTCGGGCGGACCTTGGACACCAACCTGTTCTTCGAGCACCCCACCATCGCGCAAGTGGTGGCGGCGCTGCACCCCGCCGAAGCAGGGGCCGCACCCGTCCCGGACCGGCAGCGCACCGACAGCGAACCCGCCGCCGGGCCTGTCCTGGCGCAGGCACGCACCGGGACCGAGGCCGCGCCCGTCCCGTCCGGGCGCACCGACGATGCCATCGCGATCATCGCGATGGCCTGCCGTTTCCCCGGCGGCGCCGACGATCCGGAATCGCTGTGGCGCCTGCTGGACGAGGGACGCGACGGCCTTTCCGAGGTGCCGCCCGGGCGCTGGAGCACCGACGGGCTCTACGACCCGGACCCGGCCGCCGAGGGCAAGGCGTACACCTTCCGCGGCGGATACCTCACCGGGGTGGACGAGTTCGACGCCGCGTTCTTCGGTATCGGCCCGCGTGAGGCGGCGGTGATGGACCCACAGCAGCGGCTCATGCTGGAACTGAGCTGGGAGGCGATCGAACGGTCCGGTCGCGACCCCAGGCGGTTGCAGGGCAGCATGACCGGTGTCTATTTCGGGGTGTACAGCACCGGCTATCTCGCCGACCCGGCTCCGCAGCAGTTGAACGGGCAGGTCGGCACCGGGTTGTCGC
The DNA here is from genome assembly GCF_040630775.1 of Nocardia sp. NPDC005745. Lineage (NCBI taxonomy): Bacteria > Bacillati > Actinomycetota > Actinomycetes > Mycobacteriales > Nocardiaceae > Nocardia > Nocardia sp. NPDC005745. The sequence goes on from NZ_JBEXYF010000018.1 coordinate 151,582, forward strand.
CGGCCGTGGCATCCGGGCGAGTCGCGTACACACTCGGATTGCACGGTCCGGCCGTCACCCTCGACACCGCGTGCTCCTCCTCGATCGTCGCCATGCACCTGGCCGCGCAGGCGTTGCGCGCGGGCGAATGCGATCTGGCCTTGGCCGGCGGCACGACGCTGCTGATGAGCCCCACCGCGCACGTGGAGCTGTGCAAACTCGGTGTGCTGTCGCCGACGGGGCGGTGCGCGCCGTTCTCGGCGGGGGCGGACGGCACGGTGTGGGCCGAGGGCGCCGGTCTGGTGCTGCTGAAGCGGCTCGACGACGCCCGGCGCGACGGCGACCGGGTGCTCGCGGTGTTCCGCGGCTCCGCGGTCAACCAGGACGGCCGCAGCCAAGGCATCAGCGCTCCCAACGGTTTCGCGCAGGAGCAGGTCATCAAGGCGGCATTGCGCTCGGCCGGGCTGACGCCCGCGGACGTGGACTACGTCGAAGCGCACGGCACCGGCACCGCCCTCGGCGATCCGATCGAAGCCCGCGCCCTGGCGCGCGTCTTCGGTCCCGGCCGCGAACCCGGGCGCCCGCTCGGCGTGGGCTCGCTGAAGTCCAATGTGGGCCACACCCAGGCCGCGGCGGGAATCGGCGGGGTCATCAAACTGGTTCTCGGGCTACAGCACGAGCGGATACCGGGGATGGCCCACGACGGGCCGCCGACATCGCACATCGACTGGGCCGGTAGCGGTTTGGTTGTGCACACCGATTCGGCACCATGGCCTCGGGGCGATCGGCCCCGTCGCGCGGGCGTCAGTGCGTTCGGGCTCAGCGGAACCAACGCCCACCTGATCCTCGAGGACCCGCCCGCCGTAGACGACACCTCCGGCTCGTTGGACGACGCTCCCGACGACCGCCGGGTCGCGCTGCTGCCGATCTCGGCCCGCAACCGGGCCTCGCTGCACGGTCAGGCGCGTCGCCTGCTCGAGCACGTCACCGGTGACCCCGCGCTGGACCCCGCCCCGGTGTCGCGCTCGCTGGCGTTGCAGCGCACACCGTTCGAATGGCGGGCCGTCGTGGTCGCGGGCACACGCGACGAAATGCTGTCCGGTCTGGGCGATCTGGTCGAGGAACGGGCAGCGCCCGATGTCGTGGCCGCCACGGACGCGGCGCTCACCGCGGGCAAGACGGCGTTCGTCTTCCCAGGGCAAGGCGTGCAGTGGGTGGGGATGGCACGCGACATGCTGGCCCGGTCGGAGGTGTTCCGCGCCGAGTTCGCCCGCTGCGACGAAGCGTTCCGGCACCGCACCGGCTGGTCGCTGGCGACCGGGCTGTTCACCTTCACCGCGGCGCAACTCGGCGACTTCACCGTCGTGCAACCGTTGCTGTTCGCCACGATGGCGGCGCTCGCGGCCACCTGGCGGGACGCGGGCGTCACACCGGATGCCGTGATCGGGCACAGCCAGGGCGAGATCGCCGCGGCCTACGTCTCGGGCGCGCTGAGCCTCGACGACGCCGCCCGCGTGGTCGTGGCACGCAGCCGCCTGATGGCGGACATCACCGAGGAAGGCGCGATGGCGATGGTCGGCCTGCCCGCGCACCGGCTCGCGGAACACTTGGCAGCCGACGAGGCGGTGTCGGTCGCGGCGATCAATGTGCCCGGCTCGACGATCGTGGCCGGAGCCCGTCACTCGGTGGAGACACTGGTGCGTGCACTGCGGGACGACCAGGTCGAGGTGCGGGTGCTGGCCGCGGGACCGGCGCTGGCGGGGCATTCGGCGCTGCTGGAACCGATCCGGCAGCGACTGCTGGACGAACTCGCCGGGTTGAGCGCCGCCCCACCGGACGTCACGTGGTACTCCACCGTGCTCGGCGAACAGATGGCGGACGACTCCGCCGACGGCGGCTACTGGTACCGCAACGCGCGCGAACCGGTCCGGTTCGCGAGCACGATCGAGCGCATGATCGGCGACGGGTTCCGGTATTTCGTCGAGCTCGGGGTGCATCCGCTGCTGACCACGGCGGTGCGGGCGGTCGCGGAGGACATCGGCGGCGAGGTCGTGGCGGTCGGTTCGCTGGTGCGCGACCAGGACGGGCCACGCAGCCTGGCCCGCGCCCAGGCCGCGCTCTGGGTGGCGGGCCGCGACCTGGACTGGTCCCGCCTTGTGCCCGCGCGCGGCAGCGTCGAGCTGCCGACCTACGCCTTCGACCGGCGGCGGTTCTGGACCGAGTCGGTGTCCGAGGACGCCGCGGCACTGGGGTTGCGGCCCGCCGGTCATCCTTTCGTCGGCGCGGTCGTGCCGCACCCCGATTCCGGCGGCGTGACGCTGACCGGCCGGATCTCCCTGCGAACGCATCCGTGGCTGGCCGAGCACGCCGCCCCCGCCGCGGTCGTCCTGCCCGGTACCGGGCTGGTCGAGCTCGCGGTCCGCGCCGGTGACGAGGTGGCCGCCGGACACGTGCGCGAACTCGTGCTCCACGCGCCGCTGGTGCTCGCGCAGGATGCCGCGGTGCAGATCCAAGTGGTGGTCGCCGACGCCGACCCCGACGGTGACCACCCGGTGTCGATCCACTCCCGCCTCGAGCGCGATCTCGACACCTCGTGGACGTTGCACGCACGCGGGGTGCTGGCGGCGACCCGCAGAGCCGAAACCATCGGCGGCGACACCGCGCAGTGGCCTCCGGCGGGTGCGACGGCCGTGGACGTGGCCGACATGTACGCGCGGCTGTCCGATCGCGGACACCGGTACGGGCCGCTGTTCCGTTCGGTGCGCGCGGCGTGGCGGCGGGGAGAGGAAGTCTTCGCCGATGTGGCGCTTCCGGAGTCCGCGCACGGCGACGCCGCGCGGTTCGAGATCCATCCCGCGTTGCTCGACTCCGCCCTCCACGCGGCGCTGCTGCTCGGCGCCGACGACAGTGGTTCGCCGCTGCTGCCGTTCGCCTGGGCGGGGGTGAGCTTGCATGCCTCCGGCGCGACGGCGTTGCGCGTCCGGATCTCCCGTGACGGCTCGGACGGGGTGCGTGTCCTGGCGAACGATCACACCGGCCGCCCGGTCGTGTCGGTGCGGTCGCTGATCCTGCGGCCCGCGCCCGCCGTGCAGGTGCTCGACGGGGCGCTGTCCGCCGCGCATCGCACATTGTTCCGGCCGGAGTGGTCGGCGCTCGCGGCGCCGGCGGCGGTCCGGCCGGTCGCGGCCGTGCCCTGGTCGCTGCTCGGCCCGCACGATCCGGCGCCGGAGGCGGTGCTCATCGACGTCGCCGAGGGCGATTCGATCGACGCCGTGCACGCCGCGGTCCGGCGGACGCTGGAAGCCTTGCAAGCGGCACTCGACGATCCCCGCCTGACGGCGGCGACCATCGTCGTGCGCACCCGCCGGGCGATGGCGCTGCCCGGCGAGGACGTCCCCAACACCGCGGGAGCGGCGGTCTGGGGCCTGGCGCGGGCGGCGCAGTCGGAGAACCCGGATCGCATCGTGCTGGTCGACAGCGCCGACGCCGAGGTCGATATCGCGACCGTCCTGGCCACCGGAGCGGCACAGGTTCTCGTGCGCGACGGCGACCTGTCCGCGCCGCGGCTCGCGCGAGCGCCCATGGCCGAGGCCGCGGCGAGCAGCGTGGAGTTCGGCGACGGGTACGTGCTCGTCACCGGAGCGCCGGGACGGCTCGGCTCGCTGCTGGCCCGGCATCTGGTGCGGGCGCACGGGGTCGGCAAGCTGCTGCTGGTCAGCCGCCGGGGCGCCGACGGTCCCGGCGCCGACGAGCTGCGCGCCGAACTCACCGGTCTCGGAGCGGACGTGGTCTTCGCCCGCTGCGACGTGGCCGATCGCGCCGCGCTGGCCGAGGTGCTGCGCGGACGCACGCTCAGCGGCGTCGTCCACGCCGCGATGGTGCTCGACGACGGCACGCTCGGCTCGCTGACCGCCGACCGGCTCGCCGCGGTACTGCGGCCGAAGGTCGACGCGGCACATCACCTGCACGAGCTGACCGCGGGCATGGATCTGTCGTGCTTCGTGCTGTTCTCGTCCGTGGCGGGCGTCCTGGGCAATCCCGGTCAGGCGAACTACGCCGCCGCGAACGCCTACCTCGATGCCCTCGCCACCCAGCGCGTCGCCCGTGGGCGCACCGCGCAGTCGCTGGCGTGGGGTCCGTGGAGCCTGGACATGCACGAGGTGATGGCGGCGGCGGACATCCGTCGCATGGAACGCTCCGGCATACGCCCGCTCGGCGCGCAGGACGGTTTGGCCGCGTTCGACGCGGCGCTACGGCGGGCCGAGCCGGTGCTGGCGCCGATGCGGATCGATGCCGACGCGATGCGGCGCGCGCCGTACGTGCCGTTGCTGCTGCGCGGGTTGATCCGTCCGCCCGCGCGCCGCACGGCCGCGCACCGCGACGTCGCCGACCCGTCGGTGCGGTCGCGCTTCGCCGAGCGGCTGCGCGGATTGCCGCCCGGTGAGGCGACCGCGGTCGCGGTGGACGTGGTGGCGCGCGTCGCCGCCGACGTGCTGGGGCATACCGGTGCCGACGCCATCGCACCGGACCGGTCGTTCCAGGGGCTGGGCATGGATTCGCTGATGGCGGTGGAACTGCGCAACCGGTTGCGCGACGATACCGGCATCCTGGTCCCGCTCGGCGAGATCCTCGCCAACCAGAGCGCGGCCGCGCTGGCCGAATACCTCGTCGCCGAGGCGGCGCACACGGACACCGCCGTACCTGCCGCGCGCCCGGCCGAGCAGGACGTCCCCGAGGTGGTCACCCTGCCCGTCACCCGAGATCTGATGCGGCTGCTGCGCACCGCCCAGCAGGGCATTCCGAGTGTCGCCCAGACCGGCGGACTGGCCATGCGCCTGCCCAGGGCGATCGACCACGCCGAAGCGGAAGCGATGCTCGCCCGCCTCGCCGGACGCCACGCCGCGCTGCGCACGGTGATCGTGCCCAGCGACGAGCACGGCACCCGGCTGCAGGTGCGGTCCCGCCCGGGCGGGCCGCTGCTGCGCAGTTCGGCCGTCGACCGGCTCGACGACGCCGTCGCGCGCGCCCGGTTCCGTGAACTGATGCGCGAACCGTTCGACCTGGCGCAGGGGCCGCTGTGGCGGTTCGAACTGCTGACGTCCGAGTCCGGCGAACAGACGCTGATCTTCGGCGCCCACCACGGCATGTGCGATGTCCAATCGATGATGCTGGTCGCCGGGGAGATCGGTGCCGAGCTGTCCGGCGCGGCCTCCCCGGAAATCTTGTCCAACAAGGACATCCACGATCTGCTCGCCGCGCAGGCACCGCAGGCCGAGCCCGACGCCGCATGGCGCGGGGAGTTCGCCAACTGCCGCCGCCTCGACCTCACCCTCGCCCATCCCCGGCCCGCGCAGCGCAGTCACCGAGCCGGGGAGGTGCTGCTGGAACTGCCCGCTGGGCTGCAGGCTCGCGCGGCGCGGCGGGCCCGGGAGCTGGGCATCACGCCGGCGGCGCTGTTCCTCGGCACGCTGACGGTGCTGCTGGCCCGGCGGCAGGACACCGATCGTTTCGCGCTCGCCGTCCCGGTGGACACCCGCATCCACGCCGACGCGCCGACAGCCGTCGGCTATTTCGGTGTGCCGGTGCCCTATCCGGCGACCGTCGAGCCCGGCGAGTCGATCGATGACCTGCTGCGCCGGACCGGCGACCGGCTGCGGCGGCTGCTGGTGCCCGGAGCGGGTTTCTCCGACGTACTCACCACGCTCGCCGCGGAGGGCCTGTATCGGGACAACGCGCCGCTGGTCGAGGTGTACTTCAACTATCTGCGGGCCAATTCCGCCGTCCATCGCGCGGACCTGGTTCCGGTGGGGACCGGTTACTCCGATCTCGACCTCATGGTGGCCGTGCTGGCCGACGCGGATCAGGTCTGGTTCACCTACAACGCCGACATCATCGACGACGCGACCTGCACCCGTCTCGGGCAGGACTACCTGGCGCTGCTCGGCGAGGTGGTCGAGCACTCCGGGCTGCCGGTGCGCCCACCGCGCACGGACACACCGCGAGGCGTCGCGTTCGGGGCCACGTTCGCGCTGGGGAAGCTGCCGGATCTGTACAGCGCGGCGGCGCATGCCCACGGCGCGGACGGCCGGACCGTGCTCGAAGCGCCCTACCATCACGTTCTGGCCGGATTGCGCGACCCGTCCGGGGTCTTCGCCCAGCCGTCGACCGCTCTGGGCATCGTGCTGCTGCGGGCGGCGGACCTGGAGCGATTCGGTCCGCTCGCCGACGACTCGCTCGCCGAACTGGCGGAGCAGTACCCCGCCGCCGTCCGGGAGGCCGCCGAGCGTGCCCGGGTGCCGATCATCGTCGGCCTGCTTCCCGCCCCCGACCTCGACGAGCGGTTGCTGCGGTGGGAGCGGCTGACCGCCGAACGGCTGCGGGAGATTCCCGGCGTCGCGGTGCTCACCGAAGCCGACTGGACCCGTGACCACCCGGTGGCGCACCGTTTCGACGAGCAGACCGACGCGCTGGCGCACCTGCCGTTCACCGAGGAGTTCCAGGCGGCGGTGGCGCTGACGCTCGCCGCCGTCGCGCGCGTCGCGTTGCTGCCCGCCCCGAAAGTCATCGCCGTGGACGGCGACGACACCTTGTGGAGCGGCGTCGTAGGCGAAATCGGGCCCGCGGCGGTCACCTTCGACCCGCCGCGGATCACGCTGGCGCGGCGGCTGCGGCAGTGGCGTGCCGCGGGCACCCTGCTGGTGCTGATCAGCAACAACGACGACGATTCCGTGCACGCCGTCCTGGACCGTCCGGACAGTCCGCTGCGCGCCGCGGACTTCGCCATCGTCTCCACCGGATGGGACAGCAAGGCCGAACGGCTCGAGGAGGCCGCGCGTACCTTGCGTCTGGCATCGGACGACGTGGTCTATCTCGACGACAACCCGGTGGAGATCGCGAAGATGCGTTCCCGACTGCCGGAAGTGCTCGCGGTGACCTGTCCGCCGATCGAGGAACTGGAGGCCTTCCTGACCCGGTTGTGGCCGGTGACGCCGGTGGCGATGACCGCGGAGGACGCCGAGCGGGCGGAGTTCTACCGGCACGAACGCGAACGCGACCTGGCCCGCGAACAACTGGACTTCGCGCGGTTCCTCGAGAGTCTGCACCTGGTGGTGACCGTCGAGCGGCTCTCCGGCCGGAGCCGGGCGCGTGCCGCTCAGCTGATCCGGCGCACCAGCCAATTCGTTCTGGGCCCGAGCACCGAACAGGATATCGACCGCTGGCAGGAGGACGGCGAGGTGTGGACCGCGGCGGCGCGCGACCGGTTCGGCGACTACGGAACGATCGCCGTGCTCGCGCTGCGCGCCGACGGGACCGCGCTGGGTGTGCGCGGATGGCATCTCAGCTGCCGCGCCCTCGGACGTGGCGTCGAGGAACACCTGCTGGGCTGGCTGGCCGACCGCGCGGCCGCGCTGGGTTGCACGACGGTGCGCATGACCGTCCACCGCACCGAGCGCAACGTCCCCGCCCGCCGGTTGTCCGCCGCGCTCGGCGGTGGCGCCACCGACGCCGAGCGGCTCGAAGTCGAGGTACCGCTGGATCGCCTGCGGACGTTCCGGTCCTGGGCGCGCTGATCATGGCCGACAAGGAGTTTCCCGTGCGCAGTCCGAACGGCGAGCACCCGCCGCGTCTCGAGCGAGCCGATCGGCGCGACCTCGCCGAGGCCATCGAGCGCGGTGGCGGCCTGGACGTGTCCGCGTTGCTCGCGCGCGCGGGTGGCGACGCGCCCCCCGCGACGGCGGCGATCGAACGTCGCGGACAGTGGGATCCGGAGTCGCTCACGGCGGCGATCACCCAGCTGGCGAACCGATTCACCGCCGAAACCGTCGGCCCGGACACGGATTTCTTCGACGGCGGCGCCACCTCCGTCGCGGCGGTGCAGTTCGTGGCGGCGCTCGCCCGCGAGCTCGACGTGCACCTCGAGTTGGATGACGTGTTCGCCGACGCGCGCCCGCGCAGGCTCGCGCAGCGCTGGCTGGGCACCGGTCAGGACGCCACGAACCACGAGACCATCGCGCCGGCAACCGATTCCGTGGACGACGAGTTCGCGCAGCTGATGTCCGATGTCGCCGGAGCCGACCAGTTGCCGCTGGTCGACCCGCCGGAGCGAGTGGTCCCACGCCGTGTGCTGCTCACCGGCGCCACCGGTTTCCTCGGCAGCCATCTGCTGCTGGACCTGTTGCGCGGCAGCGACGCCCACGTCGTCTGCCTGGTTCGCGCGCGGGACGAGACCGACGGCCTCGACCGGCTGGCCGCCGCGCTGACGCGGTTCCTGCTGCCGTGGTCACCGGAGGTGCGCAGGCGGGTGACGGTGCTGACCGGCGACCTGCGGGAGCCGAACCTCGGCCTGTCCGAGCAACGCTGGACCGCGCTGGCGGACGAGGTCGACGCGATCGTCAACGTGGGCGCCGCGGTGGACTTCCTGCGCGGCTACCGGTCCCTGCGCCGCGGCAACGTGCTCGGCCCGCTGACCCTCGCCCGGCTGGCCGCGACCGGCAGACCGAAACCGCTGCACCACATCTCCTCGATCGCGGTGTTCAACGAACTCGGCATCGCCTCGATGGGCGAGGACGATCCGGTGGCGAATATCGGCAAGCTCGTGATCGGCTACGACCGGACGAAATGGGCGGCCGAGGCGGTCATGCGGCGGGCACGCGAGCACGGACTGGTGGTCACGGTGCTGCGCCCCGGCGGAATCGGCGGACACCGGGAGACCGGGGCGCACAACCCCCGCGACCTCAACAGCGGCATCATCGCGGCGCTGTCGCGGTTCGGCACCGTGCCAGCGCTGCGCAATCTCCATGTCGCCCCCGTGGATTGGGTCAGCAAGGTCGCGGCGGCAATCGTGTGCGCGCCCGGGGCATGGGGCCGCAACTACCATCTCACCGGCACACCGACCACGCTGGAGCAGATGCTCGGCGAGTCGGCGGCGATCGGCATGGACATGCGGGTGCAGCATTGGGCCGCCTGGTGTGACGAGGTGGTGGAACGGATCCGCACCGAGCCGGTCCCGGAGCTGGAATCGCTGGCGCAGGTGTTGCAGAGCCCGGTCGCGCGCCACCCGCTGGAGACGATGGCCTCCGTCCCCGCCGCCACCGACGACCGGACCCGCGCCTTCCTGCGCACCCACAACCTGCCCCAGCCGGTCCGCTACGGCGCTCAGTCGCAACGCAAGACGCTGGAAATGCTCGCTGGCACCGGTCTGGCCCGGCTGCCGCAGCCGCAGGACGTACCGTATCTGTGGTTCACGGAAACCCTGGCGGGCACCCTCGGAGCCGTGGGCGGGGCAGCCGACACGTCCTGCACCCTCGATCTGCGCTTGTCCATCGCGAGCACCCACCAGCTGGTGGCCGGGCGCACAGTCGATGTCGGTGGCGAACTACGGTGCGCACGCCTGCACGACGAACCCCTCACCGTGTCCGGTGTGCTGTCGGTGCGCCCGCACGACGGCATCCCGATCCGGCACGGACTGCGGCATCCGCTGATGCACTACCGGCTGTCGCTGCGCAACGCCGACGGCGGGACGTGGTGGCTGTCCGGTTACAAATACGCCGAGGCGCGCCGCACCCTCATCAGGCAGGCGCGCACGCTGACCGTGGAACTCGGCCGCGAGGGCGAACCGGCGAGCCTCGCCGGCGAAGTCGCCGTGCCGCTGGAGACCTACCTGCGCGATCAGATCGACGGCATCCAGGTCGATCCGCGATTGTCCGAGCGCCAGCGGCGGACCGCGAAACTGTTGTGGCTGAGCTGGTTCGGATCCCAGCTCGGTAAGGGCCTGCTGGAACCGGCGTTGCGCGTTGGCACCGAGCTGCTGGATCTGCGCCGAAACGCGAAGGAGTCGCGCTGATGCTCACCCCGATCCGGCCGGGCGCCGCCCCGACGCTGGAGGAGATCCCGTTCCGTGCCGCCGACGGCCTGCGGCTGGGCTTGCGCCGCGTCGTCGCCGCCGAAGCCGACCGGCCCGCGGTCCTGCTGGTCCACGGCCACGGCGTCTCCTCGGATATGTTCCTGGCGCCGGAGATCCGCACGGTCGTCGACGCGCTGCTCGACGCGGGATACCAACCGTGGCTGCTGGACTGGCGCGGCAGCTCCCGACTGCCCTACAACGCCTCCGGGCCGCGTTTCAGCTTCGACGACGTGGCGCTCTACGACCTCCCCGGAGCCGTCGAGGAGATCCGCCTGCGCATCGGCGACCGGCCGCTGTTCGTGGTCGCGCACTGCGTCGGGGCCTTGGCGCTGTCGATGAGCATGGCCGCGGGACTGCTTCCCGGATTGGCCGGTGTCGTGGCCCAAGGCGTCTTCCTCACCCCGAAGGTGAGCAACGCGGTGCGGATGCGCGTGCTCGTGGGTGGCGAACTGCTCGGCTCCCGCGTCCACCACCTCGAGTCCGACTTCCGCAGAGTCGGGCTGTGGTCACGCAAAACGCTGCTCTACGCCCTGCTCACCCGGAAAGGGGAATGCACCGACCCCACCTGCCGGATGGTGCACGGCAGCTGGGGCATGGGCGCGCAGCTGTTCGTCCACGACCACCTCGATCCGCGCACCCACGACCGTTTGGCGGAACTGTTCGGGCCGATCCCGGTTCATGTGCTGCCCCAGCTGCGGCGGATGGAGCTGGCGCACGCGGTGCAACGCTGGAACGACAACGACGACCGCTACCGCGTGCTCCCGGAGAACGCCCTCGACCACGCCGACCGGATCGATTGCCCGGTGCTGCTGTTGTCGGGCAGCCGCAACGAGGTCTGGCTCGACTCCAACAAGCTGTGCCACGACGTGCTCACCACCCGCCACCCCGGGCTGGACGTGCGCTACATCGAGATCCCTTCCTACGGCCACCTGGACACTTTCCTCGGTCGCGGCGCCGCGCTGGATGTGTACGGGCACATCCTCGAATTCCTCGACGGCTGTGTGCCTTCCGCGGCCGGACGGGGCACCGTGTGAGCGCGGACGACCGCTCGTTGCGCATCGCGATGTTCGCGGACTTCCATCCGGCCACCCTCGGGGGAATCCAGACCTCGATGCGCGCGCAGCGCACGGCCTTGGAACGGCTGGGGCATGACGTCACCGTGTTCACCATCCCGCCGCCGGATCCGGTGCCGCCGGATCCTGGGATCGTCGTGCTCGCGACCACGGCCGGATTGGCCGTGAACGGCTATCCGGTCGCCCTGCCGACCCGGAGGAATGCCCGCCTCATCGACGCGGTGTTCGCCGAGCGCGGTTTCGATGTGGTGCACGCGCAGACCACCTACGGAGCGGGCATCGCCGGATTGCGCGCCGCGCGCCGCCACGGCCTTCCGGTAGTGCAGTCCATGCACAGCCGCGACGACTCCTTCATCGAACGTAATTCCCCGTTCCCCTATCTCGCCGCGCTCACCATGCGCGTGCTGCACGGCAGCTTCGTCGGCCTGCGCGGGACGATGCCGAAGTCGGCGGAAAGCCGCACGGCGCGCCACGCCTGGCGGCCGCTGGTCGCGCAGGCGCGGGCCGCCGACCACGTCGTGGTGCCGACACGGCATTTCGCCCAGCGGTTGGCCGCGCACGGGGTGGATCGGCCGATGCACGTGGTGTCCAACGGAGTCGACGACGATCTGGTGCGCGCTCTCCCCGAGCGGCCCCGTGGCCGGGATCCGTTGCTGCGCGTGCTGTGGTGCGGCAGGTTCTCGGCGGAGAAGCGGCCGCTGGACGCCATCGAGGCGGTGCACCGGGCCGAGGGCTGCACCCTCGACATCTACGGTGCGGGAGCGTTGGAGGCGCGCCTGCGCGCGGCCGTCGACCGGCTCGGGCTGCACGAGCGGGTTCGGCTGCATGGCGAGGTGAGCCAGGCGCAGTGCTTGGCGGCCATGCGTGCCCACGATGTGCTGCTGTTCCCCTCCGCCGGGTGTGACACGCAAGGCATGGTTCTGCTCGAGGCGGTCGCGGTGGGCCTTCCCGTGCTGCACTGCGACCCCGATGTCACCGAAACCGTGCCCGAGGGCGGCGAATTCCGGGCTCGCGACGCCTCGACGGCCGCGCTCACCGAAGCGCTGCGGCTGCTGGCCGCTCAGCCGGACCGGCTCACCGCCATGCGCGAGGTCTTGGCACGCCACGCGGGACGAACGCTGCAGTCGCGGTTCACCGAACGACTGGTCGCGGTCTACACCGAGGCGATCACGGCCGCCGCGTCAGGCCGGTTGCCGTAGCGGCAGGCCGACGGCCGCGTAGATCGCATCGATGACGGTCATCGTCGCCACCGCGTCCTGGGCGGAGGTGAGCACCGGCTCCCCGTGCCGCACCGCCGCGACGAAGGCGTCGAGCTGATAGGCGTAGGTGCTACGGCGCGAGATCTTCTCCGTGCGCCTGCCGCCCTCCGAACGCACCGACAGCCTGCGCGGCAGTTGCGGCGCCACCGGATTGAGCAACCGCAGTTCACCACGCTCGCCCACCACGCTCGCCCCGATGCGCAGCAGGTCCGACGACCACATCGAGCAGCGCACCCGCCCGGTGTGCCCGGAGGGAAAGCGCAGTTCCGCGCTCATCGCGCGGTCGATGTGCGGGCCGCGCAACTTCGCGGTCGCCGCGACGACCTCCGGGTTCTCGCCGCCGAAGACCCGGGCCATGTGCACCGCGTAGCAGCCTGCGTCCATCAGCGCCCCGCCCGCGAGGGCGTAGTCGTAGCGGATGTCGGAGAATCGCGGCAGCGGAAAACACATCGCGGTGTCCACCCGCACCAGCTCGCCGAGTTCGCCGGAGGCGATGATCTCCTCGGCCCGCCTGGTCATCGGGTGGTAGCGGTAGTGGAAGGCCTCCATGACCACCCGGTCCGACGTCGCGGCCAGTGCCGCGATCTCCTCGGCCTCGGCGGCGTTGGCGGTGAACGGTTTCTCGCACAACACGTGCTTGCCCGCGGCGAGCGCCTCCTTCGTCCACCGGCCGTGCAGACCGTTCGGCAGCGGGTTGTAGACCGCGTCGATGTCGGGGGCGGCGATCAGCGCGGCATAGCTGTCGAAGACCTGCGCGATGCCGTGTTCGCGCGCGAACGCCCGCCCGCGTTCCGGCTCGCGGGCAGCCACGGCGGCGACCACCGTGTCCGCGTTCGCCCCGGCGGGTCGCACGACGGCGGCGGGCGCGATGCGGGCGGCGCCCAGGATGCCGATCCGCAGGGGCTGTCCGGATTGTGTCATGGGCGCGACTGTAGCAATGGATCCGCTTGTGCCGCCGGGTGTTCCGTCAGGCCGACGGGGCGTCGCCGTACACCGTCAACCAGATCGCCCGGCCCAGCGCCTCCGCCAGCGCGTCGTCGGTGACCCCGGAGCCGGAGGAGAAGCTCACCGCGATCGCGCGTTCCACCATCGAGGTCAGCACCAGGGCGGTGGCCTGCGGATCGATCGCCGGGCTGATTCGGTCCGCGGCACGGTCGGTCTCCAGCCGCGATCGCACCACCGCCACGAACGACGCGACCCGGCCGCGCCAGTACGCGCCGACGTCGCGGTCGTAGGCGGCGACTTCGCTCAGCGCCAGCAGCAGCGAACGGTGCTCGCGGAACCCCGCGATCATGGTGCGCACGGCCGCCACCACACCGGCCTGCCGCCCGGTGTGCTCGGTGATCCACCAGCGCTCCGCGGCCTCGAACAGATCCGCGGTGGCCAATTCGGCCATGCGGATCAGCAGCCGGCTCTTGTCCGGGAAATACCGGTAGAACGTCGACCTCGCCGACTGCGAGGCGGCGGCGATCCGGTGGACGGCGATCTCGGTGTAGGGCGTGCCGTCGGCGAGCAGCTCCTCCACCGCGGCGAGGACGCGTCGCTCGAACTCCGCGCGCCGATCGTCGACCGGTTTGCGTGCGTTTCTGGGGACACGGGTCAGCGAGGGCATCCGGGTCCTCTCTGCGGCGCGGCGGCCGCGTGCTCGGCTGTGCCGGTCGGGTGCGTCCCCCCATTCTGCCGACACGGCACCGATATTGACATTCGGGCACCCACCGCTCACCATCGATCGGACACAGTGTCCGAGACTACGTGACCGAGGTGTTCGGGCATGCGCGGTTCCTCTCCCCCGGCAATCGAGTACACCGACGTGGTCGTGGTGGGCGCGCGGTGCGCGGGCTCCGCGACCGCCATCGCGTTGGCGCGAGCCGGGCGCGACGTGCTCGCGCTGGACTCGGCGCGTTTTCCCTCCGACACCCTCTCGACGCACCTGCTGTGGCCCGGCGGCTTGGCCGAACTGCATCGCACGGGCGCACTCGACCGTGTCCTCCGGCTCGGCGCGCCCCCACTGACCACGGCCTTCGCCGACGGCGGCGGCTACGCGGTCCGGTCGTCCTTCACACCGGTGGACGGCGTCGACTACGCGATGTGCGTGCGGCGGACCGGACTGGACGCCGCGCTCGTGGCCACCGCCGTGGAGGCGGGAGCACGGATCCGCGAGGCCGTGCGGGTCACCGATCTGCTGTGGTCGGGGGATCGCTGCGCCGGCGTTCGCTATGCCGACGGAAGCGGCGAACACGAAATACGTGCCCGCCTGGTCGTCGGCGCGGACGGCCGCCGCAGTACGGTGGCCCGGCTCGTCGGCGCCAGCCGGCCCCGATTGTCCGCACCGAGCGGACGGGACTGCTTCTTCGCCTACTGGCACGACGGCGCGGCCGACCAGCGGCATATCGCGGCCCAATGGCGACACGGTCCCGATCTCGGCACCGCGTTTCCCTGTGACGACGGCTTGCTGCTGAGCCTCGTCCAGCCCCCCGCGCAGCCCGCCGAACCGGGTGGCGGGCGCGCCGAGCGCAGGTATCAGGAGGCGATCGAGCGCCTGCCGGGACTTCGATTGCGCCTGCGTGATTGCCACCGCGTCGGGCGGGTGCGTTCGGCCACCGGACTGGCCTCCTACTTCCGGCGCTCGACCGGGCCGGGCTGGGCGCTGCCAGGGGACGCGGGCCATTTCAAGGATCCGGTGACCGCGCAAGGCATCCGGGATGCCTTGCGCTACGGCCGGTTGCTCGGCGAACTGGCCGCCGCGGCCCTCGATGACACCGAGCACCTCGACACCGCCTTGGCCGCGTGGGAACGGATACGCGATCGCGAATGCCTGAGCGTCTACCAGTGGACCAATCGGCTGGCCCGGGGTGCGGCGATGCGTCCCTTGGAAATCGAGCTCTACCGCAGGGCCGCGGCCGACCCCGCGCTGGCCGACGCGGTCACCGAGATCTTCTCGCGCACCGTGGCTCCCGAGGACGTCTTCACTCCCGCACGCGCGGCGGCGCTCGCGGCGGGAGCATTGCGCGCATCGTGGCGCGCCCCCTGGCCGGTCCTCGCGAATTTGGCGGACGAATGCCGCGACACAGTCTCCGAACGGAGGGAAGCGCGCGCCTTCACGCGCCCCGGTCCCGCCGACGCCATCCAGTCCCGGCCGCCGCGGCGCGTTCTCGCGGCATCTTCAGGAGATCGACATGCATGACCCGCGTCCTCGGCCGACCATCGACCTCACCCGCCGCGACCTGTTGCGCGGCACGCTCGCGGCCGGACTGGCCCTCACCGCCGCCCCGGCACACGCCGCACCGCCCGGACCACGCCGAACGCCCGGGCTGCGCACCGGAGGAAAGTCGGTCGCGGTGCTCGGCGGCGGCGTCGCCGGGCTGTCGGCGGCCCACGAACTGATCGAGCGGGGATACGCGGTCACCGTGTACGAACCGGCGTTCCTCGGCGGCAAGGCGCGCAGCATGGGTGTGCCGGGCACCGGCACCGACGGGCGTTCGGACCTGCCCGGCGAGCACGGCTTCCGTTTCTTTCCCGGCTGCTATCAGAACCTTCCGGACACCATGCGGCGCATCCCCTTCCCCGGCAATCCCGATGGTGTCGCGGGCAACCTCGTCCGCGTCGAGGGCACCGTCGCCGGTTTCCGGGGCAGGCCGCCGATCTACGCGCCGGTCGAATTCGGGGGCCTCGACCAGATCAACCCGCAGCGGTTGCAGAGCACGCTGATCGGCGCGTTCGGTTTCATCCCGGAACTGTCACCGGCCGAACTGGCGTTCTTCGCCAAACAGATGGCCGTCTGGTTCACCTCGTGCACCGAACGGCGTTTCGGGCAGTGGGAATACGTGACGTGGGAGCAGATCCTGCGCGCCGAAGGCAAGTCACCGGCTTATCGCGAGTACCTGGTCAGTGCCCTCACCCGGATCACCGTGGCGGCGAAACCCCAGCTGAGTTCGGCGCGCACGATCGGCACCATCGGGGAGGCCCTGGTGCTGGCGGGGACCGGGGCGATCCCGCAGTACTCCGCTGGTATCGACCGTATTCTCAACCGTCCCACCAACGAAGCGTGGATCGACCCTTGGGTCGCATATCTGCGGTCGCGGGGCGTGCGATTCATGCCGGGCCTGCGGGCGGCACGGCTGGAGCTGCGCGATGGCCGGATCGCCTCGGCGACGCTGACGGATCCCGGCGGCCGCTCCACCGTGGTCACCGCGGACTGGTATCTGTGCGCGATGCCGGTGGACAAGGCGGTCACGCTGCTGACCGATGACATCCTGGACACCGACCCGCATCTGGCGGGCATGCGGGAGCTGCGGACCGACTGGATGGTCGGTATCCAGTACTACCTCGCCAACCCCACCGAGTTGCCGGAAGGCCATATCGCCGCTCTCGGCTCCCCGTGGGCGCTCACCGCCTTGCGCCAGGCGCCCATGTGGGTCGGCGACTTCGCCACCCGTTACGGCGACGGCACGGTGCGCGAATGCCTTTCGGTGGACATTTCCGACTGGGATTCCCCCGGCATCCGCTTCCACCGGCCCGCCAAACAATGCACCGCCGCCGAGATCGCCGAAGAGGTGTGGGCACAGCTCACGGAGTGGCTCAACACCGGGACGGGATGGCTGCGGCCAGAGGACATCCGCTCCTGGCATCTGGACCCCGGAGTCACCTGGACCGCGAACGGCGTGCACAACGAGACTCCGCTGCTGGTCAACACCGTCGGCTCCTACGACCACCGGCCGCAGGCCCACTGCGCCATCCCGAACTTGTTCTTCGGCGGCGATCACGTACGCAACCACATCGACCTCGCCACGATGGAGGGCGCCAACGAATCCGGGCGCGCCGCCACCAACGCGATCCTCGACGCCGCCGACGACCCGGCCCCCCGCGTACCGGTCTTCCCGCTGGTGTCCCTGCCGGTCTTCGAACCATGGAAACGCATCGACGCCGACCGGTATCGCGCCGGATTGCCGCACCTGCTCGACGTGTGACCAGGCGGGCCCATCGCCGTCCTCCGGGCGCTACGCCGCGGAACGCGCAAGGCCTAGGGCGCCTCGGCGGTGACGCTGGTGGTGGTCAGGATCGTCTGCGCCACCAGCCGCGGGTCATCGATCATCGGAACATGACCGGTGTCCGGCAGGATGGCGTACCCGGCCTCGGGCAGCCGCGTCCGGGCGATCGGCCCGTGGATGTGTTCGGGAAGAACACGATCGTGTTCCGACCAGGCCACCGTGATCGGGCACGGCAACGGGTCGAGCGCGGCGATCTGCTCGTCGGTGCCGAGCAGATCGGCGGTGACGGTGCATCCCAGCAGGTCGCGTAAGCAGGTCAGGGCCTGCGCCGAGCTGATGCGATCACCGTGCACGGCGATGTTGCGCAGAGCGATTCGCCGGGCCGCCGCACTGCGCAGCGCCAACGGGGCGAGCGAGCCCAGCAGCCGCCCGGTGACCGCCTCCCGGGCGATGCGGCGGGTCGCGGCCGACCGGCTTCCGTCCCCGGCATCCCAGAACCCCGCCGGTGAGAGCGCGCAGACGGACTCGGCTCGACCGCGACGGGCCAATTCGATCGCCATCCAGCCACCCAGCGAATTGCCCGCGACGTGCACCCGGCGCAGCCCCAGCGCGTCCAGGCGCTGCTCGATGTCGTCCACCAGATGCTCGACCCGCGCCGGGCGCCGCAGGGCGGGCGGCCCGCCCCGGTGGCCGACGGCGGTGGGCGTGATCACCTCGTGCCGGGCGGCGAGCAAGGGGGTGACGTCGTCCCACACCCGTTCGGACATCGTGACACCGTGCAGGAGAACGAGCGGGGGCTTGCTGGGCATTGGCGTCCCTTCGAGTTCGTAGTGCGATCTCGAAGGTGGATACCACAACCTCACCTATCGTGGCAGCGGAAACCCCGACTTCTGCGACAGATCACCAAGTTTGCTCGCCGGAATGCTGCGGCCGCAACGGTATCGCCCTTCCGCCCGCGCCGAGCCGGCTCCCACCCCGGCCGGACGACGCCGGATCCCGCTGACCGGCGCCGTGCCACGTTTCAGGTGCGAGGCGCACCGAAGATCGGATCGGCAGTGTTCGACCCGGCCGAGAGCAGAGGCGCGCGGCCGGGAATTTCCGTCCGCTCAGACGGCTTCCGGCCGCCAAGTGGCGATCGCCCAGATCACGACGATGTTCAACGCGATCACCAGAACCGACCATGCCGGGTAGTACGGCAACCACATGAAGTTCGCGATGATCGACAGGGCTGCCAGAACGATCGCCACGACCCGCGCCCACATGGCGCCGGTCATCAAACCCAGCGCCGCGACGACCAGGAGTATGCCGATGACGATGTGGATCCAGCCCCACGTCGTGGTGTCGAACTTGTAGACGTAGTCGGCGCCGACGACGATCAGGTCGTCCTCGGCGACGGCGGAGATCCCCTCGAAGATCGACAGCACGCCGACGGTCAGCAACAGGATCGCGGCCGCTATGGACGTACCCGCCGCGATGCCACGGCGGACGGGGTGTGGCTCCGGTTCGGTCATGTGCGTCATCGGTCGCCCCTTTTCTCGGGAAATAGTGGACAGGCGTCTTCCGAATGTCCACCAATCCCACCGTCCGGCACTTCACCCGTTTCGGGTGACTCCGATATTTCGCGGTCGCCCGAAATGAAAATTCCATAACGACCACACACGATCTGATCGAGCGGACTACACACCGGGTAAGTTCCGCTACCGAGGCGTGGTAGTGATCTTGTCAGCACACGGCCCGGGAGGCACGGTGACCACCTCGCACGTCCCCGCTCTACGCCCCGTCCCCGCCGCGGCGGAATCCGTCACCGGGATACCCGCGTTGCCGTTCATCCCGATCCCCCGGCTCGATCTGTACGCCGCCGCCGACGGCGTGTCGAGCACCCGCGACGGACACGTGCTGCTGATCTGCGCACCGGCCGGGGCCGGGAAGTCGGTACTGGTGGCCGATTGGGCCGCCCGGCACGCCGCGGGTGCGTCCGACGTCGCCTGGGTGACCGTCACCGAGCAGCTCGACGACGCGACGGCGTTGTGGACCGTGCTGCACGCCCGCCTCGAGATCGCGAACCCGAACTGCCCGGGCCCGCCGGCCGCGCAGGCAGCGGCCCTCGCCGACACACTGGCCGCGCGCACGACGCCGACGGTTCTCGTGCTCGACGACGCCCATCTGCTCACCGATCCGCTCGCGCTCGCCGGCATCGAGTACTTCTTGCAGCACGCCCCGCCGAACGTGACGACGGTGCTGTGCGCCCGCTTCGCTCCGCCGCTGCGCTGGCACGTGCTCGAGCTGCATTCGCGACTGACCCGGTGGGGTCCGAGTGAACTCGCCTTCACCCCGGCGCAGATCGATGCGCTGTGCCGTGACCACGGCTGCGAGCTCACCGGCGACGAACTCGTGACGCTGCACGCCCTGACCCGGGGCTGGGCAGCCCTCGTGCGCATCGCCGCGACCCATCTGGCCGCGAGATCCGACGACCGAGCCGCTGCGCTCACCGTTCTCGCGCGCCCGGCGCGCGCGGTCGCCGATTTCCTGATGAGCGAGCTCATCGAGGGGCTGCCGCCCGCACTGCGCCGGTTCCTCACCTACACCAGCATTCCGGTTTCCTTCACCGAGCAGCTCGCCGACGAACTCCTCGGCGGTGGCGCGGGGCATTGTCTGCACGAACTCGATCGGATCGACTTCCCGATCGATTCCGACGTGCGCGACGGCGAGGACTGGTTCTCCTGCCATCCGCTGGTGCGCGCCCACTTCCTCGCCGAAGCCCGCCGCCTCGGACCGGACCTGTGCGCGGAACTGCATCGCCGGGCGGCCCGCTGGTTGCGGTCCGCAGGGTTGCCCTCCACCGCGCTTGCGCATCAGCTCGCGGGCGCGGACCGCGATCAGCTGTGCGAATTCCTGTCCACGTGTGCGCTGCGCATGGTTCTCGACGGGAGGGGCGCGACGCTGTTCGATCAACTGGCCCGTTCGGCGCCCGCTCTGCTCGACGATCCGTTCCTGTGGCTGGTGCGCGTCGTCGACGCCCTCGTCACGGGCAGCACCGCCGCCGCGGTGGCGTGCCTGGATACCGCCGCGGCACGGCGCGCCGCCAAGATCTCCTTCGCCTCGCCCGAACGGCTGGACGCACTCACCCTCGCCGCGACGATCGACGTCGCGGCGACCACTGGGGCCGACCTTCCCGGTTTCCCGGACCGCGTCTCGCCCACCGGCGATCCCGATCTCGACGCGTACACCCAGATCCAGATCGCCACCGCCTTCGTCGCCGGTGGCGCCGTCGCTCGCGGCGAACAGTTGCTGCACTCGGCGCTCGCACTCGCCGAGCACGCGGGCCGCCCCCGCTTGGTGCTGCGTGCCCTGACCCGGCTGGCCTTCGCCGCCGACGCCGTCGACGCCGCCACCGCGATGCGCGAGCGCGCGGCGCGTGCGCTGGCGATCGCCGGGGAACACGGGCTGCTGGGGACGACCGACGCCGTCCAGGCGACGTCGGTGGCCGCCTACGGCGCCTACCTGCAAGGCGAGACGCCCGAGGCGGCGCAGATCGCGTCCGTTCTCACCGAGCGGGCCGATCACGACGGATCATGCGGCCCTGCCGCCGGATGGCGCGGCCACGTCATAGGCCGTTTGCTGGAGCTCGAGCGGGCCGAGGAGCAGTCCGCGGCGGTCGACGCGCTGCGTCGCGGCCTGCTGGTCCTGCTGGAGCACAAGACGGTGCCCGCCACGACGGGCAGCCTGATCCTGCCGGTGGTGTGGGCGCTGCTGCGCGTGCACGACGCCAGGACCGCGCAACTGCTGGTCGAACGCGCCCGCGGCATCGTCGGAGAGCTTCCAGAGGTGCGGTTGGCCGATGCGGCGCTGCACGCCGCGGCCGATCGCCGCAAGGCGACCTGCGCCGTCCTCGAACCGCTGCTGGAGCGTGCCGGCGACCTGCGTCCGGTCAGCGCCGTCACCGGATGGCTGCTGTACTCCGCGGCGCAACACGAGTCCAGGGCGCCGGCCAAAGCCCTCACCGCGCTGGAGAACGCGCTCGGTTCCGCCACGCCCCACCGGCTGTTGCGGCCGTTCCTCGACGTGCCCGCCGCGATGCCCTTGCTGGACAGTTACGCGGGCAGGCTCGGCCGGGCGGAGAGTTTCGCGGCGACGATCCGGCGTCACCCCGCGGCGCGCCGCAGGCCCGCCTATCCCGCTTTGACCCACACCGAGATGATCGTGCTCAAGCAATTGCCTTCCGGCCGCACCGCCCAGCAGATCGCCGCGGACCTGGGTGTCTCGGTCAACACGGTCAAGACGCACCTGCGCGGCATCTACGGCAAGCTGGGCACCAATTCCCGGGTCGAGGCCCTCGACCACGCGCGCCGGGGCGGGCTGCTCTGACACGGGACGCCGCTCGCGGCCCCTTCCCGTCCTCGGGCGCGGCCTTACGCTGATGTATGGCTCTCTCACGTCGGGAACTGTTCCGAGTCGGCGCCGCGGGGTCGGCCGCGGTACTGGCGGGAACCGCGGCGGCGAGCAGTGCACGGTTTCCCGCCCCGCGCCGGCTCGGCGATCCGTTCGCGCTGGGCGTCGCCTCCGGCGATCCCGCACCCGACGGTGTGGTGCTGTGGACGCGGCTGGCGCCGGACCCGCTGGCGCCGGACGGCCTCGGCGGCATGCCGGTGGATCCGGTCACGGTCGACTACGAAGTGGCGGACGACGAGCAGTTCCGCCGGGTGGTGGCGCGCGGGTCGGCGGTGGCCACCCGCGCACTGGGCCACAGCGTGCATCCGGAGGTGCACGGGTTGGCGCCGGATCGCTGGTACTTCTATCGGTTCCGGGTGGGCTCGGCGGTGTCTCCGGTGGGGCGCACCCGCACCGCCCCGGCGCCCGGGCAAGCCCTGGCGCGGCTGCGCTTCGCCTTCGCCTCCTGCCAGTCGTGGAGTTCCGGCTACTACACCGCCTACGAGCACCTGAGCCGGGAAGATCTGGATCTGGTCGTGCATCTGGGCGACTACATCTACGAGCGGGCGTGGGTGCGCGGACGGGCGGGTGTCGCGATGGGGCCGAACTTCCGCGACGAGGCCGTCGACCTGCCCGGCTACCGGCTGCGTTACGCGCTGTACAAATCGGAGCAGCCACTGCGCGCCGCACACGCCGCGTTCCCGTGGCTGGTCACCATGGACGATCACGAGGTCGACAACAACTGGGCCGCAGGCGCGCCCGGGATCGGTCTCGACATCTGGCGCGTCCCCGCCCTGTTCCGCCGCCGCCGCGCCGCCGCCTTCCAGGCCATGTACGAGCACCAGCCGCTGCGCCTGGCGCAGCTGCCGTCCGCGGCGGGCATCCGGCTGCATCGCCGCTTCCGGTTCGGCGATCTGGCCGAGATCACCATGCTCGACACCCGCCAATACCGCACAGCGCAGGCATGTGGCGGCGCCGTGGTCGGCGGCTGTACCGATAGATTCTCCCCCGGCCGCACCATTCTCGGTGCGCAGCAACGGGATTGGTTGATCGACGGCCTGACCCACTCCCCCGCGCGCTGGCAGGTCCTCGGCAACCAGGTGGGTATGAGCCAGAACGATTCCGACCCGGGCCCGCAGGTCAGCGTCTCCACCGACGCCTGGGACGGCTACGTCGCCGACCGCAACGCCGTACTGGACGCCGCGGCGACCCGCGGCGCCGCGAACCTGGTGGTGATCACCGGCGACCGGCACGAGAACCAGGCCGCCGACCTGCGGCGCGACTACACCGATCCCGGATCACCGGTCGTGGCGGCGGAATTCACCGGCACCTCGATCACCAGCAACAGCGACGGAACCGATCTGAGCGACAAAGGTCGCCGGCTGCTCGCGGCGAACCCGGACATCAAGTTCTTCAACGCCCAACGCGGCTATGTCCGGGTCGAACTCGACCACAAGATATGGCGCAACGACTTTCGCGTCGTTCCCTACGTCCGCCATCCCGGCGCGCCCATCCACACACGAGCCGGTTATGTCGTCCAGGACGGCATTCCGGGGGTCGTCGAGGCGTGGAGTCCCGGCCATCCGTCTGCGCCCGCGTCCGACGCCGCCGGTCAGGCAGGCGCCGACCGCGGCCACCGTTGACGAGGTCGCCCGGCAGCCGAGGGCGCTCAGGCGCTCGCGGGCTCCGAACGCAGGATCAGCACGGTGATCTCGCTCGGGGCGAACACCCGCAGCTGCGGCCCCCAGAAGCCCGTCCCCCGGCTGGTGTAGAGCTGCGTGCGCTCGCCGTGGCGGCTCAGCCCGGCGACGACGGGCTGATCGAGGCGAACGAGATAGTGGAAGGGCCAGATCTGGCCACCATGGGTGTGACCGGAGATCTGAAGCGCCACACCCGCCGCCGCGGCCTCCGCGATCTGCTTGGGCTGGTGGGCGAGCAGGACGACGGGCGCGTCCGGGTCCGCTCCCGCGAGCGCCGCGGGCAGGTCGGGACCGTGCCCGGGCAAGGCGATGCCGGTGGGATCATCGATGCCCGCGATCACCAGCTGATCGCCGCCGCGGCGCACGATTTCGTGCCGGTTGTGCAGCGGTTGCCAGCCGAGCGAGGTCATGTGGTCGATCCAGCCCTGGGCGTCACCGAAGTATTCGTGATTGCCGGTGATGTAGAACCGGCCGAGTTCGGCCTCGACCTTGCCGAGCGGGTCCACCTGCGCGTGCCGCTTCGCCACCGATCCGTCGGCGAGGTCGCCCGCGTGACAGGCGATGTCGGGCCGCTGCGCGTTGACCACCTCGACCACCCGTTCCGACCAGCGCAGCCGGTCGAGCGCGGCGTAATGGGTGTCGGTCACGACGACCATGCGCAGTCCGTCCAGCGCGGGGCCCAGACCCGGAATGGACACCTCCAGGGTGCGCACCCGCGGTACCCGGCGCGCCTCGACCACACCCCACACCACCAGCACCGTCGCGGCCGCGAGCACACCCACCGCGACGATCCGGGAGCGAGCCGGGTCGGCCACCCCCGCGACGGTCAGTCCGGCGCGCGCGAGATTGCCGAGCACCGACCAGCTGAACAGCACCCACATCACACCGAGCAACGTGTCGCCGACGATCGAGGCCGCATCCGACTGCGCCGGTCCGTGACCGAGGAACATCGACGCGGGCAAGCCGACGAATCCGAGCAGGAACAGCGCGGAACCCAGCCAGAACAGCGGGCCGGATTCCGCGGTGGGTGCGGCTACCACCGTCCACCAGGGCAACAGGAACAGGACGGCGGGAATCGCCAGGAACAACAACAGGCGGGGCACATACTTCAAGAGGGCTCGTCCTCGGGCGCGGGTGTAGCGCGCGGTCCCTCTCCGGCGCCATGGGCGTTTTCGACGATAGCAGCGGTCACGCCACACCGAGCCGGTCGGCGGCGACGGCGAGATCCTTGTCACCACGGCCGGACAGGCACAGCACGATCAGCGAGTCCGCGGGAATCTCGCCGCGCGCCGCCATCTCCATCAGATAGCCGACGGCGTGAGCGGATTCGAGCGCGGCGAGGATCCCCTCGGTGTGACTGAGTGCCTGCATGCCGCGTAGGGCGACCGCGTCGGTGGCGGCCCGGTAGAGCACCCGGCCGCTGTCCTTCAGGTGGCTGAGTTCGGGACCGACGCCCGGATAGTCCAGTCCAGCGGCGATGCTGTGGGTGTGCGCGATCTGGCCGTCCTCGTCCTGCAACAGGTAGCTGTAGGAACCGTCGATCTCACCCGGGCTGCCCATGCAGAGGGTCGCGGCGTGCTCGCCGGTCTCCACCCCGAGCCCGGCGGCCTCCACACCGATCAACGCCACCCGCGGGTCGTCGGCGAACGGATGGAACACCCCGATGGCGTTGCTGCCGCCGCCCACACAGGCCAGCACGTAATCGGGCATCCTGCCCTCGGCGCGTGCGATCTGGTACCTGGTCTCCGTCCCGATCACCGTCTGGAAATCACGCACGATCCGCGGGTACGGCGCGGGTCCCGCCGCGGTGCCGAACAGGTAGTGGGTGGCGTCCACATCGGCCACCCAATCGCGGACCGACTCGCTGATCGCCTCCTTCAGCCGCCGCGAACCGCTGTCCACCGGCCGGACTTCGGCGCCGAGCAGCTTCATCCGCACCACGTTCGACGCCTGGCGCCGCATGTCTTCGGTGCCCATATAGACCACGCAGGTCAATCCGAGCATCGCCGACACCGTCGCCACCGCGACGCCGTGCTGACCCGCGCCGGTCTCGGCGACGATCCGCTTCTTGCCCATCCGCCGGGCCAGCAACGCCTGCCCGAGCGCGTTGTTGATCTTGTGGGCGCCGGTGTGGGCCATGTCCTCGCGCTTGAGATACACCCGGGCGCCCGGCACACCCAGCAACTCCCCGAACCGCGGTACCCGGTGCAGCAAGGTGGGCCTGCCGACCCGGTCGCGCAACAGCTCCCGGTATTCGGCGACGAAACCCGGGTCGGCGCACGCGAGGCGGTAGGCGTCCTCCAAGGCCAGCAGCGCGGCCATCAGGCCCTCGGGAACGAATCTGCCGCCGAACACGCCGAACCGCCCGCGTTCGTCGGGAAACATCTCGTGGCGGGATCCGCTCACCGCCACGTCATGGTCAATCCTCATCAACACCAACGCTTTCACCGCCAAAGAGCCGACGGGTCAGTCTGTTCCGCTAGCGCTAGCACAACCCGACGGGTCGGCAACAAGCGAGTTAACAGACTAAATCGTTCGGATGGCTAAGGTGTTCTCACTGGTGGAAGCGATCGATCCCGGCCGGGCGCCTCGCCCTGGCTATCGGTCGGCAGGCACCGTGGCGGAGACCTGGGCGACCAGCCGCCACGGTCGCTCGGTATCGGTGGTGGCCTTGCCGCTGGTGAGGATCGCACCGGACAGCCCGCGAGCCGGGTCGGCCCAGCCGTACTGGGTGGTCAATCCGCTACGCCCGAAATGCGATCCGGTGTCGCGACCGAATTTCGACCTGCGCCCGCCGAGTTCGAAGCCGGCTCGGCTGACGCGTCCGGCGACACCGGGTATCCAGCGCGCCGGGCGCACCGCCTCCTCCAGCGTCTCCGCCCGGATGATGCGGCGGCCGTCGGGTGCGCCGTGGACGAGAATCTCGTAGAACCTCGACAACTCGGACGCGGTGGTGATCAGATTGCCCGAGGGCAACTCGGCGGTGAGGAACGCGTCGGTCGCCGCGCGCGACGCACGGTCCATTCGCCCGCCGACCGCCTTGCGCGCCAGATAGCTCGCCGTCCGAGAGGGAGCCGGACCGGTTTTCACGCTCGGCACGACCTTGCCGAGGTCCTCGGGTCGCACGCCGAAGTTGGTCCAGCGGAATCCGAACGGCTCGAGCACCTGCTCGGCGAGATGCTCGCGCATCCGCTTGCCGGTCGCGCGCCGCACCAGCAGGCGCAGCACCAATCCCAGGGTGAGCGCGTGGTACACACGGAATCGTCCCGCCTTCCAGCTCGGGACCAGGTCGGCCAGCGCGCGCACGGCCAATTCCTCGTCGAGTACCAGGTCCACGCCCTGATACGGAGCCGGGACGAAAGGGATCCCCGCGGAATGCGAGAGCACCTCACCGATCGTGATGGCGGCCTTGCCGTTCGCCGCGAACTCCGGGATGTAGCCGGACACCGGATCGTCGAGGGCGAAAGCACCCTGCTCGACGAGCATGAACATCAGCGCACCGGCTACGCCCTTCGCGGTCGAGAAGCCGCAGAAAGGCGTGTCGGGAGTGGCCGGGACGCGCACCGCCTCCGGCCCGTCGCCCGGCGCGTTGCCCCAGCCGTGGCCGATGGCGCGGTTCAGGGCGATCTTGCCGTCGCGGCGCAGGCAGACCTGGATCGCGGGAGTGGTGCCCAGGCGGTACCACGCCTGCACCGACTCCCACAGGGACTCCACGTCGGCGCGGCCGAGGCCGATCGCCGCGGGATCGTCTTCCGGACCTCGGGTCGTGACGGTCTCCAGGTCGTCGACGATAGCGACCGAGCCGGCCGTTGGTGCGCTCACCCGGCCAGCTTATCCACCGTTCGGTGGGAGCCGCCGGTGCCCGGCGCGGCTCACAGCGGCGCCACTTGCCACCACTGGTCGAACAGGTCCTGGCCGGTGTGGTGATCCCAGGACAGGTCGATGACGATCCACGCCCGCGCCGGATCGTCGAATCCGGCTGTGAGCAGTCCGGTGTTGCCGCCCGGGTAGTGACTCCAGCGCACCCGCCCGGATCCGGACGATCTCCGCCAGGTGTCCTGGCGCGTGGTGTCGTTGTCGATATTGGTCTCGAACGTCGAGTCGCGCCGAGGGTCCCCGCGCCGGAACGACCACACATACCCTCGGCGAGATACACCGCGCCCATCCCACCCGCGCCGATCCGGCGCACGACGCGATAACCGGCGAAGACCTCGCCCGGTTGCACAGACACGACGCGGCCTCCTCCCTGACCGAGCAGAATACCGGCCGACGCCTCATCCACCGACCCAGGCCCGTCTCAGGGAATATGTCTCAGCGGCCGTGCAGCCAGCTCTCCTTCAATTTCCAGTGGTTGTCCCACCACGCCTGCACGGTGGCCTGGTCGGCGTTCCAGGGAGGCGGTGGGGACTCGCCAGGGAAGAGGTAGGTGTCGTCGGGCGCGGCGGCGGCGGCCGGCGCCGGAACGGTCGGTTCGAGCGATTCCGTCGGGGTGGGATTGCGCGGGTGCGGCGGCGGTTGCTGCTCCGCGGGCGGTGGTGCGGGAGGCGGGATGGGCGGGATGGGCACCTGAGCCTGAGCCTCCGCCGCCGGGTGTGGCGGAGGTGGCGGTGGGATCGGCGGTTCGGGATACGGCTCGGGAGTGGATGCCGGTTCCGGCAACACGACCACCGGGGCTTGCTCGGCCGCGGGCGCCGGGGGCACCGCCGCCGGATTCGGTTCGGCGAGCCGAGCGGCGGGAACGGGCGCCTGCGCGGGCCCGCCGATCGCGGCATCGGCCGGGCGGTCCTCGCGCGCCTGCACCACGGCGGCCGCCGCTCCGCCCAGCAGGGCGGCCGCGGCCGCTCCGGCCAGGATCACACGGCCGCCGCGTCGGCGACCGGCCGCCGCCGGTGCCACCGGTGCGCTCCGGAACGGAGCGGCCGCGACCAACGCCGCGCCGTAGGCGGCGGCGTGGGCATGGTCGGGCGCCGCCATGACGGGTACGTCGAGCGCGAGCCGCACCGCGGCGACCACGTCCGGGTCACCCGCCGACGAGCCGCACAAGACCACGGCGTCGGGCAGCAGCCCGTCCGCCGCTACCGCGGACCGGATCCGATCGATCGCCAGGCCGGCGGTATCGGCGTCGACGACACCGGACGACCACCCGCCGCAGCTGAGAATTCCGTTCCGTTCCGGACCGGTCACGAGATAGGACGTGTGGTAGCCGACGAGCTCGAGCACCAGCACGGTGCCGTACTGCGCCAGGCCGGGGATGTCCTCGATCATCGCCAGCAGCGCTGCCTTCGCCGACACGAGCGACGACGATCGCCACGATGCCGATGACAGTTGCGACACGATTGCTCGCCGCTCGGCCACGGTTCGGTACGCCACGGCGACGTCATCGATTTCGGTGCCGGCCTCGGCCTCGGCCGTCAACGCTTCGAGCGTGGCGGCCACCGATGCGGCGGTCGAGTGCTCGACCGGCTGCTCGATCTCTCGAAGCACGTCCGGCCTGGTGCCTCGTTGCGCCGTGGACGAGAGCATCACCCCGCGCACGACGGCCTGTTCTGCTGATATTCCGACTGTGGCCCTCATGGGATCACCTCTGCTCGACCGGTCTCGGACGGGGTTCGGCACGGCGGTCGCCGACGATCGGCCCAGGTTCGGATCCGGGCCACACGCTCGCCGAACGTCCGCCGCACGAGATGACGCCCTCGGAGACCACGACGGCAAGCCCTGACCGGTAGGCGCGGGCGTGCCCGGAGGTGAAGGCCTCCTCGGCGCCGCTGGCAGATGCCACGGGATAGCTACCGATCAGAATACGTCCGTTCGCGCGGTCCGGATACGGCTTCGAGGCCGCGTCGCGCGCGATATGGACACAATCGTGACGAAATCATTCGACGCCGTTTCCGGGACGACCTGCCACGCGACCGCGATGTCACTGGGCCTCGGCACGACGACCCGCGAGAACTACGGTGCGATCAGGCCGGGTGGCGTCGCTCGCAGAGATTTGCGAACGGTCGCGGCATAGCGCTTCCCGGACCAACGCCTCTTCGCCCTGCGACCGGTGCCGCGGTCCACCGTGGATGGACCGGCAGCTGGACGCACAGCGCGCGCCCGAATTCGAGAACCTGCGGTTACCGGAGGGGACGGAGTCAGCCCGCCGGCGGGGGTGGGGGTGGGCCCGGAAGAGGAATGACGATGCCGAACGGCAGGGTGATTCCGGGCGGGGGCGTCGGTGTGGGCGCGGCTTCGGCGTCGGGCACCGGCTCGGGTTCCGGCGCGGGCGGCGTGGTGATGGCCGGTGCGGGGTCGCGCGGTCCGGTGTCCGGCTCCGGGGCGACAGGTGCGGGCCCGGCGGCGGCCTCGGTCTCGGGTTGCGCGCACTCGGCGGCACGGGTGTCGGCGGGTCCGGCGTTGCCCTCCGCTTCGGGGCTGTTCGCGCCGGGGTTCGGTAGCTGTCCGGGCGCCGCGCCGTACGGTTGCCGGGGCGCGAGCGGGGTGCGCGCCATGCCGGGCTGCCCTGGTTGCGGCATCGGCGCGGGAAGAGGTTGCGCGACGCACGGATTCACCGGTGGCGGCGGCGGGCAGAAGATGCCGCAGGGAATGGGCGGCAGACCGGGGAGCGTGATCATCACCTGCGTCGGCGCCTGCTGCCGCGGCGCGGGCATGGGCGCCCGCGGCGACTCGACGGGTGCGGGCACCGCCGTGGTCACCGCCGTCATCGGCGAACCGGGATCCACCGGGGCTGCCGCTCCCGGCGGTATCAGATCCGGCGAGATGCGCACCTGCGTAGGCGAACCCCCGGTCCGATACGCCGCCGCCCAACTCAGCACATTCGCCGCATACGCCATCGAGTTGTTGTA